>CAWVRW010000012.1:0-56670 GCA_963933105.1 uncultured Formosa sp.
ATGATTTAAGAAAGACCTAATTTTATTTCTAGTTGTTTGTTTAGCTGATTTTTTTTTTACGTATTAAACTAAATGTTTTTTTGCGTCTTTGAGGACTTCAAAAAACCACTACTGGTATATAATTCACAATTAGATGTTTAGTTAACTGATATTATACTGAATTCTAACATATGCAAATGAAATAATAGTTTTTAATATGCTAGTCCACTTAAAGTTCATAATTTTAATTTAGTGTCCTAACATATCATATGTGTTGCGGTTTTATGAAACAATACACTTTTAAGGGATTTGCAGATATTCTTGTAACCTCAACACAGTTTAATAATCAAAAAACAAGAGATAAAAAACTGTTATTACTTGACAGGTGTAATTGGCTTATATCTTCTATTATAAAGTTACACATAAAACTAAATGAACCATATGGTAAATACCTTAATCTGCAATCACAAATATTAAAGAAATATATAGGACGATACTTGGAGCTTCAAACCTTGAGCTCACTACTCTTTAAAACTCTTATTTAGAAGCATTGAAACATACTTTTCATAAGGAGGTAGCATAGTGCAAATACGCCTATCTATTTGGTTAAATTTAGCTTCAATTAAATCAACTAAGGCTTCAACTTCAAAAGCCTTTAAAACCCCTATGTGAGCCTCGTTCACTTCTTCTTCTAAAACCTCTAAATCATCATAGTATTGGAGCATAGTTAAATTTTTATGACCTAATAAAATTTGCCTGACATCCGCACTTATTTTTAGCTTCATAGCGTGGGAGCTAAAACTCTTTCGAGCATTCTTGAAAGAATGACCTAATATTTTTTTACAATGCTTACTGTAAACATTCCAAATATTATTATGAAGTTCCGCTTCATCAGTATTATAGTTAAAAATACTAAGACTATCATCATAAGACCCTAAAACCTCCACCCTATTGTGATGAGTTAAAATGACAGATAATTTAAGCCAAATAAATAGCTTGTGAATTTGCTGGTCAATTCGAATTAACATAGGTGCATTGCTTCGATTTCTGTTTTTACTCCTATTATGAACAAGAAAATTAACTCCAGATTGTTGAAGTTTATAAATTTCATCTTTAATCACACCTTTATTGAGAGAATTAAATTCAGAATCTAAATCAGAGTCAACGTCTCTTAAATTGAATTTCTGGATTTGAACTATATCAGCTGGATACATTCCACGAGTAGCAAACATCAATAAATAAAATCCTAACGATTGGATTTGATAAATTGTTTTACACTTATCAATAGCTTTAACAAACATTTCAACAGAGCAAGTCTCAATCTTATTGTTATAAGGCTTAGGCATTCTCAATCCCTTGTGTAGTGTAAACTTTTCAAAAGTATATTGATTAAGAAAAGCATCGTTTAAAACAGCTCTAATCTTAGTAAAATATGAGTTAATCGAATTGTTAGTAGCTCCGCTAGTGATAGCTTCACGTTTAAATTTATTTAATAGTGTGTAGTTTGAAAACTCATTAAATGTAACACGTTTATCGCTGGCAAATCCAAGATGTTTTTTAAATGCACCTAGAGTGTAGAAATAACTCAAATAGGTTGGTCTACTTTTAGATTCTTGTATGATTTGCTCGATATAATCATCTACACTATCAATGTTAGATTTACCGCTTAAGTGATTAATAGCTTGAGATATTGTATAAAGACCAGCATCAAATTTAGTTTCACAAGTATTTTTAATTTCTTTTAGTTGCTTGAGTCTTTCGTTGATTATTTCGTGATTGGCGTGCCTTGACTTAGCTCTAAAGTTTTTAGGGTCAAATTGCTTAAGCGAAACATCAATTCCAATATAGATTTTTTTTCTTACTTGCTCGGTTGTGCCACTTTTCCCGTGTGACAACTTAAAAAAAATAGGATTGAGTCCAGAACTTTTAGGTCGTGTATCAATTTTTAGTGTGATAATCATACCCAAATATAGTAAAAAAAGTAAATAGGTGCACGCATAGGTGCAAGCAAAGAAATAAAAAAGGGACTGCTTTTCAGCAATCCCCTTCGTGACCTCGGCAAGATTCAAACTTGCAACCTCTTGAGCCGTAATCAAGTGCACTATTCAGTTATGCTACGAGGCCATTTTGAGGGTGCAAATATAAGGTAATAATCTTTTTATCAAAAGAATATTGCATCAATTTCAAAAAACTTACTTTTGTACCTATACTTTAATTGTTTTTAGTCATGAAAATAGAACAAATCTACACCAGTTGCTTGGCCCAAGGCGCCTACTATATCGAGTCCAATGGCGAAGTTGCCATCATCGATCCACTTCGAGAAACACAGCATTATGTGGACAAAGCTACTGCTGAAAATGCGAAAATAAAATTCATTTTTGAAACCCATATTCATGCCGATTTTGTATCCGGTCATGTAGACTTGGCTAAAAAAACAGGAGCGACGATTGTCTTTGGCCCAAATGCCAAAACAACCTTCAATTCTTACAATGCCTCCGATAATGAAGAGTTTAAAGTTGGAAACATTACCATTAAAGTATTACACACCCCTGGCCATACGCTAGAATCTGTGACCTATTTACTCATTGATGAAAATGGGCAACACCATGCGGTGTTCACAGGAGACACCCTGTTTTTGGGAGATGTTGGACGTCCAGATTTGGCTGTAAAATCAGACCTGACTGAAGAAGATTTGGCGGGAATGTTGTTTCAATCCTTGCGATCAAAAATCATGACTTTAGACGATGCTGTGATTGTATATCCTGCACATGGTGCTGGATCGGCTTGCGGAAAAAATTTAAGTAAAGAAACGGTTGGCACGATTGGAGATCAAAAAAACACCAATTACGCACTACGTTCGGACATGACCAAAGAAGAGTTTGTTACAGAAGTCCTCGACGGCATCAGTCCTCCTCCACAATATTTTGCCAAAAATGCCAAAATGAATCAAAGTGGCTATTCCGATTTGGAACAAGTGTTATCAAATGGAGACACCCCCCTTTCTGCGGAAGCGTTTGAGCAGTTGGCTAAATCAGAAGAAGCACTTATTTTAGATGTACGAACCCAACAAGATTTTATAAAAAATCACATTCCGGGCGCAATTTTTATTGGACTTAATGGCGGATTCGCCCCCTGGGTTGGTGCGCTGATAACAGACATCAATCAGCCCATCCTATTAGTCGTTCCAAAAGGGAAGTCTGAAGAAGCTGTGATACGTTTAGCCCGCGTTGGTTATGACAACACACTTGGCTATTTAGAAGGCGGTATGGACGCTTGGATCGCTTCAGGAAAAACAACCGATCAAATAACCTCTATTTCAGCAGAAACATTTTCAGCAAAAACAAAAGAGAACAACCTCGCTGTTTTGGATGTTCGAAAAGACGGCGAATACAACTCGATGCATTTAAAAATGGACGATTTACAGCATTTTGCATTGGATTACATCAACCATCAAATGGATCAAATCAGTTCCGATAAAACATATTACATCCATTGTGCTGGCGGGTACCGCTCAGTGATTGCTGCATCCATTTTAAAAGCAAGAGGATTTCATAACATCGTTGATGTCGCTGGCGGATTTGCAGCGCTTAAAAAGACCGATTTAGCACTGTCTGAATTTGTATGTCCTTCAACCCTTTAAATTCTGAAACCATGACCACAACGCTTGAAATTCAAAATCTAAAATGTGGCGGATGTGCCCATACCATAATCACTAAACTCAATGCTTTGGAAGGCATTCAAAATGTGAGTGTAGATACAGAAACGAATACAGTTTCATATGAAAACGAATTCACTAACGCTGTTGAGTCTGCAACAAAATTACTGTCGAAGCTTGGATACCCTGTAAATGGGGATGCCAATTCAATTGGCAAAAAAGCTAAATCATTTGTGAGTTGTGCGGTAGGACGTATGGGAAAGTCTTAAACGATTTCAGCGCTTAACCCAGCTTTTAGAAGTTGAGTACACTGAGGTTCTAACTCCTCATATACACCCGTTTTGACGGTGCATTTTCCTTTGTAATGAACCAGTAAAGAACACTGCTCTGCCTGTTCGTAAGAATGCTTACAGACATCAACTAAGGTTTCAATCACGTGGTCAAAAGTATTGACCTCATCGTTGAACAAGACAATTTCGTTTAAATGTCCTTCTTCGACTGAAGTCCCTGCTTCTTCTTTAATTTTTTCTTTTGTACTCATAATGACTTGACGAATTTCAGGGCGACCCAATTGTTTCGTGTTAATTTTTTCTCAAGTTTCAAATGGAGTTCGTTGCAAGTTGTTTCAATCAACTCACAATCGCTGTCATAAAAACCACTTAAAAATAAGGAACCGTTTTCATTTAAACAAGTAACATATGTACTTAAGTCATTTAACAGAATGTTGCGATTGATATTTGCGATGACAACATCAAAACGTTTTCCTTCGAGTAAAGACGCATCCCCTTCTAAAACCTTGATGTGGTGACAGTCATTTCGAGAGGTGTTTTCTAAACTATTTAAATAACACCAATTATCAATATCAATGGCTTCTAAAGACGTAGCTCCTTTTTTTTCGGCCAAAATAGCTAGCACACCGGTTCCACAACCCATATCCAAAACAGATTTGTTGGTGAAATCAGATGCTAAAATATGTTGAATCATCATGTGCGTGGTTTCATGATGTCCCGTTCCAAAGCTCATTTTGGGCTCTATAATAATGTCATATTCAACATCAAACGCTTCGTGAAAAGGCGCGCGAATCGCACAGCGATCTTCGACAACAATGGGGTTGAAATTCTTTTCCCATTCGGCATTCCAATTGGTTTGCGCAATGGTTTCAAATTCATAGCTAATGACAAACTCCTCAGAATTTAAAATCTGAATTGCGTCTAAAATTGTAGCGAAATGATCTACTTCTTGAATATAAGCAATGACCCCGTCGGGAGTTTCAACAAAGCTTTCGAAACCAGAAAAGCCAAGTTCCGCAATCAAAATTTCGGTGCCTGGCTGAACGGGTTCAACTTTAAAAGTGTAGCCTATATAAATAGAATCTCCCAAATTTAAAATGCGTTTATGATGGCTGTAAATTGCTCTACATCCAATGCTGCGCCGCCAATTAGACCGCCATCAACATCTGTTTTTGAAAAAATTTCTTTTGCGTTTGCTGGCTTTACACTTCCACCATACAGAATTGATACCTCAGCAGCTAACTCCGCTGAATATTGGTTCGCAATAGTTTGGCGTATAAAAGCATGCATGTCTTGTGCTTGTTCTGGAGATGCTGTTTCCCCGGTTCCAATGGCCCAAACTGGCTCATAAGCCAATACGATATGCTCCCAAGCAGATGCTGGCAAATGAAATAAAGCGTTCTTAATTTGTCCTTCGACAATTGCTTCTTCATTTCCTGATTTACGATCTTCCAATTCTTCTCCAAAACAGAATATCGCACGCATTTTATGTGCTAAAGCAGTATCTACTTTTTTAGCTAAAAGCGCATCGTTTTCATTGAAATATGCACGACGCTCACTGTGTCCTAAAATAACCGTTTTAACGCCAACGCTTTGAAGCATCCCAGCACTGATCTCGCCAGTGTAAGCTCCGTTTTCTGCAAAATGCATGTTTTGCGCAGCCACTATAACTTGACTTCCTTTGACTGAGTTTGAAGATGCCAAAAGACTCGTAAAGGGTGGCGCAATAATAACTTCGGTTGTCGTGTGTTTCAACTCTTTTAACAGTTTAGCAACAAATAGTTCTGAATCGACATAGTCGTTATTCATTTTCCAATTTCCTGCTACAATTTGTTTTCTCATTTTAAATTATTTAATAGTGTTATATCTGATGTTTTAATGGCTTTAAAAACTTTAATCGCTCC
Source organism: uncultured Formosa sp. (assembly GCA_963933105.1). Taxonomy (GTDB): domain Bacteria; phylum Bacteroidota; class Bacteroidia; order Flavobacteriales; family Flavobacteriaceae; genus Hel1-33-131. The sequence continues at coordinate 5,829 of CAWVRW010000012.1, forward strand.
TTGTTTGTCAATAATCATATAGCGAGGAATCCAATCCAAATCTAAAAATGTGCCCATAGCTCCTTTCCAGCCGGACTGCATCAAGTAATGATCGCCTTTAATTTCTAATCTATCGACCCCTTTTTTCCAAGCTTTTTGTGTTTTATCTAAGGATAAATAGACGAAATCCACATCGGTGTACTCCGCTTGAAGTGCTTTTACACTTGGCAAGCCTTCCAAACAATCTTTACACCAAGAAGCCCATACATCTATAAAAACAGTGTTGCCTTTATGGTTTTCTAAAATGGTTTTAAATAAAATAGAATCGCCATTTAAGGTTACAAATTCATCGTTTAAGGCGGCCTCTGAAAATTCAGTTTCGACGCGATTTTGACAACTTAACAGTGTACTAACAAAGAGAGCGAGAGAAAGAATGTGTTTCATTTTGAAATTTTATTTAAGAATTTAGTTTAATTTTTGGGTCTAAATAGGTGTAAATAATATCAACAAAAATATTGATCAGCACAAAAGTAAGGGCAATTATTAAAACAGCCCCCATAATTACGGGTAAATCTAAGGTGTTTAGTGCATTTACGATTTCTTTCCCCAATCCATTCCATGCAAATATATATTCCACAAAAACAGCTCCAGCCAACAGAGACGCAAACCAGCCTGAGATGGCAGTGACGACGGGATTGAGCGCATTTTTCATCGCATGTCTGGTAATAATTTGAAATTCACTGAGACCTTTGGCTCTTGCAGTACGAATATAATCTTGGTTAAATACTTCTAATAATGAGTTTCGCATCAGTTGTGTAACAACCGCCAACGGACGGATTCCTAGAACCAAGGCGGGTAATATTAAGTTTTTTAGTTGTAATTGATAGACCTCTCCAAAATCATCCAATTCATAAAGACTCCCCGTCATTTCCAATCCTGTATAGTGGTGCAATAAAAATCCGAAAATCCAGGCGGCCAAAATAGCACTGAAAAAAGAAGGCAAACTCATCCCAAAAGTACTGACTACCAAAATTGTTTTATCGACCCAATGGTCTTTGTACAATGCGGAAATTACGCCTAAAAAGAGCCCTAATACCAACGCCACACAAATAGAAGCGACCGCCAGAATAATGGTGTTTGGAAGCGTTTCTTTAAGTATTTGACTGACTTTTTTTCCTTGCTTGGTAAAAGACGTACGAAGGTATGGATATTTTAAAATGAAGGTGGTATTGGCTGTTTTAATTAGGGGTTGAAAACTGTAAGAATGGGATTCTAAAAAGGTGTAATCTTCATCGGAATTTGAATGAAATGACAGCGGCGATAAATCATTCAGGTAATACAAATACTGTGTAAGTACGGGCTGATCAAATCCATATTTTTGTTTTACGATTGCCAATTGTGCTTGGTCTTCATTTTGACCGAGCATCATTTGTGCCGGATCGCCGGGCAAGACATTAAACAGAAAAAATATAGTGGTGACAACTCCTAAAAGTGTCCAAAATGAATGCTGTATTTTTTTTAGTATATATCTCCCCAAAAGGTTTAAAGATCTAAGTTATCAATGTCATTCCAGTGTACTTTTTGTTGGACCGTCCCTTTATTTAATTCCAAGACGCCAGGGTTCGAACGCACCACGGTTTTGAGAGCTTTTTCATCACATAGATAAAACTCAAAATCGAGACAATAGGTTTCATTTATATTGGAAATTGCATCCTTTCCTGAAGCACTTAAACCAATAACGGTATAGCCGTTGGCTTGTGCATTTTCCGATAAGGCTTTCAGTTTTTGCAGTCCTTCTTTTTCTGCAGTATCCAAATTATAAGATACAATCATAATGAGTTTTTCTTCCTTAAGAAAAGTGGCAGTCAAATCTTCATCCTCGGATTCTATCGAAAAATCTAAAATCGACGGTTGATAGCCTTCGTCAATAACTTCGGTTTCTACACTCACATAATCGCCCTCCACATTGGGATAAGAACCATCGGTCACAATTGTTTGTTCTTCCCCATTTACATTAAAAACCCATGTAAATTCTTGAATGGCTTTAGGCGCATCTACGGGCATACTCATATTTTTAGTCAGGTTGTCCCCTATTTTGTAAGCTCTAAAATCAATACTCGGTAAATGCATCAATACATGGTATCCAAAAGCGAGACTGGCTACAAAACTTAGAAGCGCAAGAATAGTGTTTGGTAACGGCTTAAATATGGGAGTGATATAGGTTTTTCCAAAAAACAGAATCAACACAAACACCAATAAGACCACATCTTTTGTGAAGCTTTCCCAAGGGGTTAATTTTAAAGCATCGCCAAAACATCCACAATCCTTTACTTTATCAAAGTATGCAGAGTAAAAGGTGAGAAATGTAAAAAACACAATCATGAGCAACAAGCTCCATACGGTGAATTTTGGTTTGTATCCGTTCAATAAAAACACGCCGAGAACGACTTCAAAAACCACAACCAAAACAGAAATGATAAGCGCATAGGGTTCTAAAAAAGGGATGTTTAAAACCTCTGCACTAAAATATTCTTGAAGTTTATAAGAAAACCCCAAAGGATCATTGAGTTTTATAAAGCCTGAAATTATAAATAATATTCCAACAAAAATACGCGAGAAAGGAACTAAGATTTTCATGTTAAGATTCGTTTAAGTGAATTAAAGCAAAGATGGCATAATTAATCATATCCTGATAGTTGGCGTCAATTCCCTCGCTAACAAGGGTATGTCCGGCATTGTCTTCTATTTGTTTGACCCGTAATAGTTTTTGTAAAATCAAATCGGTTAAAGAACTCACACGCATATCGCGCCACGCTTCTCCATAGTCATGATTTTTATCCAGCATCAACTGTTTGGTGACCGCAATTTTATCTTCATAAAGCGCTACTGCCTCTTCAAATGACAAGTCAGGTTGCTCTACAACTCCCTTTTCAATTTGAATGAGTGCCATGACGCAATAATTAATGATCCCGACAAATTCACTTGCAGCGCCTTCATCTACTTTTTGAACAGCATTCTGTTGAAGCCCTCTAATGCGCTGTGCCTTGATAAAAATCTGGTCTGTTAACGAAGGTAATCTAAGGATTCGCCATGCGCATCCATAGTCGCTCATTTTTTTACTGAACAGTTCTTGACAGACTTGTACAACGGCATCGTATTCTTTTGAAGTATTTTGCATGAAATAAATCGAATTTTCCGTAAATTTCGCTTAAAATATTCAAAACATCAAGATTTATGGTTTAAAGTTTTAAATCTTGACAAAAACAATCAACAACACCTTTTTATGACTCTCAATTGTAACGGCCAGCTAATTGATCTCAACACCCCGAAAGTGATGGGTATTTTGAATGTGACCCCCGATTCTTTTTATGATGGCGGACGCTTTAAGGACGAAAAAAGTATGTTAACACAAGTTGAAAAACTACTGGTGGAAGGGGCTGCATTTATTGATATTGGTGCTTATAGCTCACGCCCAGGCGCTGATTTTGTTTCGGAAGAGGAAGAATTAAAACGCCTCATTCCAATTGTAAACGCTGTTGTCAAGGCCTTTCCTGAGAGCCTTATTTCGATTGATAGTTTTAGAAGTCGTGTCGTTAAAACCTCTGTGGAAGCAGGCGCCGCGATGGTCAATGATATTTCTGGGGGGCAATTAGATCCCTTAATGTTTGAAACGGTTGGAGCCCTCGGCGTACCCTATATTATGATGCACATGCGCGGGACCCCGCAAACCATGCAGCAAATGACCAACTATTCGGATGTGGTGAAAGACGTTTATACTTATTTTACAGAACGGATTCAAATGGCACGAAAACACCAAATAAAAGATATCATTTTAGATCTTGGGTTTGGCTTCTCGAAAACTATAGATCAGAATTTTGAACTTTTAGCGATGCTCGATTATTACAATAATTTAAACCTTCCCCTATTGGCGGGGGTTTCTAGAAAATCGATGATTTATAAAACCTTAAACACCACTGCAGACCAAGCGCTTAACGGCAGTACCGCACTGCATATGGTGGCACTTCAAAAGGGTGCAAAACTCTTGAGGGTTCACGATGTGAAAGAAGCAATGGAATGTATTCAACTTCATAAGGCGCTTCAAAAATAGCGTTCATTATATATTTATTATATTTATTAAAATTTTCAGACCAAGTGGACATATTCAAAGACTTATTAAACTTCAATATATTAGACCTTATCGACATCGCTTTAGTCGCGTTTTTACTGTACTATGTCTATAAATTGATCAAAGGCACTGTTGCCATCAACATCTTTTTTGGGATTGTTATTTTTTACCTCTTTTATTTATTGGTAGATGTATTACAAATGCGCATGCTAAGTAATATTTTAGGGGGCTTCATGAGTGTTGGAATCATTGCTCTGATCGTGGTATTCCAACCTGAGATTCGGAAATTCCTATTAATGATTGGCTCTACAAATTTGAGCAAAAGCGGCTCCTTTATGAAACGTTTTAGTTTTGTAAAAGCACAACAGAATACGGCTTCTGATGCTGAAGTGATTGTAAAAGCCTGTACCAAAATGGGCAGTAGCAAAACGGGAGCATTGATCGTGATTGAGCGTAATAATAATTTAGATTTTTTGGTAGAAACGGGAGATGACATGAAAATTACCGTGACGCAACCTATTCTTGAAAGTATCTTTTTTAAGAACAGTCCACTTCATGATGGGGCTATTATAATTTCAGATAATGTGATCAAAGCCACTCGAGTAATTCTCCCTGTCAATAACCAGAAAAACATTCCTTCCCGCTTTGGGCTACGGCACCGCGCTGCGATTGGAATCACAGAAAAAACAGATGCACTGGCTCTTGTGGTGAGTGAGGAAACAGGACAGCTATCGTATGTGAATAACGGAGAATTTGTAATTTATGAAGGTACACAAGATTTGATTGAAAAAATCAAAGCAGATTTATCTTAACCTCAACTGTTTTTAGTTAAAAACTGAGCATCGTATAAATTTCGGTAATGCCCCTCTTTATTTTTGAGTAAGGTCGCGTGCGTGCCTTTCTCAACGATTTCGCCTGCATCTAACACAATAATCATATCGGCTTTTCTGACAGTTGCCAAGCGATGCGCAATGACAATAGACGTACGTCCGTGTGTAATTTTCTGAGTCGCCTCTTGAATGAGTTGTTCGGCGTAAGAATCTATCGAAGCGGTGGCTTCGTCCAATATTAAAATTTTTGGGTTGGTGACATAGGCTCTTAAAAATGAGATCAGTTGACGCTGTCCAGAAGACAACATCGCACCTCTTTCTTTGACGTTGTAATGGTAGCCTTTGGGCAAACTCATGATGAAATCATGGATGCCAATTTCTTTAGCGGCAGCTTCTACCTGCGCTTCACTGATGTCTGGGTTTTTGAGGGTGATATTATTCAGAATGGTATCGGCAAACAAAAACACATCTTGAAGAACCACGGCTATATTTTGCCTTAAATTTTTAACTGAAACTGTTTTGATGTCCTTAGAATCAATAGTGATGGTTCCAGAATTGATATCATACAAACGGTTCAACAGATTGATAATGGTTGATTTTCCAGCGCCCGTTGCTCCCACTATGGCGATTGTTTCCCCAGCAGTCACTTTAAAAGACACGCCTTTTAGAACGGGTTCATTTTCTACATAAGCGAATTTAACGTCTTTAAATTCTAAGTCTCCTTTTAGATTTTCAAGAATCCCCTCACCGTGATCTTGAATGTTAGAGGTGGTGTCCAATACTTTAAAAACACGATCGGCAGCCACCATCCCCATTTGGAGGGTGTTGAATTTATTTGCGATTTGATTCAGGGGTCTAAAGATCATAGGCACCATCATTATAAACGCGGTTAAATCACCAATAGAAGCCGTTTGATCGAGTACCGTATTCAGGCCTCCTAGCCAAATCACCGTTCCCAAAGTGACGGAAGATAAGAGGTCAGCAATGGGGAAAAACACAGAATTATACCATACGGTTTTGATCCAGCCTTTTTTGTGGCGGTCGTTGATGGCTCTAAAATTTTCAGATTCGATTTCTTCTCTTGCAAATACTTGAACAATTTTCATCCCTGTGATGCGCTCCTGTACAAAAGAGTTTAGGTTAGACACTTCGGTACGTACATCTTCAAATGCTTTTTTCATGTATCTCTGAAAAACTTTGGTGGCTATCAAAACGATAGGAAGTGTGCAAAATACAATGACACTCAAACGCCAGTTCATATAAAACATGACCCCACCTACCACACTCATTTTTAAAATATCGCTAAAAATCATAAACAGCCCTTCCCCAAAAATATCAGCTATCCGCTCCATATCGGTCACCGTTCGGGTGATCAAAACGCCCACAGAGGAATTGTCAAAATACTTCATTTTGAACCCAAGGATGTGTTTAAAAAGCTTAATTCGGATGTCTCTTACCACGGACTGACCTAACCAACTTGCATAATAAATAAACAACAAATTACAGGTGACTTCAAGCACCAAGAGCCCTAACATTAAAAGAATATAGTTTAAAAAACCTGGTTCAAATTTTTGTTCAATATTTTGATCAATGGCCAATTGCAACACCTTAGGGCGTAACGCTCCAAAAACTGCCAACCCAATGACGGTTGTCAACGCAAGAATAAAAAACCCAGTGTAGGGCTTGATATAATGCAGCAGCCTTTTGAATAACTGCGCATCAAAAACTTTGCTTTTAGGTTTCTTATTGGACATAAATTGATTTTGGATATTCTATATTAATTAAATACAGTCCGTGAGCGGGCGCCGAGGTGCCTGCGTTGGATCTGTTTTTTGAGTCGATAATTCCTCGAAATTCTTGGAGCGTTCTTTTTTTAGCGCCCACTTCAATCATGGTGCCTACAATGGCGCGTACCATATTTCTAAGAAAACGATCGGCTTTGATAGTAAAATTAAGACTGTTTTTGTCGAGTTCCCAATACGCTTCCATAATCGTGCAATCGTAGGTTTTTACATCTGTTTTCACTTTAGAAAAACACTGAAAATCGGTGTGTTCAAACAAAATTTTAGCGGCTTGATTCATTAAATCTATATCTAACGGAAGGGTGTACGTGTGTTCGTTTTGATATTTAAACGCATTTTTTGTTCTCGAAATTTTATAGATATACGTTCGACTTAACGCTTCAAATCGTGCATGAATTTCTGGCTGTACTTCTTTAATGGTATTTATATGAATGTCTTTCGGAAGGAAAACATTGAGTTTATAGGCGATGTCGGTGACGTCAATTTTAGTGTCAATATCAAAATGGGCGATCATTTGTTCTGCATGCACTCCGGTATCGGTTCGACCTGCACCCATGCAATCCAAAGGCGCTTGCAACACTGTACTGAGCGCATGATTGAGCTCCGCTTGTACCGTGGTTACATCGGGTTGAATTTGCCAGCCATGGTAGGCACGACCATTATAAGATAAATCAATAAAATATCTCAAGCTAATTTGATACTTTTGTGGTTAGACAGACAAAGATAAATAGACTTTGTCATTAATAGCTTTCACATTAACATTTTCTAATGACAAAAATTTTATTACTCTCGGATACTCATAGTTATATGGGAGAAGACATCCTTAAATATGTGAAACAGGCGGACGAAGTATGGCATGCGGGAGATATTGGGGACCTAAAAGTTACGGATGCCATAAAAAAACTAAAACCTTTGCGGGCTGTTTATGGGAATATCGATAACTCCGAAGCACGTTTGGAATTTCCTGAACATTTGAAATTTAGATGTGAAGGTGTAAAAGTATGGATTACTCACATTGGTGGCTACCCAGGACGGTATGCACCTGCTGTAAGAGACATGATTAAAATACATACTCCTAACCTGTTTATTTGTGGGCATTCGCATATATTAAAAGTGATGAATGACAAAAAACTCAACCTCTTACACATGAATCCAGGGGCTGTTGGGACGTATGGAATTCACAAAGTCAGAACGATGCTGCGGTTTGAAATCTCAGGAGAAAAAATTCAAAACCTTGAAGTGATCGAGTTTAAAAGAAAGGCATAAAAAAACCCTGAGAAATCTCAAGGTTTTTTTCGCACTCTTATACTAAAGTTATTTATCTCAAACGATCCACTGATTTTACAAGCGCTTCATCCTTTTTTATGGCCTTATTGGCAAACACCAATAATACGATAGACAAAATAGGAAGTAGCAGCCCAATACCTTTCTCAGAATTCGCAGTTTCTCCAGATATAGCTAGCAATCGATATATAAATAATCCTAGTAAAATTAAGTTTAGTATGATATTCAAACGTCCCAAAACAAATTGGGTCTGTCTTGTTTTAAATAAAAAAATAGAGATCAACGACAGCAAGGCTGATGCTGAAAATAAAATTATATACTCTAGCGAATCAATCGCAAATTCAATATGCACTTCTGTTTCTCGCAAAGACAGGATTTGAGACAACCCACCGGAACAAATCGCGGCAAATAGTAAATATAATGTTTGAATTCTTTGAAGCATTCTTAGTTTAATGAGTGACAAAAATAATAGTTTCTTTTTTATTACATCTATAAAAAGTTTAAAAATAAAGTTGTATAATTGCATATATAACGGCGAAATCATACTTAATTCGCTTTACTCAATTGACCATAAAAATTACTTCTTCATAAAATCATTCTAATAATAGGTCTTTAATTTATTAAAAGATTTAAAATTAACTCTCATACATAATGTTTGAAATTTCACAATTAAAAGAAAAAAAACTACCTGAATTACAAGAAATTGCAAAAGAACTCAATGTTCCTAAATTCAAGAGTTTAAAAAAATTAGATCTTGTATATCAGATACTTGATTTACAAGCTGCTAACCCTACAATCGTGACCCCAAATGTGACCCCAGCATCAGCTTCAAAGACACCAAGACCAAGAAGAGAACGCATTTCTAAAACCACTAAAGACCCGAATATAAAGCCAACGGTTGCTAACACTGCTGATGCGGTAAAACCAGAAGCAAGCCCTGCTGTAAAAGCGGCACCAAAAAAGGAAGTTTCTGAAAACAGACCGCCAAAGGCGAAAATTGAAACCAAAGCAGCAGTCAAAACAGAACCTAGCTCAGAAGCTAAAGTGGAATCTAAGGTCGCACCTAAAATTAATCCAAGACCTCAAAAACAAAAAAATCCGAATCAGAATCCAAATCAGAATCCGAACCAAAATCAAAAACAGAACCCAAACCAGAATCCGAATCAAAAACAGGGCAATAACGGGAATAAAGACACTCGAAATCGCTATAAAGAACCTGATTTTGAATTTGACGCCATCATTGAAAGTGAAGGGGTATTGGATGTCATGCAAGATGGCTACGGTTTCCTAAGATCTTCTGATTATAACTATTTAGCATCTCCTGATGATATTTATGTGTCTCAATCTCAAATCCGTTTGTTCGGATTGAAAAATGGAGATACCGTTTTAGGACATGTGCGTCCACCAAAAGAAGGTGAAAAGTATTTTCCACTTATCAAAGTGAGTAAAATTAACGGACTCGACCCAAAAGCGGTGAGAGATCGTGTAGCGTTTGAGCACTTAACACCTCTTTTTCCAAAGCAGAAATTTAACATTGCCGAAAAACAAAGTACAATTTCTACTCGAATTATGGACTTGTTTTCTCCGATCGGAAAAGGCCAACGTGGGATGATTGTATCTCAACCAAAAACGGGTAAAACAATGCTTCTTAAAGATGTTGCCAACGGTATTGCGGCCAACCATCCAGAAGTGTATCAAATGATTTTATTGATTGACGAACGTCCTGAGGAAGTGACAGATATGCAACGTAATGTACGTGGCGAAGTGATTGCTTCTACGTTTGATAAAGAAGCACATGAGCACGTAAAAATTGCGAACATCGTTTTAGAAAAAGCAAAACGTCTTGTAGAATGTGGTTATGATGTTGTGATTTTATTAGATTCAATCACACGTCTGGCTCGTGCTTACAATACCGTACAACCAGCTTCTGGAAAGATTTTAAGTGGTGGTGTGGATGCGAATGCACTTCACAAACCAAAACGATTTTTCGGAGCGGCTCGAAATATAGAAAATGGAGGGTCTTTAACAATTATCGCAACGGCATTGACCGAAACAGGTTCTAAAATGGACGAGGTGATTTTTGAAGAATTCAAAGGAACTGGAAACATGGAACTTCAATTGGATCGTAAGATATCGAACCGTCGTATTTTCCCAGCCATTGACCTGACCTCATCAAGCACACGTAGAGACGATTTACTGTTAGACGAGAAAACAATCAAACGTATGTGGGTAATGCGAAAGTATCTTGCAGACATGAACCCTGTGGAAGCGATGGAATTCATCAACGACCGTTTCAAACAAACACGCAACAACGAGGAGTTTTTAATCTCGATGAATGGGTAATTAGTTATTCGTTTTTTAATTTACAAAGAAAGCCTTTCGATACCGAGAGGCTTTTTTGGTGTTCCGCGAAGTCAGAGACTTTGCGGAGCTGTGTATTATAATTATCTAATCATTCTATTCCCTCTCCAAGTACTACCACGTCTTGCCATACCATAAAAATCTAGTTGATATGAGGTGTAATTGCTCTCGGGTTAAAAACAAATAGTAGAAAAGCACAAACTTTTTAGTTTGCACTTTTCTGCTATTTTATATAACGCGTTATACCACGTTATTATTAAAATTTTACGCCAAGACTGATCCCAAATGACTTTAAAGTTAGTGAGCGAGGTCTTTCCTCAGTCAAATTCAATATCGGTTCTGCATTATCCAATCTGAAATAATTTTGTTCAAAGAATAAATTACCAGTGATATTAAAATTATCCTTTTTTATTAAAGGAAACCCTAAACCAAGTCCCCAGCTCCGCAAAGTCTCCCGACTTTGAGCTTATATAATTCTCATGACTTTTCCGTTCAAAATTCATTTTATTACTTCATAATTTACATTTCATTTTATATTTTTTATGTTCCGCGAAGTCAGAGACTTTTCGGAGCTGGCAAGTCCTGAATATAATGATGTTAACGACCAGCTAGCCACCAAATCAGTCGCATCTTCTTTTGGTTCCTCATTTCTATTACCGCTTGTAATAAAAATCAGACTTAAAATTAAAAGTATTGTTTTCATGTCTTTATTTATTATTGTTTGATTAACATTTTTGCATCAATAATTGTGCCATCACAAACCAATTCAACCATGTAAAACCCTGTGGAAGCGATGGAATTCAATAACAATCGTTTCAAACAAACACGAAACAACGAAACGTTTTTAAACACAAAAAATCCTTTGAAGCGCGCTTCAAAGGATTTTTAAATTTTATAGAGTTACTACCGTCAACCTATATTAGGACGACACAGTAAATTTGTTATAGTGCTGCAACAAATTTTGATAAACCAGACTTAAGGTTTGCCGCTTTGTTATCGTGAATGATGTTGTTTTTGGCTAAACGATCAATCATTGAAGAAACAGAAGAAAGCATTTTTTGAGCTTCTTTCTTATCCGTTGTTTCACGCAAGTTCTTAATCGCGTTACGCGTTGTTTTGTGCTGATACTTGTTCAACACGCGCTTTGACTCGTTACTTCTAATTCTTTTTAAAGCTGACTTATGATTTGCCATAATTCTTAATTTTATTATTATTAAATAATTGTAGCCCGTAGGGGAATCGAACCCCTCTTACATGGATGAAAACCATGCGTCCTAGCCGATAGACGAACGGGCCATTTTTTTTAATCAAAAACACAATAGTAATGAATCTGATTTTATTTCAAATAGCGCACATTATTTCTAATGCGGTTGCAAAAATACAACTATTTTTAAATGTTACAACTTCTTACTAACTTTTTTTGAAAAAAGTTAAAGTTAATAAGCTTTCGCAAATAAAACGCGCTGTTTGGAAGGTTTCCCCGAAAACACGCAGACCCCATCTTCTAGCTCCGAATCTATTGGAATACAACGGATTGTCGCTTTTGTAATCTCTTTTATTTTGTCTTCTGTTTCCGTACTGCCATCCCAATGGGCAGAAATAAATCCTGCTTTTTCTTCTAAAACAGTTTTAAATGCCTCAAATGTTTCCACTTTTGTGATGTGATCAGCTCTAAAATCAAGCGCTTTTTGAAATAAGTCCGTTTGAATTTCCGTAATTAACGTCTTTATCGTGTCTGTTAAACTTTCTAAAGCCACCACTTGTTTGGTTAATGTATCTCTTCTAGCCAATTCTACCGTACCACTTTCCAAATCTTTTGGCCCAATCGCCAGTCTCAAAGGGACACCTTGCAACTCGTGTTGTGCAAATTTAGCACCCGGTCGTTGGGTGGTTCTGTGATCGTATTTTACAGTAATATTCTCTGCTCTCAAAGCAGTCATGATCGTCTCGGCTTGTACTGTTATTTCAGCCAGTTGCTCATCATTTCTATATATAGGAACAATTACTACTTGGTACGGCGCTAAGTTTGGAGGCAATACCAATCCTTTATCATCACTGTGGGTCATGATTAAGGCGCCCATCAAACGTGTGGAAACACCCCAAGAGGTTGCCCAAACGTAATCTTGTTTTCCCTCGCTGTTTGCAAATTTAACATCAAATGCTTTTGCGAAATTCTGTCCTAAAAAGTGAGACGTTCCTGCTTGCAACGCTTTACCATCTTGCATTAAAGCTTCAATACAGTAGGTTTCTTCAGCACCCGCAAAACGTTCGCTTTCTGTTTTGACCCCTTGAATCACAGGGATTGCCATGAAATTTTCAGCAAAATTTGCATAAATATTATTCATGAGCTTGGCTTCTGTGATGGCTTCGCTTTTAGTGGCATGCGCAGTATGTCCTTCTTGCCATAAAAATTCAGCGGTTCTTAAAAACAAACGGGTTCGCATTTCCCAACGCACCACATTGGCCCATTGGTTAATTAAAAGCGGTAAATCTCTATAAGATTGAATCCATCCTTTAAACGTACTCCATATAATCGCTTCACTGGTTGGTCTTACCACCAACTCTTCTTCTAGTTTGGCATTTGGATCCACACGAAGTTTCCCTGGATTATCAGGGTCATTTTGCAGACGGTAATGTGTCACTACGGCACATTCCTTAGCAAATCCTTCGGCATTTTTTTCTTCCGCTTCAAAAAGGCTTTTTGGTACAAACAACGGGAAATATGCATTTTGATGGCCTGTTTCCTTAAACATACGATCTAGTTCTGCTTGCATTTTTTCCCAAATAGCATAGCCGTATGGCTTGATAACCATACAACCTCTGACCGCAGAGTTTTCAGCCAAATCGGCTTTCACTACAAGTTCGTTGTACCATTTTGAATAATCTTCGGATCTTGATGTAAGATTTTTACTCATAATTTCGTAATTTGGCACAACTATTGTTAGTAGTGCTGTATATGTAATTAGTTTGACAAAACTAAGTATTTTTGTGACGTTCAACAATTTAATTTAAACACTTATGAAATTTATTACTTTCTTAAAGAAACAAATGGTCCTGGTCTTCGTAGTTGGAGTTCTTTTAAGTTTTACTTCTTGTGGATCTTTCCAATATTCTGGAATCTATGACGATGGGATTTATGCCGATTCTAAACCTACAGAACAAGTACAGGAAACTGTTGACAATACGTCTACTTCATCAGATTACTATAAAAATTATTTTAAAGAAAAATCGCTTCAGCTTGAAGATGAGAACACTGTTTTCACCGATGTTGACTCCTATGGAGGAGCGTATGAAGACGACTCTGTAGACGCGGATAATTATGCGGGTTGGGGAGAAAACAACAGCAGTGAAGTAATTATCAATGTTTACGACAACAGACCAAATTACGGCAGTGGATGGGGCTACAATTATCGCAACAACTGGGGATGGAATATGGGTTGGAACAATTGGGGGTATAGCTTTTGGCAGCCTAACTATTACAATTCATGGTACAACCCTTATTGTTACTACGGATGTAACAACTATGGTTATAATAATTATGGATACAATAATTTCGGATACAATAATTATAGAGGACGTTCTTATTCATACGTTAACGGACGTAGAGACGCAAGATATAGAAACTCTAGTTTGAGCAGTCGAAGTGTTTTAAGTGCTACTTCTCGAACCGCAGCCGTGACGCGTGCCAACACACGATCTGCCACTCGAAGCAGAGTTAATTCTCGCTCAAACACAAGAACCACAACGCGAAGCAGAACAACTTCGCGTCCAAATACACGATCTACGACACCAAGCAGAACAACCACGCGTGCAACCCCAAGATCGACCACAAGAAGCAATTCGACCACACGACCAACAACACGACCTACGAATCGTGCAACACGCCCTAATACAAGCACGAGAGCATCGCGATCTTCGACACGCACGAGCTCCCCTTCTACAACAAGGTCTAGATCAAGCTCCACAACACGAACCAGCAGAAGTAGCGGAGGCAGTAGCAGCTCTACACGAAGAAGAAATAATTAGGCATAAAAAAACACACAGATGAAAAATTTAATTTTAACTCTAATGGGGGTTGCCTCCATGGTGAGCTCCTATGGACAAAACACATCGGATGCTATAAGATATTCAACAGGCGAAACAGAAGGCACAGCACGATTTAAGTCAATGAGCGGGGCTTTTGGAGCGCTTGGTGGCGACATGTCTGCCGTAAGTATTAATCCCGCAGGATCTGCTGTTTTTAATTTAAGTCATGGTTCCTTAACGCTTTCAAATCTTAAGACTTCAAATGATGTGGCTTATGGATCTAATTCCCAAAGCTCTAAAGACAGTTCTTCTGATATGAATCAAATTGGCGCGGCCTTTGTTTTTAACAATAGAAACACTGAATCGTTATGGAATAAATTTGTAGTGAGTCTTTTTTATGAACAACTTCAAAATTATGACAACCAATTTTCAGCAGCAGGCACCACGCAAAATTCTATTGGAAGCTATTTTACCGACTATGCCAACGGGCTCCGACTTGATGAAATTACGGCGCTAACAGGAGAAACTATTTCTCAGGCCTACAGCGGAATTGGATCTGAATATGGAAGCAGTTATCAACAAGCCTATTTGGGCTATGAAAGTTTTATTTTAGAACCTGCAGATGACACAAGTAATGATAATACCACCTATACCTCTAATATTGCTGCTGGCGATTTCTATCAAGAATACAGCTATGCTTCTACGGGATACAATGGTAAGTTTTCTGCAAACCTCGGATTTCAATATGATAAAAACATCTATTTTGGAATCAACCTCAACTCTCATCTTGTGAACTATGAAAGAAGTACTTTGTTCTATGAAGACAATACCAATACGGGGTCCACAATAAATCAAGTTAATTTTGACAATACTCTTTTAACAACGGGAGAAGGGTTTTCGTTACAACTTGGAAGTATTGTAAAAGTAAACGATTTTATAAGATTAGGGCTCACATACGACAGTCCAACTTGGTTGCGACTAAGAGAAGAAACCACACAGTATCTCTATACATTTGAGGACGCTACAAACCTTGAAGCGGAGGTTGATCCCGCTGTTATCAATGTGTTCCCAGAATACAACTTACGAACGCCTGCCAAAATTACGGGGAGTGCCGCCTTTATTATTGGAGACACTGGACTGATTAGTGTTGATTTTTCTAGAAAAGATTATAGCGCTACTAAATTTAAATCGAGTACTGGAGGTGGTTTTTCACAGCAAAACTCTGTAATTAGCAACACCTTAAAAGCAGCGAATACCCTGCGAATTGGTGGTGAATTAAGACATAAAAAATTTAGTTACCGTGGGGGTTATAAAATGGAACAAAGCCCTTATAAAGATACCGCAGCTTATGGCAATCTTAGAGGATTCTCGCTTGGGTTGGGGTATGATTTCGGAGGCTCGCGATTGGATTTGGCCTATGAAAATTCTAAACGTAAAATGGACAACAAATTCTTTAATGCTGGTAACTTAGATGCGGCTAGAATAAACAGAACGAATTCTAATCTATCTCTTACACTAAGTATGAGTTTATAAACATTAAGCTATGAAAACAAGAAAGCCGGTAACTAAGTTACAGGCTTTCTTGTTTATGGTTAAAACTTATAACTTATCTTTTCAGTGTAAAATGCGCATTTAACAGTGCGGGTTCTCCAGTGACGAGCTGGTTATAACTCAATACAAACCAGTAATCACTTGAGGGAAGTAAGGCTCCATTATAGGTACCATCCCAACCATCTCCACTGGACGGACGGATTTCTTTCAGAAGTTTTCCATACCTATCAAATATTTGAATTTTTGCATTGAATTGATCTGAAACACCAACAATGTTCCAGGTGTCGTGGTATCCATCTCCATTTGGCGTAAAGTATTTTGGGTAATCAATCACAAAGACAGTCGCATATCCGACTCCACACCCATTCAAGTCCCGTACATTCACAACGCGTTCTCCTGGATTTACTCCTACAAATAGACCTATATCTTGCCATGGACCTTGATCGATGTTGTATTCATAATCTCCTAATCCCGTAGCGGTCGCTTCTATAATATGTGTGTTTGCAAACGCTTGTGTAGTTACCACTGCAGTTACGGTTGGTGGTGAGCTTTCGATCACTGTAAATACTTCGATAGGCGCTGCACATTGAGTCGCTAGAAGCGCATCAAAAACCTCTAAGGTATATACCCCTCCTTGGGTTGGCACATAACTAGATGCGGTTTCAACAACGGTTCCGTAGTCATCTCTCCAAATAAAGATATAATCCAAATCAGATAAGCCTGTCTCAATTTCTAAAGGCCCTAAAACCTCCGTGCCATTGGTATCCACACACAATACATACTCATCCTCTATATCTACAAATGGTAACGGATTCACCATTAATATTAAAGGGGCTGTTTCGTAACATACGGAGCTATCAACCAACGTCCCTGTCTGGTCTATTACTTGAGTATTATTATCAACACGGGCAAAGATCACTTGTGGGTTTACCGCATTCTGATAGAAGCTTGGCAATTCAAATTGATCCAGATCGGCATCTATCTGACTTGCAAAATAACGAACTAGGTAATTTGCAGGATCTTGGCCATTTAATACCTCTGCGTCTTGTGTGGTTAAATCGAACAGCACACTGTCATTTGTTGGATCATTATCCGTTTCTACATTGTCATCACACAGTGCATAAGGTTCTGCAGGCGAAGTGGCTTGAGCGGCTTCGAGAACTTCTAAATTAAATGCTACTGTTGTATTTTGACAGCCTGTTAATGTATTGGTTACGTTCACATAAAGTGTCTGAGGATTGCTGGTGTTTAGATAAGGACTTGCCAAGGAATTAATACCGGCGATCGCATCTGTTGACGTTTCATAATAGGTCACTAAATACGTAGATGCACTCTGAGTGCCTCGAATCAAATCGCTTTGAACCTCTAGATCAAACTCGTATATTTCATCTGTGTTTAGCTCACAAGCAATTAAAGTTGGGACAGGAATTGCTTCTGGTAATGGATTTACAATCACATCAAAATCTACAATGGCGTAACAGCCGGTTATATCATTCGTCACACGGACATATAGCGTCTGAAGAGATGTATCCGTATTCGTGTAGTTAGTTGGGTATGCAATCGCATTGATGCCCTGTTCGGCATCGGTCAGTATTTCGTGATACGTTGGTGTAACGCCTAACTCACCATGGAGAATGAATGCTTCATTGGTGGTTAAATCAAACATTTCTTGACCATTTCCACTTCCATTATCATCACATGCCTCCAAATTATCAGGCGTATTTGGCATTGGAATTGGCAATACTTCAAGGTTTAAGGTTGTAAAATCATAACAGCCCGTGGCTGGGTTTGACACCCGTACAAAAACCGTTTGAGGATTGCTAATATTTTCATAAGGACTCACAAGAGCGTAGTCGTTTGCTTCTGCATCCAACTGAGTCAAGTGGTAGCTTACATCCAGTCCCGTTTGTCCATTAAGAATCTGACTTTCCCTGTCTTCTAACGTAAAAGCTTCTTGTTCATTTCCGGGTGCATTGTCATCACATAATAGTAACGGATTGGGAACCACTAGTACTGGAAGTGGATTGACAATCAATTCTAAACTTGTGATTTTTTCACAGCCTGTAGCGTTGTAGGCAACCCGAATCCAAACTACTTGAGAATTAGAAAGGTTTGTATAGTCTGCTGGAACTGCTATCTCATTTGTTTCATTTTCAGCATCCGTTTGTGTTTCATAATAACTAATGTTTACCTCTGCTGGTGAAACACCATTTAAAAACTCGGCTTCCTTCGATGTTAAATCAAACTGCGCGAATTGATCTGTATCATCATCACAAACTTCTAAAGGGGTCGGATCAAATAATTGAGGGGTTGGATTCACCACTAATACCAATTCTACAATGGTGGCACAAAGTGTGGTTATTGTTGGATTTAATAGGCGTGCAAAAACCGTTTGTGTGTTAATCTCTGTATTTATATAAGGACTTGATAAAGCACTGACATCATTTTCAGCATCTGAAAGCGTCTCATGATAACTGATGATAACCCCTGCAACACCGCCTGAAATATCAAGGTCTCTGTCCGTTAATGTAAAAACACCAAAACCATCGCTTTCGGGATCACAATTGGTCAGTTCTGGCGGTGTGTTGGCCACCGGAGACGGCGACACCTTCAAGTCCAAAGCAACAGTGGTATAGCAGCCTGTGTTTATATCTTGTCCTCGCGCAATAACAGTTTGAGGGTTGCTAATGTTTGTGTATGGAATTGCCAACGGGTTGGTTTCTGAATCTGCATCCGCTTGAGTTAAATAATAACTGATGGCATAATTTACATTTCCGCCTTGAATTTCATCATCCTTTTCCGTTAAGTCTATCTGAGTGAATCCATCTGGGGTTCCATCATCGCAAATTTCTAGTTCTGTTGGAACGATCAATTGAGGCAACGGATTCACGACTAGTATAAAACTACCTGTGGTTCGACACCCTGTAGTTAAATCTGTGAGTGCTACATAAAGTGTTTCTGGGTTTGAAGTGTTCTGATAAGAACCCGTCAAAATATTTTGGTCATTGGTGGCGTCAGATTGTGTTTCGTAATAACTTACACTTACATTTTGACCATTGATGATTTCTGTATCCTTGCTGCTTAAATCAAATAATTCTTGTAAATCGCCCGCATTGGTATCGTCACACAATTCATAATCTATAATAGCAGGAATCACTGGTAAAGGATCTACTAACAATCCTAAAGTGGTGGTGTCATAACAACCAGTGGCGGTGTTTTCCAAACGAATGTAAAGTGTTTGCGCATCTGCTGTGGTACTGGTATAAGGACTGGTTACAGGAGATGTATTTGTGTCTGCATCGGATTGAGTTTCATGGTAACTCACAACCATTCCGAGTTGAGATCCTATAACGGTCAAATCGATGCCTGTAAAATCAAAAGTCGCTAAGCCATCATAATCATCATCACAAATAGTTTGAGTTGATACTGCATTGGCAATGGGTAGTGGATCAACGCGCAATTCCAAAGGCATTGTACTAAAACAATTGGTGGTGGTATTTTCTAAACGTATGAAAACCATCTGGACATCCGCTGTTATATTTGTGTACGGACTCGCTAATGGGTATTGATTCGACTCTGCATAGGCTAAACTTTCGTGATAACTTACAGTCACCCCTGTTTGTCCAGCTAAAGCCTCGGTATCCATAGAGGTTAACATAAACGTTCCAGCTCCATCGGTATCATCATCACAAGTGGGTAAAACAGACATTGTAGTTATGGATGGCAACGGATTCACGACTAGTATAAAACTACCTGTGGTTCGACACCCTGTAGTTAAATCTGTGAGTGCTACATAAAGTGTTTCTGGGTTTGAAGTGTTCTGATAAGAACCCGTCAAAATATTTTGGTCATTGGTGGCGTCAGATTGTGTTTCGTAATAACTTACACTTACATTTTGACCATTGATGATTTCTGTATCCTTGCTGCTTAAATCAAATAATTCTTGTAAATCGCCCGCATTGGTATCGTCACACAATTCATAATCTATAATAGCAGGAATCACTGGTAAAGGATCTACTAACAATCCTAAAGTGGTGGTGTCATAACAACCAGTGGCGGTGTTTTCCAAACGAATGTAAAGTGTTTGCGCATCTGCTGTGGTACTGGTATAAGGACTGGTTACAGGAGATGTATTTGTGTCTGCATCGGATTGAGTTTCATGGTAACTCACAACCATTCCGAGTTGAGATCCTATAACGGTCAAATCGATGCCTGTAAAATCAAAAGTCGCTAAGCCATCATAATCATCATCACAAATAGTTTGAGTTGATACTGCATTGGCAATGGGTAGTGGATCAACGCGCAATTCCAAAGGCATTGTACTAAAACAATTGGTGGTGGTATTTTCTAAACGTATGAAAACCATCTGGACATCCGCTGTTATATTTGTGTACGGACTCGCTAATGGGTATTGATTCGACTCTGCATAGGCTAAACTTTCGTGATAACTTACAGTCACCCCTGTTTGTCCAGCTAAAGCCTCGGTATCCATAGAGGTTAACATAAACGTTCCAGCTCCATCGGTATCATCATCACAAGTGGGTAAAACAGACATTGTAGTTATGGATGGTAATGAATTCACAATGACATCAAATTGTGTTGTTTCATAACACGATTCTAATCCAATTTCTTCAACTCGCGTATAAATTGTTTGTTGATTTGCGGTTGTATTTGCAAAAGGACTTGTTAATAAATTTATATTTGAATCTGCATCGGCTTGTGTTTCATGATAGGTAACTCTAAAATCTGAAGGGATTTGAGACCCTAAAACGATGGCCGTTTGGGCCTCTAAATCAAAAGTCATCACGCCATCTGAGTCGTCATCACAAGTTTCAAGGTTTGTAAGTGCAGAAGCAGTCGCTTTGTGATTCACTATCAAATTGAATACAGGGTTTGGATCTACAATATAACAGCCTGCTCCCCCATTTGCTTCTATACGAACATAGATAGGTTCTGGTGAAGAATTATTAATATATGGACTCGACAAATTATTGGTTCCTGCATCGGCATCCGCAAAACTTGTGTAATAGCTGACCGTATAACTTCCAGCAGCTTGCGTCCCTAAAATGTCGAGGGTTTTACTTGACAAATCAAACGATTCCGAGCCATCATTGCTAATATCATCACAAACTATCATATCAATTACTGAAGTAATTACTGGTTGATCGAGAAGATTCAGCGTAAACGAAACGGTCTCATAACACTCAGTTGATTGATATTCAAAACGGACATAAATAATTTGACCATCTGTCCCTGAAAAAGCGGCTGCATCAGTTGCTGAAATTGCACTGGAACCCGAATCCGCCTGTGCTTGAGTTCTGTGGTATGTTAAAACAAAATCCGCAGGGCTTGGAGTGGGGCCATACATTATGGCATCATTTTCCGTTAAATCAAAAATACTAGACGTCGCTCCTGTATTACATACAAATAAATCAATGGGAGCGGCATAGATCAATTCTGGTGCAACATCAATACAAACTTCTGTTGAAGATTCACATCCAAAGTCATCCGTGGCACGAAACGTATAACAATACTGACCTTCTGATGGAGGCTGTACTGTAATTACATTCCCATCGGAGCTGGTTATTGTACTATCTGCGTCCCATTCTTCAGAAATAATTGTTGGTGTAAAAGAAAGATCTGGAGGTTGGATCGCAGGGTCAAAATTTAAAACCCATGCAAATATATACCCATTATCTGCACCAATATTATCTGTAATTCGAATGGTCCAACTTCCGTTTAAGGAAGAACCAATAAGACCGTTTAGAGAGTTTACAGATGCGTAAGTCCCCGCTGGTACAAATGAATCTGTATAGATACCTGGGCCATCGCCACTCACAAACGTCTCATTTGGTTGTATACCACCTACTAAAGTAGGGTTTGATGTACCTGGTACGAAGCAATACTGAAAACCTACACCTTCGGTCAAATTATTACTTTCTCCATCAACACTCCCTGTGGCCCAAGGAATTCCTAAATTTGCAGACCCACCTCCTTGATCGTGAAGTCGCACGAGCTCTCCTGTTGGTGAGATAATTTCTATATCTAAATCTCCTAAATAGGAGTGCTCCATCACTAAGCAAATTTCAAGTAACTGATTGATATCATCTAAAGTTTGGTCCGATTCAAAACAATCTACAATAATGGATGTTTCATAAACCTGTCCACTTCCATCTGGTAAAAAGGTGACATCACTCTCTGGCGGTGTACATTCATTTAGAAACGGCACAACCGTTGCAACGCCAGTAATAGTGGTGGAATCTCCAAAACAGAGGGCTGAAGCTGCTGCTGCATTTCCAGTTCCCGTGAAATCCGTAGGCAATGCCACTTGAATCACTTGGTTTATTAAATTTGTATTCTTACACCCATCTGGATCCACACTTGTATTGGTATCCGTAATGTTTAGGTTTACTAAATATACACCAGGAGTATCATAAGAAAATACCGCCGTTTGACCGGTTTGAGTTGTGCCATCCCCAAGATCCCATTCGTAAGTTGCTCCATCACCACTCGAACTAAACTGCCCACTCCCTGTTAAGGTAACATCTTCAAATTGACATACGCGTATATAGCCGTCCTCATTTGAAGACGGACTTGCAGAATCTAGTACCGAAACAATGGTCTGACAGGGCTCAAAACATGAAATATCCGCTACCCAGCCAGTGTCATTGACACCGCCACTAGACGTAAACACTATAGTGATACAACCTGAGGGGTTGTCTTGCGTGGCAGACACAAAACCAGGACTATTTGCCGATGCAGTACCTGAGAAATCTCCAAAAGAGGTCGCCGGATCCGTTGCATTGTCTGCATTGTAAATAGTCATAACATCTGCTCCAGCTTGGGTTGCAAACGCTGAAAATTGTAACTGCACTAATTGTCCTGCGTTCTCTGGACAAATTGTATAGGTAAAGGATTCATTCGCGGAATAAGGCCCACTATCTCCACCTGAATCTACAAAAATCCCTGTACATGAATTGATTGTAACTCCATCTTCAATAACAAACACTTGTGCCGTTAATGAAACTGAAAAAAGTATGCTGAGAAGTAAAACTAATTTTTTCATCTCTTATCTGTTGTTATAATGTTGTGATTTAACTATTATGAAGTAATCTGTCCCATCGACTCGATACATATGTTCGCCTCGACTGTAAAAGGAAAATGCGTACTTAAGGGGGGTAAATTCTTGAGGGTTAAAAACGGAATCTCTTTGAAGCGTTGAAACAAAAGCATCAAAAAGAGGCACTTCGGATAACAAGGCGCATTGTTTTTGATCTTTTGGATTTGATCTGTTTTCAATTATAATTCGATTACGAAGTAAATTCTTCATCGCAAGAACTCGGTTGGGACGGCTTAAAATTTCTTTATCAAGAGATGTCCCATACACCTCATTTAACTGAGATAGTTCAGTTACTGAAAAAGGAGCATTTAAAGTAGCGTCGTACTGAACAACCTCAAGAGGCAAGTAAAGGCGGCTTGAGTTTTGAGAATTGCAATTGTAGCTAAAAAGCCCAATAAACAAAATATGTAAAATATATGTTTTCATCCTGTGTATAAAAGAGTTAGTATTCAATTTTATAAAAATAATTACCACTTCTTTTAAAAAGAAGAACAGCAGGATAGTTGTTTAAGACATGAGGGGGATCAATAGACGATAAAGTTAACGTATTTTTTGAAGTAATTAGTAAAAAAAAGGAATTATTAATCTAAAATAAAAAGTATCCAACAGTGAAATTAAGTATCTTTGTACTTACAAAACATTGAAAAACTTTATTACGAATATTAGAATGGGACTGAAAAATAATACAGAAAAATTTGACACTATTGGCGACAATCATATAGGCACTTCTACGGAAACACCTATGCGCGCTGATGCTTTTAAACTAAGCTCCGACGAGAAAATTGAAATCATAAAAGATGACGTTCAGCACATTATGGAAACTCTAGGTTTAGACTTGAGTGACGACAGTTTAAAAGGAACCCCGAATCGCGTTGCGAAAATGTTTGTCAATGAGATTTTTGGAGGGCTAGACCCCACTAAAAAGCCAAAAGCTTCGACCTTTGATAACAAGTATCAGTACGGCGAAATGTTGGTTGAAAAAAACATTACACTCTACTCTACTTGTGAGCATCATTTTCTCCCAATTGTAGGAAGAGCGCATGTAGCTTACATTTCAAATGGGACGGTTGTAGGGCTTTCAAAAATGAATCGTATTGTGGATCATTTTTCAAAACGCCCACAAGTTCAAGAGCGTTTGACTATTCAAATTGTTGAAGAATTACAGAAAGTATTAAACACAAAAGATGTTGCTTGCGTCATTGATGCCAAACATTTATGTGTGAATTCTCGCGGCATAAGAGACATCGAAAGTAGCACCGTGACAAGTGAATTTGGCGGCAAATTCAAAGAAAAAGATACCAAAAGAGAATTCCTAGACTACATACAATTAGAGACTAAATTTTAATTCTATAAACCATGGGCAAGCACAGCACAAATACTCTCCATATTTACAACTCACTTTCAGGAAAAAAAGAAATTTTTAATCCTATTAATGAAGGTGCCATTGGAATGTATGTTTGCGGCCCAACAGTGTATAGTAATGTACATTTAGGAAACGTTCGAACGTTCATGTCCTTTGATATGATTTTTAGATATTTTAAACACCTGGATTATAAAGTACGCTACGTCCGTAATATTACGGATGCAGGGCATTTAGAAAATGATGCCGATCAAGGAGAAGATCGCATTGCCAAAAAAGCACGTCTCGAACAAATTGAACCCATGGAAGTCGTGCAGCGCTACACGGTTGATTTTCATAACATCCTAAATACGTTTAATTTTTTACCTCCAAGTATTGAACCTACGGCGACGGGACACATTGTAGAACAAATAGAAATTATCAAATCAATTCTAGAGAAAGGCTTTGCTTATGAAGCAAACGGCTCTATTTATTTTGATGTTTTAAAATATAATGAATCCCACCATTATGGGATTTTAAGTGGTCGGAACATAGAAGACATGATCCATAATACCAGAGTGCTTGAAGGGCAAACGGATAAAAAAAATCCACAAGATTTTGCACTTTGGAAAAAAGCAGAACCCAAACACATCATGCGTTGGCCTTCGCCTTGGAGCGATGGTTTTCCGGGATGGCATTTGGAATGTACTGCGATGAGCACGAAATATCTAGGCGAACGCTTTGATATTCATGGTGGTGGAATGGATTTGAAATTCCCGCACCACGAGTGTGAAATTGCACAAGCCAAAGCTTGGCACAGTCATACCCCTGTTAATTATTGGATGCATGCAAATATGCTGACACTCAACGGACAGAAAATGGCAAAATCTACTGGTAACAATATTTTACCTAGCGAAATTTTAACGGGTGAAACCACTAAATTAACCAAAGGTTTTTCTGCATCGGTTGTTCGATTTTTTATGATGCAAGCCCACTACCGTAGTATTTTAGATTTTAGTAACGATGCGTTGTTAGCTTCTGAAAAAGGGTTTATGAAACTGATGGAAGCCGTCTCTACATTGGACAAACTTGAAGCCACTTCAGACGCCAATGAATTTGATGTTGCAGCATGGAAGTCCAATTGCTACACAGCGATGAATGACGATTTTAACACGCCTATTCTGATTGCAGAATTGTTCAGTGCTGTTAAATATATCAACCAAATTAAAGATGGAAAAGCCACTGTTAGCACTGCAAATTTAGCCTTGCTAACAGAAGTAATACACCAGTTTGTGTTTGACATTCTAGGCCTTAAAAACGTCATTTCTAACGACCAAAATCAAAAACTTGGAGATACGGTTGAACTTCTCATCCGAATGCGAAACGATGCAAGAGCCCAAAAAGATTTTGCACTTTCAGATAAAATAAGAGACGAGTTACTAGCCATTGGAATTCAACTGAAAGATGGCAAAGACGGCACTACATTTATCTTAGATTAATCATCATGAAAACTATTTTGATTGCACCTTTTTTGTTTTTAATCAAGCTGTATCAAAATTTCATTTCACCCTTAACTCCTTCGAGTTGTCGGTTTCAACCCACCTGCTCACAGTACACGAAAGAGGCTTTACAATCCTACGGATTATTTAAAGGAGGCTACCTCGGTGTGAAACGCATTTTTCGCTGCCACCCATGGGGCGGATCTGGACATGATCCTGTTCCAAAAAAGTAATACGCTCATATATTAAAAAGGCGTACCCCTTAAGTTTCGTATCAATTTTCTATATTTACATTCTAAACAAACGACTATGTATTTTTTACAGATTATTTGGGATCCTACTTCTGATGGTATCGCTCTTTTTGGAGATTTTAAAATTCACTATTACAGTCTTATGTGGATGGCTGCCTTTATCGCAGGTTGGTATCTGATGAAAAAGATTTTTAAAAACGAAGGACAGACTGAAGATAAACTAGATGGGCTGTTCATGTATTCCGTTTTGGGAATTATGATTGGAGCGCGTTTGGGTCATGTTATTT
This sequence comes from uncultured Formosa sp., assembly GCA_963933105.1. GTDB lineage: Bacteria > Bacteroidota > Bacteroidia > Flavobacteriales > Flavobacteriaceae > Hel1-33-131. The sequence goes on from CAWVRW010000012.1 coordinate 32,284, forward strand.
TTTACCAACCTGAATTATTTAAAGAAGACTTTTTTAGCATCTTCCTCCCTTTCAGTTTTAGTGGTGGGTTTGAATTTACTGGGTTTAGAGGTTTGGCAAGTCATGGTGCTGCCATAGGAATGATTTTATCTATGTGGCTCTACAATAAAAAAGTATTGAAAAAATCAGTGCTTTGGATTCTGGATCGAGTGGTCATCGCTTGCGCACTAGGAGCTGTGTTTATACGAATCGGTAATTTCTTTAATTCTGAAATGATCGGAAAAGCGGCTGGAGCCGATTTTCCTTTAGCAATCATTTTTAAACAACTTGATAACATCCCCAGACACCCAGGACAATTGTACGAAGCGTTTGGCTATGTGTTTGTGTTTTTGATCTTATTCTTCTTATACTGGAAAACAAAGAAAAACACGCAAACGGGCTTTCTGTTTGGCTTGTTTTTAGTACTCCTAATGTCGGTAAGACTTGTGGTAGAACAATTCAAAATTGCGCAAATAGACAGTCGTGAAGATTGGATTTTTGGTTTAAACACAGGACAAGTATTAAGCGTTCCTTTTGTGCTTTGTGGCTTGTATTTTATGTTTATGTATAAGCCTAAGAGAGCATAATTACAGCTGATTTTTTGAGGGGTTGAACTTGGTTTTTAAAACTAATTTTAAAAGGTCTCCTCTTTACTGTGGTATTTAACGCCGCTACCAGAACCTATTACTAGAATCGTTTCACGAGTATCTAATTTGTATCCATTCTGTATCCAATTGTATCCAATCAAAAACTAAGCCATCATATTAAACCAAAAAAAGCCGCTCAATGAGCGGCTTTTTTGATATATAACAAATAGTTATTAGTCTTCTTTTTTATCTAGTCGCTTCAATGTATCATGCATGATTGGCGTTGCAATGAATAATGAAGAGTAGGTTCCTACTAGCACCCCTACAATAAGAGCAAACAACAATCCTCTTAAGGAATCTGCTCCGAATGTAAACATCGCTAACAACACTACTAAAGTTGTTAAGGAAGTATTTAAAGTACGACTTAAAGTACTACTCAATGCGCTGTTGACCACTTTTTCAAATTTCCAACTTGTATGCTCATTTAAGTACTCTCTAATTCTATCAAACACAACCACGGTATCATTTAATGAATACCCGATTACGGTCAAAATTGCCGCAATAAATGCTTGATCAATTTCCATACTGAATGGTAAGAATCTCCAAGTAATTGAGAAGATACCAAGCACGATTAAGACATCATGAAATACGGCTGCCACGGCGCCTAATGAAAATTGCCATTTTTTGAATCGGATTAAGATGTAAAGGAATACTACAATTAAAGATCCTAAGACGGCCCATACAGAAGATTTTTTAATATCATCCGCAATGGTTGGACTTACTTTTCCTGCATACATTTTACCGACATTGTTATCGGCATCAATAAACTGCTTATAGGTGGTTCCATCTGGTAAAAACGGCACTAAAGCTCCGTATAATTTTTCTTGAATTTCTTGATCTACTTCTGCAGAATTTTCATCAACCTTGTATTTCGTAGAAATTTTCAATTGATTCGCACTACCAATAGTTTTCACCTCAGCACTGTTAAAGACGTCATTCACGGCCGTTTTAACTTCCTCCGTGTTCATGTCTTGTGCAAAACGAACGGTATACGTTCTTCCTCCTACAAAATCAATACCTTGATCCAATCCTGTTGTGAATAACGATCCAAGTCCTGCAATAATAATTGTTCCAGAAATTAAATAGGCTATTTTACGTTTCTTAAGGAATTCAATATTAATCGAACGGAACAAACCTTTGGTCATTCCTGTAGAGAATTCTAGTTTTCCACCACGGTTCAAATGCCAGTCGATCAATAATCTTGAGATAAAAATCGCTGTAAATAAAGAGGTTAAAATACCAATTAAAAGAGTCGTTGCGAATCCTTTGATTGGCCCTGTTCCAAATACATATAAAATTAAAGCTGTTAATCCTGTTGTGATGTTGGCATCTAAGATTGAAGATAGGGCGTTATTAAATCCATCTTTGATAGATTCTTTTTGACCTTTTCCTTTAAATAACTCTTCTCGAATACGCTCGTAGATAAGAACGTTTGCATCTACCGCAATACCGATGGTTAATACAATACCTGCAATTCCAGGCAATGTTAACACAGCACCCAATCCAGAAAGAATTCCGAAGATTAAAATAATGTTTAATATCAATGCGATATCAGAATAAATTCCTGCTTTCCCGTAGTAAAACACCATCCATAAAAGAACCAATGCCAAAGCAATTAAGAACGATTTCATTCCACTGTCGATAGCCTCTTGACCTAAAGAAGGCCCTACTTCTTCAGCTTGTACGATATCCGCAGAAGCTGGAAGTTTACCAGCACGTAATACGTTTGCTAAATCGACTGCTTCGTTTAAGGTGAATGAACCTGATATTTCAGAGTTCCCTCCAGATATTGGCCCGGTAGTTACTCCTGGTGCAGAATATACAATTTCATCTAAAACAATTGCAATTTGACCTGCAGTGTTAAACGCATTGCCTGTCATGTCTTCCCATATCTTAGCCCCTTTGAGGTTCATTTGCATGGACACACTTGGGCTTCCGTTTTGTTGGTACGCCTGACTTGCATCTGTAATCACAGCTCCACTTAGTGGTGGCTCGTTGTCTCTATTTCCTTTTAAGGCGTATAATTCAACCAATTCAATACTTTGAGAGTCTTCTGCTGTTGTTTGTTGAACTTGAGGAATTCCCCATACAAATTTTGCGTAACGTTGTTCTGGTGATAATAACGCACGAACTTGTGGGTTGTTTAAGTAATCTGTAACGAGTTGCTGATCTTTCTGTTCAAAAGAAGCGATCACGGGTCCGCCATTATAGCCTGGTGCACGAATTAAATCGATCAACGGATTTACGTCTCCTGTATCACCTGTTTCAGCATCTGTATCTCCAATGATATCAGAAATTGCATCGTCAGTTGTTTCAGTGGCGTTGGATTCAACTTCTGTTGTAGACGTTTCAACAATTCCTTTTAAAGTTTCATTGGCTTGAAATATAAAAGTTCCAAACTCTTCTCCCTTAAAGGCATCCCAAAACTCTAACTGAGCCGTACTTTGTAACAATCCTTTGACACGTTCTTTATCTTTGGCTCCTGGCAATTCAACAAGAATACGTCCAGAGTTTCCTAATCGCTGAATGTTTGGTTGGGTCACCCCAAATTTATCAATACGCTTGCGAAGGACTTCAAAAGCCGATACAATCGATTCGTCTATTTTGAGTGACAACACAGGCTTGACCTCATCATCTGTCATGTCAAATGTAATCACTTCGCTTAAAGTTCTATTCGCAAAGATATCTGGAGACGCCAATTTGATGTCCCCTTGAATTGCTGCAAACGCTACAAAAAAGTCTTCTAAATAGGTGTCTTGACTGTCCTTCTGAAGTTCTTCGGCATCACTCAATGCTTTTCTAAACACGGGGTCTTTACTATTGTTTGCCAATCCAACAAGAATATCTTTTACAGATATTTGAAGAATGACACTGATACCTCCTTTAAGGTCTAAACCAAGATTCATGGCTTTTCCTTTAACTTCATCAAAATTATACTGAGCGATCCCGATGTTATAAACTTCTTCGTTTTTCAACGAATCTAAATACGTGCCCTGTACAAGCTCGCGTTTAGCGTCATAATCTGTTTCAGTATCTGCTATTTTTTCAATAGCAAATTGCTTAGCATTATCTTCTATTTGATTTGCTTTAAAACTAAATGATAATTGATAAATACTTACCAAACCAAATAGAAGGGCAAATAATTTTACGAGTCCTTTATTTTGCATTGTGAATTAATTTAATCTGTATTAATTTTTATAACCGAGCAAATATATGATTTACGATGTGATTTGACAATAGATTCTTTTGTTTTCAATAAAAAGAGTATTTTAAGACCTCTTTATTCGTCAAAAACACAATTCACACCTTCGATATATTATACGTCTAGTAATGAATTTGTTTTTTTAACCCCTTCGGCGCTGGTCTGTAAATGTGCTTTTTCGCTATCGCTTAGTTTAATTTCAACGATTTTCTCGATACCATTCGCTCCTAAAACAACTGGCACACCAATACATAAATCAGACAAACCATACTCCCCATCTAATAATACAGAACAAGGGAATATCTTTTTCTGATCACAAGCAATTGCTTGTACCAATCCACTCACGGCAGCACCAGGTGCATACCAAGCAGAGGTTCCTAAAAGTTTCGTTAAGGTTGCGCCACCAACTTTGGTGTCTTCTTTAACTTGCTCTAAACGTTCGTTGGAAATAAATTCTGAAACTTTGATACTGTTTCGCGTTGCATGCGAGGTTAAAGGCACCATTCCAACATCACTGTGACCTCCGATGACCATGCCATCTACATCACTAATTGGAGCGTCTAAAGCTTCAGCCAATCTGTATTGGAAACGTGCAGAGTCTAAAGCCCCACCCATTCCAATGATTTTATGCTTCGGCAATCCCGTCACTTTATGTGCAAGATAGGTCATGGTATCCATTGGATTGCTCACAACAATAAGTACCGTATTTGGAGAGTGTTCTACCAAACTAGTGGAAACTGTTTTTACAATCCCTGCATTGATTCCTATTAATTCTTCGCGAGTCATTCCAGGTTTTCTTGGAATTCCAGATGTGATGACGCAGATATCACTATTTGCTGTTTTGCTATAATCATTGGTAGAACCTGTGATTTTTGTGTCAAAACCATTGAGAGACGCACATTGCATCAAGTCCATCGCTTTTCCTTCGGCATAGCCTTCTTTGATATCTAATAAAACAACTTCGGAAGCAAAGTTTTTAATGGCGATGTATTCTGCGCAACTTGCTCCTACTGCTCCAGCACCTACTACTGTTATTTTCATTTTAATTTATTTTTTATTATTACTATAATTATCTAAAACTAAAAGCAAACCCAAGGGTCGCAGTATTGTATTCTTGTAATGTGTAATCGGCAAAAATCTTGAAAAAGGTAAGGTTTAAACGTGCACCCACTGTGGCACGTGCTCCAGTCGATTTAAATTTCAAACTTATAGGGTCTGTAATGGATTCCGTGATAGTTGTTCCTTGATCTGTCCCAGAAGAAGACACTTCCTTATATGTGAGGTCATAATCTCCATTGACCTTAAATGTGGACGTTCCACCATTAAAACCAAGCCCTCCATAAAGGGTCACAATTTTAAAATCTAAAGACCCCAATGCTTGTACAGTCCATGTTTTTACTTTAAACTTAGCACTTCCATTTGTTACAGAAACTTGATCGGACAAATCCCCTTTTTGAATCGTATAATCAATCGTTGCCGATGTGTACGCTCCTAAAACTGAGACGGAAAACGGTAACTTCCCTATGAGTCCAAGGTATTGTGTTAAATCGTGCTGAAGCCCTACCCCAATTAAACTGGCGTTTACTTTTGAAGCAAAACCGGTTTTGGGCACATATCTTAATTTAATCGTTGTTTTAAACGGCAATCCGAGTCCAACTTGAACAAAAGGGGCTGGAACGGCACTGGCGGGCAAATCTTTTGCGATGCCACCAGGAAATTTAAATGACTCTGTCTTAAAGCCACCTCCTTGATAAGGAATAGAAACATTGAACGCTGTATCCGAGTTGTCTTTCCCTAAAACGGTTGGAATGCTTGTGCCTCCATCTGCAAGAGAAATAAAGTTATAGTCATCGGCTATAAATTCAAACACCTTGTCTTTATCTGGCGTGAAAGACGCATTGAGTCCGAAAGTAATATCAAACCCAAGTTTTTTATGCGTTTTTGCTGTGGAATACCATCCACCATTCATACTACTCATCAACCCTTTCATTGCTGGACTAAGGTAATTTTGAAGCAAGGTACTGGCGTCGTCTGAGCCGAGCACGACACTTCCAAGATCTTGAGCGGTTGACGCATTCACTCCAAAAAGGAGCGCACAAAAAATAATTATTTTTCTCATATAAATAAGATTTGGGGTTACTACTTAAGCATCAATATTGGCATAAATTGCGTTTTTCTCGATGAACTCTCTTCTTGGCGGCACATCATCTCCCATCAACATTGAGAAGATACGATCGGCTTCAGTTCCATTGTCAATTTGTATTTGACGTAAGGTTCTAAATTCTGGATTCATGGTCGTGTCCCAAAGTTGTATGGCGTTCATTTCTCCAAGACCTTTATAACGTTGGATTTTTGCACCATCGCCATATTGCGCCATTAATGCTAAGCGTTCTTCATCATTCCAAGCATATTCTTTTTTGGTTCCTTTCTTCACTAAAAACAAAGGAGGTGTCGCAATGTAAATATGACCATTTTCGATCAATTCTTTCATATATCTAAAAAAGAAGGTCAAAATAAGTGTTTCAATGTGACTACCATCAATATCGGCATCACACATAATCACAATTTTATGATATCTTAATTTTGAAAGGTTAAGCGCTCTCGGATCTTCTTCAGTTCCAATGGTAACTCCTAAAGCCGTGAATATGTTTTTGATTTCTTCATTTTCAAAAACCTTGTGAGTCATTGCTTTTTCTACATTCAAAATTTTACCTCTTAATGGCAAAATAGCTTGAAAGGCTCTGTCACGTCCCATTTTTGCTGTTCCACCTGCCGAATCTCCCTCTACTAGGTAAATTTCACATTTTGTAGGATCTTGTTCTGAACAATCACTCAGTTTTCCAGGCAATCCTCCAATACTCATGACAGACTTACGTTGCACCATATCACGCGCCTTTTGAGCGGCATGACGGGCTTGCGCTGCAAGAATCACTTTTTGAACAATGATTTTAGCATCGTCCGGATTTTCCTCTAAATAGTTGGTCAGCATTTCTGAAACGGCCTGACTTACGGAAGCAGATACTTCTCTGTTTCCTAACTTCGTTTTGGTCTGCCCTTCAAATTGTGGTTCTTGAACTTTTACAGATATAATAGCGGTCAATCCTTCACGGAAATCATCCCCTGCAATGTCAAACTTAAGTTTGTCTAACATTCCCGATTCATCGGCATATTTCTTTAATGTATGGGTCAATCCACGACGGAATCCAGATAAATGGGTTCCTCCTTCGTGGGTATTAATATTGTTTACATAGGAATGTAAATTCTCCGCATAAGACGTATTATAAATCATAGCGACTTCTACAGGAACACCGTTTTTCTCCCCTTCAAAAGCAATTACACTTTTCATGATCGGATCACGGTTGCTGTCCAAGTATTTGATAAACTCGGAAAGCCCTTCCGTAGAATGGAAGGTCTCACCCGCAAATTCGCCTTTTTCGTCTTTTTCTCTTTCATCAACAAGCACAACAGTAATGCCTTTATTTAAATATGCCAATTCTCTTAGTCGACTCGCTAAGGTATCATATACATATACTAAAGTCTGCGTAAATATTTGAGGATCGGGTCTAAAAGTAACGGTGGTTCCTCTTCGGTCTGTTTCACCGACTTGCTTTACAGGATACATCGCCTTCCCGCGTTCGTATTCTTGCTCATAAACTTTTCCATCTCTAAAAACTGTTGCTTTTAAATGCTCAGAAAGTGCATTCACACAACTGACACCAACTCCGTGTAAACCCCCAGAAACTTTATAAGAATCTTTATCGAATTTACCACCAGCACCAATCTTAGTCATCACGACTTCCAAAGCAGAAACGCCTTCTTTTTTGTGAATATCTACAGGAATACCACGACCATTATCTTCGGTTGTGATGGAATTATCTTCATTGATAATCACGGTGATTTTATCACAGTGACCCGCCAAAGCTTCATCAATCGAGTTATCAATCACCTCATACACCAAGTGGTGCAATCCTCTCAAGCCTACATCTCCAATGTACATGGACGGACGCATGCGCACATGTTCCATGCCTTCTAAGGCCTGAATACTATCTGCCGAATAACTACTTTTATTAACTTCTTCGCTCATTGTATTGAATGTGTTATTTAGTTTAATTTAAATGCCGCAAAAACAGCATTTAGCCACACAAAGATAATTAATCTACTCACGAATTTAAAGTGATTCTTAAGAGATTTAAGTGGAATTATTAACAATCGGCTGTTTTTCTAAAACGCGCTTAAATCCACTAAAAACGCCCTTAAATCAAATTTAAGGGCGTTGTGTGATGCTGATAAATTAAAAATACAAAACAAAAGCCTCAGAAGCCTTTATTTGCGTTTACAGATTCTCTAGTCGTATGCCTTGTCATGCACATTTAGAATCGCTCTTCCAGAGGGTTCGTTCATGTTTTTAAAGGCTTCATCCCATTCTAGAGCAATAGCAGTACTACAGGCAACACTTGCCTCTTGAGGCACACTTAAAGCAGCTGCATCACTTGGAAAATGTTCTTCGAAAATGGAACGGTAATAAAATTCTTCTTTGTTTTGTGGTGTTTGAATAGGGAACCTGAATTTAGCATTTGCCAATTGTTCATCAGAAACCTCCGCATCCACCACTTCTTTTAAGGTATCGATCCAGCTATAGCCTACACCATCGCTAAATTGTTCTTTTTGTCTCCAAGCGACACTTTCTGGCAACATGTCTTCAAAGGCTTTTCTAATGACCCATTTTTCCATGCGCTCCCCATTGATCATTTTGTCTTGTGGGTTGATGCGCATCGCGACATCAATAAATTCTTTGTCTAAAAAAGGAACACGCCCTTCAATTCCCCAAGCGGCTAAACTTTTGTTGGCACGCAAACAATCGTACATGTGAAGCTTGTCTAATTTTCGCACGGTTTCTTCGTGAAACTCTTGTGCATTTGGTGCTTTATGAAAGTACAAATAGCCTCCAAAAATCTCATCTGCGCCTTCACCAGATAATACCATCTTAATCCCCATAGATTTAATAACTCTTGCCATTAAATACATTGGAGTTGAAGAACGAATGGTGGTGATATCATAGGTTTCTATATTGTAAATCACATCTTTTATGGCATCCAATCCTTCTTGAATGGTGAATTTAATTTCGTGATGTACGGTTCCAATATGGTCTGCAACCACTTGTGCCGCTGCCAAATCTGGAGAGCCTTCTAATCCTACCGCAAAGGAGTGTGTTTGTGGATACCAAGCATCCGTTTCATCACCAGATTCCACACGCTTTTGAGCGTATTTTTTTGCTATTGCAGAAACCACTGAAGAATCCAAACCACCGGATAGCAAAACACCATAAGGTACATCACTCATTAATTGTCTGTGCACCGCTGCTTCTAATGCTTCTTTAATTGTTGCAATACTTGTCTCGTTCTCTTTGACGGCATCATATTCTCTCCAATCTCTTTTGTACCATTGTACAAATTTCCCGTCTTTACTTGACATATAATGTCCTGGTGGAAATAACTCAATTTTAGAACAGGTTCCTTCTAGAGCTTTCAATTCTGAAGCGACGTAAAAAGTACCGTTTTGATCCCAACCTATATATAAAGGGATGATTCCCATGTGGTCACGGGCAATAAAATATTCGTCTTTTTCGACATCGTAAATCGCAAAGCCAAAAATTCCGTTCAGGTCGTCCACAAAATCAACACCTTTGTCTTTATAAAGCGCCAAGATGACTTCACAATCACTTTGGGTTTGAAAGGCATATTTGCCTTCATATTGTTTCCGGATGTCTTGGTGGTTGTAAATCTCACCATTGGCAGCCAAAATAAGTTTTTTGTCCTCACTGAGCAAAGGTTGTTTCCCAGATGCAGGGTCCACAATTGCCAAACGCTCATGTGCCATCACGGTTTTTTCATCGCTGTAAATTCCGCTCCAGTCCGGCCCACGGTGTCTTATTTTTTTAGACATCTCAAGCACTTGAGGTCTTAAAATTTCTGATTTTTGTTTTAAATCAAATGCACATACAATTCCACACATAATAGTCTCTTAAGTATTAAGCTGCAAATATGCACCTATACTTATAAATTATAAACACAAAAGATGTAATTGGTAATAAATTGAAACTAAATACTTCAAATAGATATTAAATTGTAATCTTAATGAACCATAAAAGTGTTAAAAGTGAAATAACTAAAGGAATTGGTTTGAAATCACTAAGGAATGTTTTGGTAAAACAGCGACCCTTGTTTTAAGAAGGGGAATTTTTGAAAGTAAGGTTTTCCCTTACTTTTGGTAAGGGAAATACAGTATTCTCATTTTTCTAGTAGTTTACTGTTAATTTACTGATACTTTACTGTTGTATTACTATCGTGATTAAATTATTACTAAAAAAAATATGTTTTTTATTTGGATACTGTATTTTAGATTTTTACATTTACAAATATTAGACCTCAAATCTAATTCTTCATAACCAATTTTTCTTTTAGTGTGTAATAGTATTACTAAAAATAATGTAAAGAATACATTAAAACAAAAATTATGGTTAAAAAGGACTAACCCTCCAAATTCAAAAAATGTGAAAATCTGTTGAACTGAAATAAAAAAATATAACAGACGAGTTAATTAGGTGAAAATCGAAAGAGTAACTGATTTTAAAAAATTAAAAATTATGAAAAAAATATTTTTAATATTAATTACCATTTTAAGTACATCTGCTTTTAGTCAAAATTTTCAAAAACAAAGAAGATTGAAATTAATCTTAGATGAAGGCGACCACTATACCATATATTTAAAACTTGGCACTGGTGGAAGTGGAAGTATGTGTGGTGCAGGGTTTAACTATAAAACTCCAAGTGATTTTGATTACAAAACATTTGGTGCTATAGACTTAAATAAATTATATAATATTCCTTATGATAACGGAAAAACTTTTTGGACTAAATTTGGAGGTTGGGGAAGAAAAGAGGACACTAATGGTTTTAATAGTGGTTGTATTGATGATAATAATAAGAACTATGTGTCAAATGAACAAGGAACAAATGTAGGGGTTTTTAAATTTCCAGAAGTTAATGTTCATTTTCAGACTTGGGTCTGGATAAATGTAATGAGTCAATGTCATGGCGAATGCGGCTCAGGAACTTGGTGGAAATTTGAACAGCACTTATCAGCTGATGAATCATGGGCTTTAAGAAATACGCATACTGATTTATCTTTTGTTGAAAATACATTAACATCCCAAATAACTGATATTTCTTCTCAAGGATTTGCTGTTTGTAATTCTTTTGGAGGTAACTATGGGTGTGGATCTAACGAACAACAATAAATTAAAAAAAACTTATTATGAAAAAAAATAAATATATATTTTTAGGAATAGCAGTATTTCTACTATCAAGCTGTAATACGGATGAAACTTTTGAGACAACTCCTTCAAAGAAAACAAATAATACTTTAAAAGTAGTAGACTTGACTGATTCCGAAGGTTATGTCGGAAGTGATTTAGGTGTTTATAGCAATGAATTTGGTTATATTGACAACTTAACAATTCGTACGAAAGCTACTTCAGTATTAATAAATGGAAATGTACAAACAAATGCATTCTCTATTGCGACAGATGTCAATGAAGTACTAAATCTTCCTATCAAATTTAACAAAGTTAAAATAGGAGATATGGAATTAATTAAGGTTAAAAAAGGATTTCTTAGCCCTCGGTCAAACATGAATTCTCAGAATTCAAAAATTGAATCTCAACGAATCTCGTCTCAAATATTAAATAATTTTTTTAGCAAAAAAATAATATTTAATATTGATAGCTCAGTTAGACCAATAAAAGAAGAGTTGTATATTCCTCATCCAATTATTGTAAATCCTCAATTTGAGGCAAAATTCAATTCTGAAAACCCTATTGAATTTAAAAATAGAAGCAGCTTTACTTTTGAATACAATAAAGATGAAAAAAATAAAAAAGGAGTACTTGTTTTATTGTCTTGGAGTGGAGAAAAGGAAGGGATGTCTTTTAATGAATTAGGGGGATTAGATATGAACAAACGAACTCAAATAGCAGTATTTGACCCACTAGACAATGGATTTCTTAACATTCCAAATACAGCTTTAAATAAATTTCCTGAAAATGCTATTTTAACAGTAAAGATAATGAGAGGAAATTCGAAAATTGTATCATTAGATGATGAAACAGATATATACATAACAAATATGTCTGAATATTATAAAAGAATAATTCTAACAAATTAATATATAATAGGGGTTGTTGAAATAACAACCCCTATTATTTTTCAATATGAAATATTTATACTCTATTGTTTTCATACTTCTGATGCTCTCTTGTGAGAGAGACCACGTTGATTTAACATGTCAAAATAGTTTCGAAAACGCCTCAAAACTAAACGGTTTAAATATTTACAGTGCTCAATTAAATTCAACAAATAATACAAATGTACTTGGGAATAGTATTTCTTTAGTAGGAATTTTATCTACCTCAAAAGACTATTTTAATCATTCCTTTGAAATTAAAGATTATCAAATAGACGAATCGATCACAAATTATAAACAAGGTTTAGAAAATACATTACCTAATACTTTGATTATGTTACGACCTTTGGTTGATTTCGGAGGAATTCCATACAGAGGTGATTTTTATTTAGAAACAGAAGATCATTGGCAGATTTTTGAAAACTCTTACAAAAAACTCATTTTAAAAATTGCCGAATTATCAAACACTCACCCTATAGATTTGTTGTGTATTGGCACAGAATTAAGAGAATTTGTTAAGCGAAGACCTCTCTTTTGGGAAAGTTTAATTGAGACCTTAAAAGAGGAGTATCCTGCACTTAAATTAATTTATGCTGCTAACTGGGATGATTATGAAGCATTTCCGTTTTGGGAAGAAATGGACTATATAGGAATCGACAGTTACTTTCCTCTGGTCAACAAGCCTACACCAACGGTTGAAGAATTAATAGCGGCTTACAGTCCTATCAAAAACAACATCCGTAATTTTAGCTGTCAACACGATAAAAAAATAGTATTTACCGAGTATGGTTTTAGAAGTATCGACTATGCTGCGTGGAAATCGTGGGAATTACCAGGCACTGCCGTAGCCACTACGTATAATTTTGCTGTACAGTCCAATGGGTATGAAGCGTTTTATAAAAGTTTTTGGGATGAACCTTGGGTCGCTGGAGGGTTTTTATGGATCTGGAATCTTTTCAAAACAGAGCTATCAACCAATCCAATGTTATTAAATCATTGGGATCCAAACTTTAAACCTGCTGAAAGTGTTATAGCTCACTACTATACTGAATAGGATGGTGCTTCCATAGCAATTTTATATAGTTCAAATAACCCCCCGCTGGTGCGCGAATCCATTCGCGTTCCAAATAAACTTTGTAAGCCACACGATAGGATTGACTTCGTCGAATCTTTGATTTCGTGCGGGAGCAAGGGAACTGATTTAAACTTTTAATCCGTAAACTTTAGTATTTATTTACGACTATTTAGAATATTAAAAAGTATTTTTAAAAAAATTAATACATCTCAATTATTATGAAAAAATCAAATTTTATGACCTCAATTGTAGTTATATTTTTTATGTTAGTATCATTTAATGTAAATGCACAGGAATTTAAAGGGCTAGACGTAAGTCCTATGGATACAGCATCCTTTCCTAGTTCTTATAAAGAATCAGACAAACTTGTTAAAATAACATACAGTCGTCCACAATTGAAAGGCCGTTCGGTTGGTAAATTAGCTCCCGAAGGAAACGTATGGAGAACCGGGGCAAATGAAGCTGCTGAGTTAACATTATACACAGATATGATGTTAGGTACTACTAAAATAAAAGCTGGCACTTATACGTTTTACCTAATTCCAGGAGAGGAAGAATGGACTGCGATTGTTAGTACTGACTTAAATGTTTGGGGAAGTTATTTCTACAACGAAAAAAATGATGTTGCACGTATAGATGTTCCAGTCTCAAAAGGTAAAGAAGATTTAGAAGCATTTTCTATTGCTTTTGAAAAATCAGACGACGGAATGAATATGCACTTAGGCTGGGGAACCGTTAGAATTGCCGTACCTTTTACAAAATAAGCTGCAATTTATTATTAAAAAAACGTCTTGAGAAATCTAGACGTTTTTTTTGTTTAAGGAATATTCAAATACTTATGCGTTTGAAGTGACACCTTCCATTTGGGGTGTTTCATAACATACTCAACGATGAAAGGCGTGACTTTGTCGCGCTTGCTCCACTCCGGTTGGAGGTACAAAATACAGTTGGAATTTACTTTTGCGGCTTGTTCCTCTGCAAATTTTAAATCGTCCAAATTATAAACAATCACTTTCAGTTCGTGTGCTTTTTGATAGACTTCCTCTAAAGGCCCTTTTAATTTTTTAGGAGACAAACAAATCCAATCCCAATCGCCGGTTAGCTTATACGCCCCAGACGTTTCGATATGCGTTTGCATCCCCTTCGATTTTAATTCGGCGGTCAATGGATTCATATCCCACATCAACGGCTCACCACCTGTAACCACAATGGTTTGACTGTCTTTAGCCGCATCGTTAGCAATGTCCGAAATCGCAGTCGGCGGATGTAAATCGGCATTCCAGCTTTCTTTGACATCGCACCAATGGCAGCCCACATCACAGCCCCCTATTCTTATAAAATAAGCAGCAGTTCCTTTGTGGAATCCTTCCCCTTGAATGGTATAGAATGCCTCCATAAGTGGCAGCATTTTACCAGCGTTTACAAGCGATTTAATTTCGGTTTTTAACATAATGGGCAAAAATAGTTTACTGTTTTTGGTTTAAGTCATAAAACTTCATTTATTTTTACTGGATATTAAAAATTAATCAGCGTTTTATACAACATCAACCATGAGAAACTATTTATTGATCGGATTACTATTAGGCCTTTTTGTGGCTTGTGAAACAAAAACAAACCCCTTTGCCATCACCAACCACAGCGTTGGAATGCTCACCGACTCCACAAAAGTGAACGCCCTCAAAGTGGTGTTTGCAAACGACTCTATCAGCAAATATATTGGAGGCGACGAATTCACAGGCAGCACCAACACCATCAGTATTTTTGAGAAAGGAACGGGAGTCTTGTTACTCGAATTAGACCCTAATTACTCCTTAGACTCTTTATCCACCATCCGAACGGTGCGCATCATGGACGCGCGTTTTAAAAACAAAGACGGACTGAATACACTGAGTACGTTTGGAGACATCAATTCTAAATACACCATTTCCAGCATTCAGAATACGTTGCGAAGTCTGATTATTTCTGTGGATGAAATCAATGCGTATTTCACCCTGAACAAAACGGAATTACCAGAAGAGATGCGTTACGATATGAATCAAAAAATAGAAGCCATTTCCATTCCTGAAACGGCCAAAATAAAGGACTTTTACATGCAATGGTACTAAACGATGGCAGCTTATAAAATTCAAAAATCACCCTTTGTCGTCCCAACGACAGATGGCAAACTGATTGAAGAACATTTTGGGAAAGCAACAGACGGCAACGCTGAACTAAGCATCGCCCATATGGTGGCACCTCCGGGCTGGAGCGAGCCTTTTCAAACCCCAGAATTTGAAGAATACACCTATATCATCAAAGGAAAAAAACAATTCATTATTGAGGGCGAAACCCTCATTTTAGAACAAGGACAATCCATTAAAATTGAAAAAAATACACGCGTTCAATATTCAAACCCCTTTGACGCCCCTTGTGAATATTTAGCAATTTGCACACCCGCATTTTCAATGAAAAACGTACATAGAGAAGAACAATGATAAAAACAATCATCCCAAAACTTATCGGAGGAATTATAAATTTCATTGGAATTTTTAATTCGGCATACGCCTCCAATCTTGCCTTAAAATTATTCTCAAAACCAAGAGCTGGTCAACTGACTTCTTATGCGAATTCATTTTTAGAAACTGCCACGACAAAAACAACCTTGCACTACAACAGTTTGCCCATTCAAACCTACCACTGGAAAGGGATTAAAAAAACTGTTTTGCTAGCCCACGGCTGGGAAAGCAACTCTGGGCGGTGGCGCCATAAAATTCAAAAACTACAAAAAGAAGGGTATAATGTGATCGCGCTGGATGGCCCCGCACATGGTGGGTCTGGAAGCGACACTTTTAATGCGATCCTCTATTCAGAATTTATCAATGTCGTGAGTGAAGAATTTAAACCCACGTCCTTTATTGGTCACTCCGTAGGAGCGATGGCTTTGGTTATTTTTCTCCAAAAACAAACCTATACGCACGCTAGAAAAATTGTGCTTCTTGGAGCACCCTCCGCATTTATAGGCATCATGAAACGCTATAAAGAAATGATGGGCTATAGCCAACGAATCTACAAAGGGATTGACACTCAGATTGAACTAAAATTTGGCAACCCGCCGAGTTATTTTTCAACGGCCGACTTTGCGAGAAATATTACTGCTGAAGGCTTACTAATTCACGACAAAAAAGACCGCATCATCCCTTACCAAGATGCGCTTGACATTGATACTCAGTTCAAAAATGCCAAACTAATCTCGACTGAAGGACTTGGCCACTCTCTGAAAGGGGATTTTGTTTCTGATGAAATAATTAAATTTTTGAGCCACTAAACTTTTGTAAATTCGCGACATGGAACCAACCACAACAAGACTGAATAAATATTTAAGTGAAGCAGGGCATTGCTCACGACGTGCTGCAGACAAACTGATCGACGAAGGTCGGGTGACTATTAACGGAGTCGTTCCAGAAATGGGTACCAAAGTTTTAGAAGGCGACGAAGTTAAAGTGGATGGAACAACCATTCTTAATGAAGCTAAAAAACGAACCTATATCGCGTTTAATAAACCTGTAGGAATCGTTTGCACGACCGATACGGGCGTTGAAAAAGACAATATTATTGACTACATTAATTACCCAACTCGGATTTTTCCGATTGGACGTTTGGACAAAGACAGTGAAGGCTTGATTCTGTTGACAGATGATGGGGATATCGTGAATAAAATTCTTCGTGCCAGTAACAACCACGAAAAAGAATACATTGTGACGGTGGACAAACCGATCTCTCAAACATTTGTTGAACGCATGTCGGGTGGCATTCCATTAGAAGAACTCGGTAAAACCACCAAGTCCTGTAATGTAGAAAAGCTAAGTACTTATGAGTTTAAAATAGTGTTAACACAAGGTCTGAACCGTCAAATTCGTCGCATGTGCGAATACCTGAATTACGAAGTGCAATCCTTGAAACGCACACGCATCATGAACATTCATCAACAATGTGAAGTTGGTGCTTACCGCGATTTAACAGAAGATGAATTGAATACTTTAAACGAAACTTTGAAACACTCTAAAAAAACACTCTAATGTCTGTAGCCCCTTTTCATTTGGCCATCCCTGTTTGGAATTTAGATGCTTGTCGTATTTTCTATAGAGATATTTTAGGTTGTGAAGAAGGCCGCCACAGCGATCATTGGGTAGATTTTAATTTTTTTGGACATCAACTTGTGATTCATTTCAAACCAAAAGAAGAAGCAACGGATCTTCATGTCAATAAGGTCGATGGAAAACAGGTGCCTGTTCCTCATTTTGGAGTGGTTCTTCCATGGGGGGAATTTGAAACATTTTCGGATCATTTGAAAGCTCAAAAAATAGATTTCATCATTGAACCTTACATCCGTTTTGAAGGACAGGTTGGAGAACAAGCCACGATGTTTTTTTATGATCCCGCAGGAAATGCTTTAGAGTTTAAAGCCTTTAAAGATACCTCTCAGATTTTTGCTAAATAGATGAATTCTCAGCATGGCGTTCGCACGCGAGCAACGTGTTTTTAAGTAACATCGCAATGGTCATTGGTCCTACTCCACCAGGAACTGGCGTGATATAACTTGCTTTTTCAGCAACACTTTCAAAATGCACATCTCCTGCAATTCGATAGCCCCTTTTCTTCGTTTCATCAGGGACTCTTGTAATTCCCACATCAATAATAACGGCTCCTGGCTTGACCATTTCTGCAGTTAAAAATTCTGGAATTCCCAAAGCAGCAACTACGATGTCCGCTTCTAAAGTCAGCTCCGCTAAATTCGTTGTGCGGCTGTGTGCGGTGGTCACAGTGGCATCGCCTGCTGGTCGTTTCTGACTCATCAAAATACTCATAGGACGTCCCACAATGTGGCTTCTTCCGATGACGACAACTTGCTTTCCAGAAGTTGGTATTTTATAACGCTCTAAAAGTTCCATGATCCCGTAGGGAGTTGCAGATAAAAACGTTGGCAAGTCCAATGCCATGCGTCCTACATTCATAGGGTGAAAGCCATCGACATCTTTATCGGGATGAACGGCCATCAACACTTTTTGTTCGTCGATGTGTTTTGGCAATGGAAGCTGTACGATAAATCCATCAATTGCTGGATTGTCGTTTAGAGCATGTATTTGAGCTAATAAGGTTTCTTCTGTGGTTTCAACGGGTAAATCAATCAGTGTGGAGTCAAATCCAACAAGCTCGCAGGCTTTGACTTTGGCGCCTACATAGGTCATACTAGCCCCGTTGGTTCCTACAAGAATCGCTGCCAAATGTGGCGCGCGTTTTCCTTGATTTTTAATTTCTAAAACCGCCGCAGCAATTTCAACCTTTATATCTGCACTTGTTTGTTTTCCGTCTAGTAAAATCATTATAATCGGGTCGTTAATTTAAAGCTATCGTGGCATGTTTTTCATCATTTCCATCATTTTTCGACCGCCACCACCTTGCATCATTTTCATCATTTTACTCATTTGATCGAATTGCTTCATCAATTGATTCACCTGTTGAATAGAGGTTCCTGAACCTGCACCAATCCGTTTTTTACGACTGGCATTCAAGAGGGTTGGTTTGGTTCGTTCTTCTGGAGTCATCGAGTGAATGATGGCTTCGATGTACTTAAACGCATCGTCATCAACCTCCACACCTTTCATCATTTTTCCAGCCCCAGGGATCATTCCCATAAGGTCTTTCATATTACCCATTTTTTTAACCTGCTGAATTTGAGATAAAAAGTCATCAAACCCAAATTGGTTTTTGGCAATTTTCTTTTGAATTTTCCGAGCTTCTTGCTCATCAAATTGTTCTTGTGCGCGTTCCACTAAGGACACCACATCTCCCATGCCCAAAATTCGTTCGGCCATACGTGCAGGATAGAACACATCAATAGCTTCCATTTTTTCACCGGTACCAATAAACTTGATCGGTTTATTGACAACTGATTTTATGGATATGGCAGCACCACCACGAGTATCTCCATCTAATTTGGTAAGGATAACCCCATCAAAATTCAGAATGTCATTAAAGGCTTTGGCGGTATTCACAGCATCTTGCCCTGTCATCGCGTCTACTACAAATAAGGTTTCTTGTGGCTGAATTGCTTTGTGAATGTTTGCGATTTCGCTCATCATGGCTTCATCGACTGCCAAACGACCGGCAGTATCAATAATCACAACGTTACACCCTTTGGCTTTGGCTTCGGCAATACCTGCTTTGGCAATGGCAACGGGATCGTTATTTCCAAGGTCGCTATAGACCTCAACGCCGACTTGTTCTCCAACAATCTGCAACTGATCGATGGCCGCAGGGCGGTACACGTCACAGGCGACTAACATTGGTTTTTTAGATTTTTTTGTTTTTAAATAATTGGCGAGTTTTCCAGAGAAAGTGGTTTTACCCGACCCTTGTAAACCCGACATCAAAATGACACTTGGAGTGGCCGATAAATTAATACCTTCAACATCGCCTCCCATTAAGGTGGTCAGTTCGTCTTTTACAATTTTGACCATCAATTGGCCCGGTTGAAGCGTGGTCAAAACGTTTTGACCGAGTGCTTTTTCCTTGACCCGATTGGTAAATTCTTTTGCGATTTTATAATTCACATCGGCATCCAACAACGCACGTCGCACTTCTTTGAGTGTTTCAGCTACATTGATTTCCGAGATGCTCCCATGTCCTTTGAGGACGTGGAGGGCTTTATCTAATTTTTCACTTAAATTATTGAACATAAAATGCGGTTTTTATCAATTTACAAAAGTAAAGAAATATTTTATTTTAAAACCGTTAATAGGCTGTTAAACCCACGGCTGTATTTTTTAAAAAGAATCGAATTCGAGTTAAGGCGTAGAACTAGAAATCTGTAATAGTTTACCGTTGTAAAACTGATGGCTATTTTTTGCAAATTCAAAAATATAGTTGGCCATTTCAGTCGCGGTTGTAGGAGCTTCATAGCCTGGAAACGCTTCGGCTAGCATTTCGGTTTGCACAGCGCCCAATGCCAACACATTGAAAGAGGGTCCTGTTTCTTTATATTCTTCTGCCCAAAGTTCGGTGAGGGTAATGACAGCTCCTTTACTAGAACTGTATGCGGACAGTCCTGGGAATTTCACAGAACCTTGTACGCCGCCCATGGAGCTGATGGTGACCACATGTCCTTTTTTGGGCATGAATGGAATCATACGTCGTGTGAGCTCGGCAACGCCAAAAACATTGGTGCTATAGACTTCTTGAAAATCTTGAAAAGTGGTGTCGGCAAAAGGCTTATTTAAAAGCGTTCCTGCATTGTTAATCACAATATCAACTTGTGCCCATTCCTTTTTCACAAAGGCTTCTACACGATCGTAATCTTCGGATTTACTCAAATCAAAAGACAAAGCAGTAATGTTTTCAAAGTTTAGATTTGAGACAGGTTTCGCGTTTCTGGACAGTGCCAAAACCTCGTAGCCTGCGTTGGCAAAAAGATGCACAAGTTCAAAACCAATGCCACGGCTGGTTCCTGTAATTATAACTGTTTTAGTTCGGTTCATGTGTTTGTATTTATTATTTTTTATCGGTCACATGGTACATCCATATAATCATTTTCCTTGGGTATCAAGTTCAAGGTATGGATGGTTCATACATTTGAATTTCTTTGGTATCGGTATTGCAAATTTGAACGATGCCAGGAATTAATTTATTAATTGTCGTCGCCATAAAAGCGAAATCTAATTGGTCTATTTCATCATCCACATGGTGATAAAAATCAAAATTAGTCAAATCGCAAGAAGAAATGGTATGACTTGGCACTTTAAATTCATTGTAAAACGAATAATTATCGGAACGCTTAAAAAGATTGTACTTTTTAGCAACATCTGAAATCCCAACCATGGTTGTATTGGTATAGGTGTTTAGTTTTTCACCCAAATCAGACAATTCATAACCGGTTAAGAAAATATCATAGTCCCGATCTACAAAAGGCACGCCGATCATTTCAAAATTCAGCATGGTATATAAATCGATGTCTTGTTCGTTTAATTTTTTAGCCAAGGCTTTGGAGCCTAACAATCCTTTTTCTTCTCCTGAAAACAAAGCAACTATGATGGATCGTTTATGCGTTCCCAATCTTGCCAATCGGTTGGCGATCGCCAGTACGGCTGCAGTGCCTGAAGCATTGTCATTGGCACCATTGGCAATGGAATCGTTTTCCACTGTTTCTCCATACCCTATATGATCGTAATGTGCGCCTAGCAATACTACTTCGTCTTTTAATTTAGGATCAGTGCCTTCGATATACCCAACAACATTGACTCCCTTAAAACCTTTGGATTCAAATGTATCAAAATAGGTTTCGAAATAGGGTTTGATACCAGCTTCGATAAATTTTGATTTGATAAATTGAGCGGATAGCAATTCTCCTTCAGTGGCGGTTTCACGCCCCTTTAGTTCGTCGGAGGCTAGAAACCCAACAATGTCACGGATTTCTTGAGGCTTTACTTCTTCGTGCTCATTTGAAGTACACGATTGAAGAATGAGAGTGGCTAACAGTAGGATTTTGAGTTTCATGGGATTTGGTGTTAATTCATTTTATAAGCAAAGATACTAAAGTCCTCTCTAAAGACTCTTTAGTTCGTTCTTTTTAGATTAAACCTTAAGGTGGAAAGCCCATAAAAAACAGACATTAATATAAGGACGAATAGCTCAAACCACAATAAATAATAGGGCCATGCGCCAATGACTAAAGGATTTTCTACTTGTGGTGGGGCTGCTAAATACATATAATTGGACCCTAAATAAAAGTTTAGAGGCATGATGAAGAGCAATAATACATTCAGAATAACGAACGAAGTTAAGACGGAGTATTTAGAAGGTCTGATGTTTAAATTTTGAAGCATGTATAAAGGCAATAAAAAGATCACTACATGTCGTACATAGTATTCTAAATAGGCAAAATCACTGCCGTCAAATCCATTCATTTGAGGAGTGAGTACAGACATGATGCCTCCAATAACTCCGGAGTAAAATACAAAATCAAACAAGGCTTGTTTGCGTTTCAAAAAGGGAAGGAATGAACAGATCAAACCTGAGATTCCACACAGGTGAAATGGCAAATCGGTAATCATGTTCCAGTGTCCATTAAAAACCGTCCGTAAGGGGGTTACCACCGATGTGAAAAACATAATACCTCCCATGAGGTAAGTGACATTCACATTCTGTTGTCGCGACAAAAAACGACCCAGTCCTAAGATGAAAATAACAACCACTAACACAGCACAATTATTCACGATCCATTCATCAGACATGAATTTAATAATATAGTTAGGAAAGGTTTGATTGTTTAAAAGTATCAAGGTTATAAATATTGGTTAATTATAATTTAAAAAATAAAGATACATAATTAAAAGATATTAGTATTTTTACATCCTCACAAAAGGGTCATTAACTCAGTTGGTTCAGAGTGTTACCTTGACAGGGTAGAAGTCACTGGTTCGAATCCAGTATGACCCACAAAAATAAATCATATATCTCTGTAAATCAGTTATAATGATGGTGAAAATAAAGATTTGGGGATAAAAAAGGGGATAAAGTGTATTTTTTCTTTATCTTTACATTATGAGTTTGTTTCTAACTACACGAAAAAATAAAGGTAGGATATACCCACACTTTACCTACCAATACAACTACAAAAGAACCAAGATTTATAGTGGAGTATCTTGTAAAGATAGCTTTTGGAATAATGAAACAAAAAAAATTACAAGAGGTGATAAAGATTATAAATTAAAGAACCTCAAAATAAGCTCATTAAAAACAAGGATTGATGAAATCGTCAATAGATATAAAGCTCTTGGTGAGGTTTTACTTCCTCCACAAATCAAAATAGAACTTGAAGGTAGAGAAAAGATAAGTGAGAGTAAAAGTATTAGAACTCTACCATTACTTTCACTCGTGGAAGATTGGGAAAATCATTATATGAATGATGTAGAAATACAATCCAATACCAAGAGTAAAACTAAATCTGTTGTTAAGGATATTAAAGAATATATCCAACTTACTCAAAAAGATAGAAGAAGAACCCTACTAATTGATGATTTAGATAAAGATTACTGCAGAAACTTTATGAGTTGGTTATTTGATAAACCAACCAAGAATGGTAATGGATTACAACCACATTCAGTTGATAGAAGGTTTCAATATTTAAGAACCTTCTGTAAGTGGTATTCTATTCAATCAAAAGAACTAAAAAGAATTGAAATACCAAGAGAATTAAAAGATGCAAAATCAGTAAGTGATGAAGAAACACCTATATGTTTATACAATAGTGAATTGGAAAAACTATATGATTTTAAGGGATATGATTTTGATGGTGAAAGTGGTGAGTATAAAAAGTATTTATCAAATGATAGAGCAAATAGAAATAAGAAAGATGGTGTATTGGATTTTTTCTATGATGAAACCAAAAATGGATTACAAACATATACAACATATGAAGTGTATAAAGATTTACTTGTTTTCCTATGTTCTTGTGGTGTAAGATTTAGTGATGGTGTGAATATGAAATTAGAAAACTTCAAGCACTCTAAAAGAAATGAAACTTCTATATTAGAAGGAGGAGTTGAAGCTTTTTTTACTTTTTATCAAAAGAAAACAAATAAAAAAGCTACACCTCGTGTAAATGAAGTTTCATTTGAGATTTACAAAAAATATAGTAGAGGGAAAACTCATCAAGATTATCTTTTTCCAAGAACATCACAAGGAAAACAAATTAGTGATGTGAAGTTTAACAAACACATTAAAAACATTTGTAGAAGTTTAGGTTTTGATAGAAAATATATTGAAAGAAAATTAGGTAGTAAAGGAAAAGAAAAGGGTAGAACTACAAAAGAATTATGGGAACTTGTATCCTCACACACAGGTAGGAAAACTTTTATAAAAACATTAGTATTGAATGGTAATTATTCAAGTGTTGAAATAATGGCTCAAACAGGACATAAAAGTGAAAGAGTATTCCAAAATTATTATAAGATTGAAGAAAGAGATTTATTATTAAAACCTAACTCACTCTTCTTAAAAAAGAAAAGTAATTTCTATGTAAATAGTAGTGATAGTTCAGTTGAGAAGATTGATGTAGATTTACCACCACCTCCTTCTAAATCTCTAAAACAAAAATTTGAGGAATTAGATACAATTAAAGATATGATTACTAAAAAAGAATATGATAAAATGAGAAGTGATTTACTTAA
>CAWVRW010000013.1:0-49554 GCA_963933105.1 uncultured Formosa sp.
TAAAACTAATCACTTAATAAATCAACAAATTCAAATGAAGATACAATCGGTTGTTTCTCTAACTCCTCAAAAAACTCCTTACCGATTTTTTCTTCATAGATTCTTCGGAGTTCTTTTTTTCTTTGGTTAACATTCTATCAGTTTTCTAACTTTGGTTATTGTTTTAGGAGAACAATTCAATCTCCCAATGATATCTCTGTTGGATTTACCCATCTTTAAGAACTTTATAATAGATTTAGTTTGTGGTTTTCTTTCAAATACCATCTTATCTTCTCTAAAACCTACCTTTCTACCTAATTTTCCACCTGCAAGAACATATTGTTTTCTGCCCATTTCTGTAATTTCTAAAATACGTTCTCTCTCCATTTCGTAGACTGATGAGAGGATTGAAGTAACGATATTCCACATAGGATTCTTCTCACCATTAGGAGTGTGAGATTCAATACCAATGTTCCTAACCTTAATTACAACACCATTCTCAAAAAAGTAATCTAATGTATTGATAGAATCTTTTAGAGTTCTACCACATCTGCTTAAATCCTCAAATACTATTTTAGTTACTTTACCTTCCTTAACTAATTCAATTAGTTTAGAACCACCCTCTCTTCTATTAAAAGGTATTTTGCCACTAACTCCGAAATCGTTGATGGTTAAATCGTAGTTATCCTTATCTAACTTAAATCTCTCCCCTTTCTGATTAATCGTGCTTGTTCTATTGTATTTTATTATCATAACTGATTCCCTTTATATTCAACACTTAAATATACCATTTATATACGAGATAACCTAATTATGTGATACCTTTTATAGTATAAATTAGAAGGAAGTGAACTCGCGAGTTCATTTTTTGAACGGAGGTTACCTGTAACCTGTAAAATGATTTTTTTTTATAAAAGGAATCAAGGGTTCTAATTTATCCCGAACAATTTTTTTGCTATGGGATGATGATACACTAATATCCTCATGCCTGTAAAATGTAATTCTTTATCTTTACGATATGATTGATAGGGTTGATAATAAAGATGTTTGGAGAGATGATTTAATTGATGGTGGAACTAAAAGTAGATTCATCAAACCCTATATTGAAAGGAGATTAGAAAACTTTGATGAATTCATTTATGCATCCCCAAGAGTTGGATACGGACAATTTGCTCTTTCTGTGGTGTGTAATCAGTTAGGTTGTAAATCAACAATATTCGTTCCTAAAGGAGAACTCACAGAGATTTCTAAACAATGTATTGAACTTGGTTCTAATGTAATTCAAGTTTCTATGGGATTTCTAACAAACCTACATCACAAATCAAAAAAATACAGAGATGAAAATCCAAATTCATTTCTTCTACCTTTTGGATATGATGATGAAGAAATTATCAATGATGGGATTGAGATAATTAAAAACTTGTATGATTGGAATTCTTATGATGAAGTTTGGAGTGTGATTTCAAGTGGTGTTTTATCTAGAATTCTTCAAGGTGTTTTTATTAAATCAAAAATCATTGGAGTTAGAATAGGACATCAAACAACAGAAAAGGAACAAGGAAGAGCTAAATTATTGGTATCTCGTTATGAGTTTAGAAGAACTTGTGTGATAAAAGAAAGACCACCCTTTCCATCAAACTTATACTACGATAGTAAAGGATGGAAACCATTTGTAGAACAATCAAAATCTAATTCCTTGTTTTGGAATTGTGGAGGTAATTAAATTATGGATAGAAAAGAATTTGCGAAAAGAAAGAAATTGATGGAAGAGAAGGTAAAACTCAAATTGATTGAGAAATACCCTCATATCCATCAATTGTATCAAAATGGTGAGTTAACATTAAAAAAAGCATATGATGCATCCCAAAGTGAAATGTTGGGAGTTGAAACTTTCAAATCCAAAGGAACGAAGTCTTTTATAACGCATTCCACGAGAATTGAAAAAGAAGAAAAAACCTCAACGTCCACACTTCCATTTGGAAAAAATCCAATCGGTGATAATCCAAAGTATAATATCACATTTGAAGAGGTAAATAAGATGAGTTATAACGAGTTTAAGAGCTTTATTCTTTCTGTAAGAGTATATCTGTTACAACAATGGGATTCGAACAACATACCTCCGTACATAGGAAAAGATAAAAGTGGTATAATTGATGATATTCAAAAACTAATTGATTTCGATGTTAAACGAATGTGGAAGAAGGGCGATGATATATATGAATATATTATATCAAATGATTACCACTACGGAAGTTCCTGTAACCAGTTCCAACCATCTCTACACAAAACTCGTGCAGGTTCGGTGAGTATGTATGATGTATTGAAAGAGCCATCGTTAGAACTAAAGTTCATAAGGACTCTCCAACGGAATGTAAAAAAGGATAGAATGTATATGATATCCAAGATGATGAAATCAAAAGATGATTATAAGAATTTGGATAATAAGAAATATGGTTTAATTATTATTCCTGCATTTAGAGATTTTCATCTTGGTTTTGATAAAAAGGAAAT
The DNA here is from genome assembly GCA_963933105.1 of uncultured Formosa sp. Taxonomy (GTDB): domain Bacteria; phylum Bacteroidota; class Bacteroidia; order Flavobacteriales; family Flavobacteriaceae; genus Hel1-33-131. Next base: position 2,491 of record CAWVRW010000013.1, read on the forward strand.
TGAAAAATTAAAAACAGATGGGGTTTTGAAAGAATACCATATTAGAAATATTGGAACAGAATTAGATACTCAAAAACTTTTTCATCTTCGTTATTTCAAAAAAGATGAGAAGATTGTTAAACATATCATACACACCCTAAGAGTTGGATTTTCGAATATACCTATCAATTTTTCTCCACTTGTTTCAAGATATCTTTATGAAAGATACCTACCTCAAAGTGGAGGTATTGTGTATGATAGTAGTTCTGGTTGGGGTGGTAGACTAATGGGTTCAATCTGTTCTAATAAGAATATAAATTATTTTGGTTGTGATGTTAATTCTAACATTTTTACAACTCGTTCATATAAAAGGATTGGTGAATTTATTGAGGAAAATCTAGGTATTAAATCAAATTTCAAAGTTCATCAAATTAGCTCAACACGATTCAATGAAACTGAAGATTATAAAACCCACAAAGGGAAAGTTGATTTGCTAATCACATCACCTCCTTACTTCAATCAAGAACAATACTCTATTGATGAAGAACAGAGTTATAACCTCTTCCCTACCTACGAGAGTTGGATAAATGGTTATATCAAAGAAACTTTCCAAATTGGATACGATTTGCTGAAAAAGGGAGGAGTTCTTCTCTTGAATATTGCAGATACGAAGGAACTGCCATTGGAAATTGATACTCTATCCGTTCTTGAGGATATTGGATTCGAATTTGAATATGAAATAGGAATGAAGATGCAAAGATATTTAGGTCTTGATGTTGAAAAAATATTTAATAGATACTTCGATGAAGATGGTGAAAAGTATGTTAAGGTTGAACCTATTATGAAGTTTATCAAAAAGTAAAGTGGATTTTAGGATTTATTCTGTTGTGGGAAAGTGCCTAATTAATCCACTACCCTCTGAAACTACAAATCCAATCTTTCCCTTATAAGTTGATTCAGAACAACCATATGAAACATAATCAATTCCTTCGTAGCTGATAATTTTATAATACTTACATTTCTCTTTGATATCCTTTACAATTAAATCATAAGGATTTTCAGAATTATCATCATCTGTTCCAAGAAAGTTCCCTAAAAGCGTTCTTCTTCCAAATGATAAAGTAAACCTATCATCTTTAGTATTATAAGAACTCCATTGAGAGGATTTACTGCCTGTTGAATCTTTAACAATATTAAACCCATAGGTTAGCCAACCATCATCATCCAAACTATCGAATTCGTATCCATTTTCAATCACTACCTTCTTAAATCCATCCACAGAATTGGTACTCATAACATCATTATAAGATATTTGAGAGAAAGACAGAATTGGAATGAATAATAAGAGTAATAACCTTTTCATATTTTGTGTGTATTTAACTTGGTGGGAAACCATTTCTTGCTTCCCACATCATTAAACCAGCTCCAACTACTAGCATTATAAGAAGTACTATTGTAATAATATTCTTCATTTTGTTATTCTTCATTTTGTGTGTATTTAATGGATACTAATATAATGATTTGAAAATTGGTAAATCTCTGTAACACCCTTTGATACAAGGGCATTTTATATTAATGTTAAAATAGTTTTTAGTATTTTACTATCGTGGAACTACCAATAATGAAGTTTATTAAAAAGTAAATGAAAAGTAGAGTTTGTAAAAAATGTAAAACAGAAAAACTTTTATCTGAATTTAGAGATAACAGAACTCAATGTAAGGTTTGTTCAAATTTAGAAGGGAAGGAATGGAGAGAAAAAAACAAACATAATTCAGAATACAAACGAAAGAAAAGAGAAAGTAATAAAAAGTATAAAGAAGAAAATACTGAAAAAATAAAAAAACAAACAAAAAAATATTATGAAGAAAACAGAGAGGTTATAATAACCCAAATGAAAGATAATTATCAAAAAAACAAAGAAAAATACAAAGAATCTTCTAAACTATGGAGAAAGAATAATTCTAAAAAATACGAAGAGATAAAAGAGAATTATAAAGAGAGGCAAAAAGAATTAAGGAAGATTAGATATCAAAAAAACAAAGTAGAAGAGAATCAAAAAAGTAAAGAATATTTTCAAACAAATAAAGATTCAGAACATTATAGAAAAACCAAACAGATTTATAAAAAGGAAAGAAAAAAGAATGATAAATTATTCGATTTAAGAGTAAAAGTAGCAGGAAGAGTTTATATGGCTTTTAGAAACAAAGGTTATTCTAAAAACACCATAACTGAAAAGATGATAGGATGTAGTTGGATTGAATTAAAAGAACGTATAGAAGTTCAGTTCACTAAAGGAATGAATTGGGATAATTATGGTGATTGGCAAATCGACCATATCATACCATTATCTTCATCCAAAGATGTAGAAGAAATGAACAAACTCTGTCACTTTATAAACCTTCAACCGATGTGGAAAAAAGAAAACCTATCAAAGAGTGATAAGTTTGAAGAAAAAGAGAAAATTCAATATTTAGAGTGGATTGAAGAAGAAAGAATATTCAAATAAAAGTGAACTCGAGTGTTCATTTTCTTTTATACACATCTTCAACAATTGATATTACATCGTGAAATGAAAGTTCATTCTTACTATTCTCTATTGATTTTTTTATTTCGTTCTTCAAATTATTTCTATCCTCACTATCTCCACCTTTAATAAATCTAAATGCAGACCTTAATGAAACTTCACCACTCAAAACTGAATTGAGCAAATCCTCATCACCACTATCCTCCACAACTTTCATTCTTACATCATTCGTTTGGGATATACCAATTTCTTTATGTAAGAATTCTCGTAGTTTAAGAGAACCCATCAATTCTTTTCGTTTTTTAATCGGTAGGGATTTCAATTGAGATTTTAGTTCGCGATACTCGTTAACTTTCTCTACTAGTGATTTTTCCCTATGCCTGTTAGATTGAATTAACTCGATAGTTTCTAAAACATCAACAGATTTGTAGATTACATTTATCTTATCTAATCCTAGCCTTTTGAGTGTGTTGTATCTTCTATGGCCAGAAATCAATTGATTGGTGTTTTGATTAACCAACACAGGTTCTAACTGTCCGTAGAGTTGAATCGAATTCTGTAAATCTTCATCTTCTTTTGTGTGTTTGGAGGAATATATTTCAAAATTGATTGGATTTTGTTTAATCTTATCAATGGAAACTCTCAATACTTCCCCAATTTGTTCGTTTTTACTTGCCATACAATCGTAAAAGTAATGAAATGGATTCTTACTCGAAAATTTATTTAACCCCTCTGAAAGCCTCTTAAAATCGTTAGTAATATTTAACCAATTTGATTTTTTTATAGAATTTTTTATCGTTTGGGATATTTCTATCTATTTATAATAGTAACGAAAGTTATAGGGGTATATGAAATCTACGGATTTCTGTTGGTGAAGGGAACGACATGAGGATGTTAATCTTGGAGTTAGAACTCTATTTTCCCTATAAAGGGGGGACTAGGGGGGTTGGCTCTAAAAACTCTATGAGAAGTTAAAAACACTAACAAAAAAAGTATAAATCTAAAAGTATAAACCTCGAACTAATAGTATGAGCACTAACAGAGAAGTACCTAAACAATTCAAAAACATATTTAATAGTTGGGAGGATTACAGAGAATGGTCTCTAGAGATATCTAAAAAAGAATTATTAAAAGCATTTCCAAAAGATAAAAACAAATAAATTATGAAAAGAACAATGAACGAAGTCGAAGGATTAACTTTCGATGGAATATTAAAATTAAGTGAATCCAAATTCGGAACTAAATACACGATGGAAATTATGGATGTACTTTACCTCCACCACTTGAAATCTCGTGGTATTTGTGGAAGTTCAGAAGATGAAATGAAATCGTATTTAATGAGGGAAGGATATGATTCAAGAAATACCCTTAAGATGATAAAAAGATATTCTAAAGTGCAAGATGATTTATTTGAATATACCCACAGAGTTCAATCTATAATGGATAGAGTGAATTCATATGGAGATAGTAAATCAATTACATCTTGGGAACAAGTTGAAAATCTTCATATGGGGATTATAAAAGAGGATAAAGGATACAGAGTTGTAGATATCTCTCAAGGAAAAGAAAAATTACTTGCAAGAATAGATAAGGGGGTGTATTGGATAAACCAAAATTTATCTACTAACCAAATGAAATACATAACCAATGAAGCTAAAATATTGAAACAACAAGGAGGAATTATATAATGATTAACGGAATAAGATTAAACCAAAAAAATATCTCACCATACCAAAGAAGAATACGTCTTCAAGAAATTGCAGGATTAAAGATTTCTAATCGAGATAAAAAAATATTAAAACCTCGTGATTGTGAGTGTATCAAAGAAGTAGTTTCAATGGTTCAAATTCCAATGAATAGGAAACAGAATATCCCAAATAAACTTCAATCAAAACCAGAAGATTTAGTTGATTTAGAGGAGGTGCTTCGTGAGATGGGATACGGAGATACAGATGATTTAAGAGCACATCCAACTGATGAGATGGAAGAAGATGATGAGGTCGGTTCAATGAGTAGAGATGAACTTAAACAAATGATAGAAGATATTGTATTTGCAACTCTAGAGGAACAAGATGATTTGAACGAGATAATAGAGTCTCTAACTACAAGATGATAAAACTGGCCACAACCAAGATTTATAATTCAACAGAAAAGATTGATATCCACTTGGATAGAATATATAATTTGAGTAACGATTTCGGTAATGTAGAAACAGATGCGATGATAAACTTATTAGATACGATTGGTAGTTGGAAAGATTGTATAGAAGAGATAGAAATAGAAATTAAATCAATTCAAGATTTAGATTATGAAACTAAACTTGATAACACAGAAGAAGAACTACTAATATATTAAAATAACTATGCAAGAACTATTAAGTAAAATCGGAGTTAATACTGAACTCCTACAAAGTGAACCACTACACACAAGAGAACAAACATTAGAGATTTTGGGAGTATCTCCTAAAACATTATGGAATTTCCAAAGAGAGAAGCTAATTAAAGGAACAACCTTCAGAGGAAGAAGGTATTACTCAAAAGATGCAATAATTGATTGTATCAAAATACATTTTAATATCACTACTTCAACAGAGTTTGATAGTATGTGGGATTAAGGGGTTAAATAATTAAAACTCTATCATATTTATATTTGATAGACTCACAACAACCTAAATCCAATTTCCAATCTATCAACTTTTCATAATAGTTTGATTGTGTTAAGAGGGGTGTATAATTAATTTTATGCATCCCTTTTTTCTTATTATCTTGTATGTGGAATTGTATGTGGAGGATTTTAATGGTTTGATTTTAGCCATTATCCCCAATATGAGGACAAAATTATCCCCAAAGTGGGGATATGTTTAATAAAAATAAAACTATAAGTAATTGATAAAGAACACTTTGAGTAGTATATATTTCATCGGTTCGTATCCAGTATGACCCACAAGTAAAGCCTTCAATTTTTTTTGAGGGCTTTTTACATCAACCCCAACACCCGTTCCAAAGCCATTCCTCGAGACCCTTTTATTAAGATACTGGTATTTGAAATGGTTGTTTTTTCTAAATGTATTTGAAGGTCTTGAAATATTTCAAAAAATAGGAGGTTTGGATGGTGTGTTCTCTGTTCAAAGAAATGAGACCCTACAAAGTAAAAACTACAGTCCTTGGTTAAAATTGCTTGGTTTACGACTGCTAAATGTTCTTTAGCGCTTGTGCTTCCCAATTCAAACATATCGCCTAAAATAGCAAGTTTGTGTTGATTTTGGAGGCCTTTAAAATTTTCCAAAGCAACTTCCATACTGCTCGGATTGGCATTGTAGGCGTCTAATAATATTTCATTGGAGTTTTGCTGAATGAGTTGCGATCGGTTGTTTGCCGGTACATAAGCTTCAATTCCTTTTTTGAGTTGCAAGGGTGTGAGTTTATAATAGGTTCCAATAGTCAAAGCCGCTGCAATGTTATGAAAGTTATAGACTCCCACAAGGTGGGTTTTAATCGCTGTATTTATAAGTTCAACATTCAAAAAAGGTTGGGTAGCTGACAGTTTTACATTCACATCTGTTTTTGATGATTCCGAAAATGTATATGTAGGATCATACGTACCCACTTGTGCCACTTGTTTTACATCATCCGAATTTAGAATAATCAATCCTGAGTTGACTTTCAGGTAATCATACAATTCACTTTTGGCTTTCACGACGCCTTCTTCCGATCCAAAACCTTCTAAATGGGCTTTCCCAAAATTGGTGATATAGCCCATATTTGGTTGGGCAATTTCACAAAGCATGGCAATTTCTTTTGCGTGGTTCGCTCCCATTTCTACAATGCCAATTTCGGTATCAACAGTCATACTTAAAAGCGTCAAGGGCACGCCTATATGGTTGTTTAGATTGCCAACAGTTGCCACGGTTTTGAAGTGTGGCTTCAATACGGCTTGAATCAATTCTTTAGTGGTCGTTTTTCCGTTGCTTCCTGTCAGCGCAATAATGGGAAGTCCAAGATAATCTCTATGAAAACGCGCCAATGTCTGTAGGGTATCTAAGACGTCATCCACCAAAATAAAACGTTCGTCCGTGGGATGCATGACCTCATCAATCACGGCATAGTTTGCACCGCTTTCAAGCGCTTGGTGTGCAAAGGTATTCCCGTTAAAGTTCGCACCTTTTAAGGCGAAAAACAAGGAGTCCTGTTTGATGTTTCGCGTGTCGGTAGAAGTGCCTGAGCTCTTCAAAAATAAGTGATGAATTTGGTTTAATTCCATATCCTAAAAATAAAAAAAAAGTCCTAACAATTAAAATTGATAGGACTTAAAATTATGTGAAGTGAAAAAAATTAATTTTTTCGTTTCTTTTTTGAAAGTGATTTAGACCCTACTCTAGACATTGCACATCTAAAACCGATATAGTCTGTTGCCATATCTTCTGGGTAATAACGTCTTTGTGCTGGATCGAGCCAGTATTCTCTGTCTTTCCAAGACCCCCCTTTGTACACTCTTACTTCGTCGTTAATAAGTGATGTTCTCACATCTGACTTATCATATTTCCTTACCATTCCTGAGTCATTTGCTGACACACTGTGGTTTGGAGAGTTGTACATTTTACGAGTCACGGCATCATTATCAGTATCTTCTTCTTCTTCAAAATCGTCAAAGAATCGTGAAGATCTTGCGTCACCATCGCGGTAGTTAATATTGTTACTTTCGTCAAAGTTGGTACGTAAATAAGTTTCATTTTCGTCCACTGGAACTTGACTGATTTGACCAGGAAGCCCTTTAGCAATTACTTTACCATTTGAGAGAGTATCATATTCGATATCATCAATTCCGATGACCTTAATACCACCATCTTCTCCAATGGCATTTTTGGTATATACATTACCTCTATAGTATCCGAAGTCACTAAACTCGTCATCTACAATAGGTCTGTAAACATCTGCAACCCATTCAGCAACATTACCTGCCATGTCATAGATTCCAAAATTATTTGGCTCATAAGACATCACTGCGTTTGTAATATCGGCACCATCATCAGACCATCCAGCGATTCCGCCATAATCTCCTTTGCCTTGTTTGAAGTTTGCTAATTGATCACCTCTTGTTTTACGATCTCCAGATCTTGAATACTGACCGTCCCAAGGATATTTTTTTCGTCCTCTATAAACGTTATAGCTTCTAAGTTCAGTAAGTCCCAATGCTGCATATTCCCATTCCGCTTCTGTTGGGAGACGGTATTTTAATGCAATAGCCCCTGTTTCACGAGTAGCATATATATGGGTTGAATCTTTCTCAATTTTAGACCTTCTTTTATTAGGTATCGTAATAGAATCATTGCCACCAAATGCTTTAGTTGGTGCATTTACGTAGGTATCTATATTAAAGTTACTTTCTGCAGAGGTGTTTGCAATGTGAGAATCTTTTTCAAGATAACCTTCATTCTGTAATCCCATTTCGGCAACGCGATCCGATCTCCAGTTCGCAAACTCAACGGCTTGCATCCAACTCACTCCAACAACTGGGTAGTCTTTATAGGCAGGGTGACGAAGGTAATTTTCGACCATCACTTCACTGTAACCCAAACGGTTTCTCCATACAAGTGTATCTGGCACGGCGCCGTTATAAATAGATTTAAAACCAGGATTGCTCGGCGGATATACGCGCTTGATCCAATCCAAATACTCCAAATACATCATGTTGGTAACTTCCGTCTCATCCATATAAAAGGATTGAACATGCTGTTGGTTTGGAGAATTGTTCCAGTCGTGCATGACATCATCTTGCACTTTACCCATGGTGAAGGTTCCTCCTTCAACAAAGACTAAGCCTGGAGCTGTTTCTTGTTCTTTGAAATTTGTGTTGTATTGAAAACCACCCTCTTTGTCATTGATTTGCCAACCCGTCGCTCTTGATGAGTTTCCAGATTTTGATGATTTGCTACATCCTACTAAGGTTGTGGACAATGCTACTAGAAGTAGTATTCGTATTGTTATCATTTTTTTCATATTCAACTTATAATTGGTAAAACGCAATTGAATTAAGTCCCGCAATATAGTAATTATAGATTATTATGCAATAAAAAAGCAGAGGGATTTATTCTATTTTTTTGATTTATTTATTTGGATTACTTTGATTAAAAACGCTGAATTTTATAATTTATTATTGTAATTTTGAAATTAGCTTTTATTTATCGATACTAATGACCAAAACATTGCGTTTGTTTACTATGAAAAGATTGATACCTTTTGTAGCCTTATTTTGTTTTTATTTTGGAACCACTCAAACTCAAAGCTTTGATATCAACTGGGACGGATCAACCACTTTAAGTACCGGCAACAGTTCTATTGAACTCCCTTCTTTTGATTCAAAAAACTATAACTTTTCACTCAAAAAGGGGCTTACTTTTTCAGCCCAATGGAATTTGAGCGGACGCTTAGATGAACGCTCCGCGGCACTAGAATCCGTTGAAAGTATTGAGATTCCCAAAACAGATTTAAAACAACTACCCGTTTCTTCCATTCCAAATACACCCTCCTTAAAGGTTGAGAATGCAGTTTATAGAGATCATTCAAAAGGCCATGTAGAAATTTCTCCTATTTATTATGAAAATGGAATTCTTAAAAAAATAATTCGGTTTACGATTTCATACCAAATGAATGCGCAAAACAGAAGAGCATCTTCGAGTGTAGCCTCCCTCAGTAGCTCTAATTTAAAATCTGGCGATTGGTACCGATTTGCCATCGATACGACGGGGGTTCACAAACTAAACCGAAATTTTCTGAATAGTTTGGGCATCAACACCGGAGCAATAAACCCTAAAAATATTAAAATTTATGGTCATGGAGGCAAATCGCTTCCTTTACTGAATTCGGAGACCGTTTCGAACGATTTGATTCAAAACACCATTCAAGTGATAGGCGAAGAAGATGGCGTTTTTAATGACAACGACTACATTTTAATGTACGCCATTGGGCCTAAAAAATACAATTACGACAACAATTCACACATCAACCCTTATAGTGACCAAAGTTATTATTATGTAAACATTAGTCTTGGAAATGGCTCCAGAATGTCCACGGCATCAGAACCCTCAGACAATGCAGATGTGATATATAACAGTTTTCATAACTATAAATTTATAGAATCTGACACTTATAACATTGCCAAAATGGGAAGGCGTTGGTTTGGCCACCGTTTCTATGTGGAAAATGTGAGAACGTTTAGTTTCGACTTCCCTAATTTAATCGCAAGCAGCCCTGTAGCCATGAGGGTTTATACTGCTGCGGCATCCGAGTCGGACACTTCGATGCAGCTCAATGTAAATGGATCTAACGTTAGTAATTTTACTTACTTACCAATTGACAAAGACATTCTTGCAAGAGCAGATTTTTTTAGCGGACCTGTTTCCTCTAGCTCAGAAACTATCAATGTAGAATTATCTTACAACAACAACGGCAACCCGTCTGCGACCGCTTATTTAGATTACATCTCTATTGAAGCCGAGTGTGCGTTGACAAGCCTCGGGACTCAATTTGAGTTTAAACATAACGGCACCTCCACCCAATTTGGAATTGGTCAATTTGACATTTCAAACGCCGCTACCATCTCTCAAGTTTGGGACATCAGCAATCCATATCAAATTCAATTTTACAGCAATACGGATGCCGAATCAGAATTTAGTTTCAAAACTAGCTTAGGGACCTTAAAAACCTACCAAGCTGTGGGGTCTGATTTTTATGTCCCCAGAAAAACCAGCAACACCAATGTGCCAAATCAAGACATTAAAGGGACGGTGTTTTTGGAAGCTCAAGGCGAATTTAAAGATATTGACTATTTAATTGTCGCACCCAATTATTTACGTGCGCAAGCAGAACGCCTGGCGGAAATCAATCGCACTCAACACAATTTGAATGTCAAAGTATATACCTTAGAATCCATTTATCAAGAGTTCAGTTCTGGGATGCAAGACATTGGAGGCATTCGAAACTTTGTTAAATATGTATATGACAATGCCAGCACACCTTCCAAAAAACTAAAATACTTGTGTTTATTTGGCGATGCTTCTTTTGATTACAAAGAACGTATTTCTAACAACACCAATATTGTTCCCTCTTGGTATTCCACAGAAAGTTTTAGTTTGATAAATTCTTTCATTTCTGATGACTATTTTGGCATGATGGATTCCAACGAAGGTACCATGTCTAATAACAACAAACTAGACATTGCGGTCGGACGCATTTTGGCTGAAAACGCCCAACGTGCCAAAGAAATGGTAGATAAGGTAGAATCGTATTATATGCCAGAGACCTATGGGAGTTGGCGGAATAATTTCCTCCTCATTTCAGATGATGTAGATAAAGAATCAGATGCCATAATTCAATCCACAACCGAAGAAATTGCAGAAGATGTAAAAGCAGCAAAACCCTTTTTAAATGTTAAAAAAATTCATGCAGATTCTTATGTTCAAGAAACCTCTTCAGGAGGCGCACGATACACCCTCGTAAACAAAGCTATTTTTGATGCGCTGGAAGTTGGAGCGATTGTGGTTAATTACTTTGGACATGGTGGGGAAGATGGCTTAGCTAACGAACGTATTTTTGACAAAATAAATGCGCAAGAGCTTAACAATCCTTGCAAGCTTAATTGTTTTGTGACTGTCACTTGTGAATACACTAAATTTGACAATCCGCTGAGAGAAACCGCCGGTGAGTATTTATTTTGGAATAAAAAAGGAGGCGCCATTAGTTTGATCACCACCACACGGAAAATTTTTGTAGGGGTGGGCACTGCTTTTAATAAAACCTTAAGTCAATATTTATTTTCATACGGAAGTGACGAAACCATGAGTATTGGCGAAGTACTGAGGCGCACTAAAAACGATCCTGCGATTTCCAGTCAACCTCAGCGTCGCTTGGTTTTTAACATCGGAGACCCAGCCATTAAACTCCCGATTGCAAAACCCGATATTAGAGTTACTAAAATAAATAACGAAGACGTGAACAACACCACTCAAGTTTTAAAAGCTTTGGGTCCTGCCAAAATCGAAGGCACTGTCACCGATGCGCAAGGAACTGTTTTAAGCAACTACAACGGCGTACTCACCGCCACTATTTACGACAAAGACCTTCAGCGTTCTACCCTTGGAAACGACGGCATAAAAGATGCGGCGGATAATTTGATTCTAATGAACTTTGATGCGTTGGGAGAAGTGATTTTTAGAGGACAAGCAAGTGTGACCAATGGACAATTTTCATTTGAATTTATTGTCCCTAGAGATATTACAGTCACGGAAGGAAATGGGAAAATAAGCTTGTATTCTAAATCCGAGGCACCGCTGTCGGACAATAGAGGGTATAATTACGACATTAAAATTGGAGGAGTCAACCTCAATGCGCCTGAAGATAATATAGGACCGAACATCAACCTATATATGAACGATGAAAATTTTGTTTCTGGAGGCATTACCAATGAAGAGCCGACGCTTTTAGCAAATTTATACGATGAAAACGGCATCAACACCGCCAGTGGGATTGGACATGATATTACCGGCATTTTAGATGGTGATGAAACCAATGTTTACAAATTAAACGACTATTATGTCGCAGCCATCGATGATTATAAAAGAGGTTCTTTGAGTTATCCGCTGAGAGATTTAAGCCCTGGCTTACACACTCTGACTCTTAAAGCATGGGATGTGTATAACAATGCGTCTACCCAGGACATTCAATTTATCGTCTTTGATAAAGACGTTAGTTTGGAGCTTACCAATGTGTTGAATTATCCCAATCCGTTTGTGAATTACACAGAATTTTGGTTCAACCACAATAGTTCCGATGTATTGGACGTTTCTATTCAGATATTCACCGTTTCGGGGAAATTGATAAAAACCATTAATGGACAAACCAATGCGGGCTCCAAAACCACGAGTTCAGTCTCCCGAGATATCACTTGGGATGGTACCGATGATTTTGGTAGCAAAATCGGAAAAGGCGTTTATGTCTATAAATTAAAAGTACGTTCATCCAGTACAGGAATGCAAGCAGAAAAAATTGAAAAACTTGTAATCCTTTAATATTACATTATATTTGTTAATTCATAACACCAAAATTAAAAATGATTCCAACTCAAAAAAACCAAAAATTAACATCCATTTGTGTGCTGTTTTTAGTCGCCCTCTTTTCAACGAAGGCAGCAGCTCAAACCACCATTATACCCAATCAAGATTCACGAGTGATTACCACAGGGGTCCCGTTCATTCTTATTGCCTCCGATGCCCGTGCCGCAAGTATGGGAGACATGGGAGTCGCAACCTCAGTAGATGCCTTTTCTCAACAGTGGAATCCTTCTAAATATGCCTTTTCAGAAGCAAAATCAGGGATTGGATTTAGTTACACCCCCTATTTAAGTAAATTAGTAAATGACATCTTTTTAGGAAGTCTTACCTATTTCAATAGACTTAACGAACGGAGTGCCTTTGCCGTCAGTCTGAAGTACTTTTCGCTTGGAGAAATTGAACTCCGTGAAGATGAATTCTCGACCCCTTTAATTGAAAAACCCAACGAATTAACGTTTGACGCGTCTTACTCTTTAAGACTTTCAGATGAATTCTCTATGGGAGTGGCCTTGCGTTATTTGCGTTCAGATTTGAAAATTCAAGCAATCGACGTAAACGCCAAAGCAGCAAGTTCGTTTGGTGTGGACATTGCAGGGTATTACCAAAGTGAAGAAGAAGCCTACAACGAATTTAATGGTCGTTGGAGAGGTGGATTTGCCATTCAAAATTTAGGTCCAAAAATTAAATATGACGAAGGTGGAAGAGAAAATTTCTTACCAACCAATTTAAGATTGGGTGGTGGATTTGATTTTATCTTTGACCAATACAACAGAGTCAATGTCACCGCGGAAGTTACTAAACTATTGGTGCCAACACCGCCTGTTTACGGAACGGAGTTCAACTACACCGACACCAATGGAAATGGTGTTTATGATGCTGATACAGATACATTAGGCGCCATAGAAAATAGCAACGTCATTATTGAAGGTCAAGATCCAGATGTTGGATTTATGGCAGGTGTATTTCAATCGTTTAACGATGCGCCTGGTGGGTTCAGTGAAGAGCTCGATGAGTTCACTTGGGCCTTAGGCGCCGAGTACGTATACCAAGATTCGTTTGCTTTTAGACTCGGATATTTCAATGAAAATGAATTCAAAGGGGCTCGTAAGTTTTTCGCCATGGGTGCCGGGTTCAAATACACCGCAATTAATATTGATCTATCCTATTTAATCTCAGCTTCCAAAGTACAAAGTCCTCTAGAAAACACTTTGCGTTTTTCTTTATCCGTTAATTTTGGAGACGGCGAATACAGCGAATACTAAGTAATTGCTTTAATAAAATACTAATAAAAACTATTGCCTTGTGCAATAGTTTTTATGTCTATACGAATTATGAAAAAAGTAAAAATTGAGACCTCTTTTGATGTGTACGATGCGATTGAAGAATTTGACACACCGATTCAAAACCTGATCCATAAAGCAGCAGAAGCCCGTAAAAAAGCCTATGCACCCTACTCAAACTTTTTAGTAGGTGCCGCTTTAGAACTAGAAAATGGAGAGATTATTTCTGGAAATAACCAAGAAAACGCCTCCTACCCTTCTGGATTGTGTGCCGAACGCACCGCAGTGTATTATGCGGGGGCTGAATTTCCAAATCAAAAAATACTTCGCATGGCAATTGTGGCAGGATCTACCCTTAATCCAACCACCAAACCAATTCCTCCTTGTGGCGCGTGCAGACAGGCACTGTCCGAATATGAAGTGAAGCAAAACGCTCCTATGGAACTCTATTTTATGGGGACTTCTGGGCAAATAGCTGTCTCAAATTCCGTCGAAAACATCCTTCCTTGGATCTTTGACAAAACCGTACTATAACGTTTTTTTAAAAAATTAACTCTTACTCTTTTTAGGTTATCAATCAAAGTATTACTTTTGTGTTTACATTAAAAACAATTACTGTAAACACATGCAGAAGATAACTAAAGAAGTCTACCTTGATTGGTATGAAAATATGATGCTCTGGCGAAAGTTTGAAGACAAACTTGCAGCCGTGTACATTCAACAAAAAGTAAGAGGATTTCTCCACTTGTACAACGGTCAAGAAGCCGTACTTGCAGGCGCTTTACATGCGATGGATTTATCAAAAGACAAAATGATCACTGCCTATCGAAATCACGTACAACCCATTGGGATGGGCGTTGATCCACGTCGTGTGATGGCAGAACTTTTTGGAAAAGCCACTGGAACGTCTCAAGGATTGGGAGGTTCGATGCATATTTTTTCTAAAGAAAAAGGATTTTATGGCGGTCATGGAATCGTTGGTGGGCAAATACCTTTGGGCGCTGGAATGGCGTTTGGAGATAAATACAACGGAACTGGTGCCGTAACCCTTTGTTATTTTGGAGATGGTGCAGCCCGTCAAGGCTCGTTACACGAAACTTTCAACATGGCTATGCTATGGAAACTTCCAGTCGTTTTTGTTTGTGAAAACAATGGCTATGCGATGGGAACGTCTGTAGACAGAACCGCTAACCATTCTGATATTTGGAAATTAGGTTTGGGGTATGAAATGCCTTGTGGACCTGTAGATGGAATGAACCCTATCAAAGTCGCAGAAGCTTTTGACGAAGCCATTCAACGTGCCAGAAAAGGGGACGGTCCAACATTCTTAGAAATGAAAACCTACCGTTATAGAGGACATTCTATGAGTGATGCACAACACTACAGAACCAAAGACGAGGTTAAAGAATACAAAAAAATTGATCCAATTACACAAGTCTTAGATGTCATTCTTCGTGAGGAATATGCTACCGAAGACGATATTAAAGTGATTGATAAACGTGTGAAAGAATTGGTTGCTGAATGTGAGAAATTCGCGGACGAATCTCCATATCCAGAAAAAAGTGTCATGTACGATGTCGTATACGAACAAGAAGATTATCCATTTTTACAACATAAATTATAAGTTATGGCAATCATAGTTAATATGCCCCGACTAAGCGACACCATGGAAGAAGGAACCGTGGCGAGCTGGTTGAAAAAAGTAGGAGACAAAATTGAAGAAGGAGACATTCTTGCAGAAATCGAAACGGATAAAGCAACAATGGAATTTGAATCCTTTAATGAAGGAACTTTACTTCACATTGGTGTTCAAGAAGGGGAAACGACCATGGTCGATGAACTTCTTGCCATTATTGGAGATGAAGGCGAAGATATTTCGGCACTGTTGAATCCAACGGCTGCTGTAGAAGAAACAATTCCAGAACAAACAGAGGCTCCAGTAGAAGCCGCTGCAACCACTGTAGAACCAAGTACAACAAGCATTCCAGAAGGTGTGATTGTGGTGACTATGCCACGCTTAAGTGATACTATGGAAGAAGGGACTGTTGCGAGCTGGCTCAAACAAGTTGGTGATGTGATCGAAGAAGGCGATATTTTAGCTGAAATCGAAACGGACAAAGCAACGATGGAATTTGAATCCTTTAATGAAGGTACCTTATTATACATCGGATTGCAAGAAGGCGATTCTGCAAAAGTAGACGATCTTTTAGCGATTATTGGTCCTGCAGGAACCGATGTTTCAGCAGTCGCTGCTAACTTTTCTACTGGTGCAACCGCCGTTGTAGAAGCCGCGCCACAAGAAGCACCTAAAGTAGCTGCTCCGGTTGTCAAAGAAACACCCAAAGCAGAAGCTGCACCCGTTGCAGTGGCTGTACCCAATACAACAGGACGTTTGCATATTTCGCCACTAGCGCGTAAAATGGCAGACGACAAAGGCATTGCTTTGAACCAATTGGTTGGAAGTGGCGAAAACGGACGCATCATCAAACGCGATGTTGAAAACTTCACACCCGCAGCTGTCAGTTCTGCCGCAGGTACCGCGAAGTTTGTGCCGACTGGTCAAGAAGATTTTGAAGAAATCAAGAACTCGCAAATGCGTAAAACCATTGCGAAACGTTTGGGCGAATCTAAATTCTCTGCACCTCATTATTATTTGAATGTAGAGTTTGACATGGACAATGCCATGGCGTTTAGAGCACAATACAATACGGTTCCGGATACAAAAATATCTTTTAACGATATCATTGTGAAAGCTTGTGCGTTGGCATTGCGTTTGCACCCACAAGTGAATTCACAGTGGTTTGCGGATCGCATGAAACTCAACAACCATGTACACGTTGGTGTAGCAGTGGCTGTAGAAGATGGTTTGGTGGTTCCTGTCGTACGTTTTGCGAATGAGCAAAGCTTGCCACAAATTGGCGCGGCGGTTAGAGATTTTGCAGGCCGTGCACGAAATAAAAAATTAACCCCTCAAGAAATGGACGGCAGTACGTTTACCGTGTCTAACTTAGGGATGTTTGGAATAGAGAGTTTTACATCGATTATCAACCAACCCAACTCAGCGATTTTATCGGTGGGGGCAATTGTTCAAAAACCGGTGGTTAAAAACGGACAAATTGTTGTTGGAAACACCATCAAACTCACCCTCGCTTGCGATCACCGAACGGTAGATGGCGCAACGGGAGCACAGTTCTTACAAACCTTAAAAGGGTTTATTGAAAATCCTGTGACCATGTTGGTTTAAGGACTTTTTAAAAATACTATACTTTCAAAAGAGACTGCCCGAAAAGGCAGTCTTTTCTGTTTAAACAATACCCATACCCTACGTTCCATTTAGAAATACTGAACATCTAATTAATTGCAAAATAAAAGTTTTATATATAATTTTGTATATTGCTGAACTATTAACCAATTTAAAATGAAGATGATCACATTTAAAAGATTCGTAAATCTCAGAAATTTATTAGCACTCTTAGTTTTCTTTTGCTTTGTAAGCTGTGATGATGAATCCGCTGCTGGATCGGCAGAACCCAACACACCGTCTCCATCTGTTACACTAATAGAAAGCTTTGGAAGTCTAACAGATAGCGATTTTATGGGCCGTATTGTCGACCTGCAAAACAATCCTGTGAGCGGTGCCACGGTTCAAATTGGAAACAGCTCAACGGATTCCGATATCAATGGTGTTTTTATTATAAAAAACGCACAAGTCTATGAGAAATTTGCTTTTATCAAAGTAGAAAAAGCAGGCTTCCTACACGGTTCAAGATCTGTAGTCCCAACGGCAGGCATCAATCAAGTTCAAATAATGTTATTACCACAAACAGTGACTCAAACAGTGAGTTCTGGAACTGCCGCAACTGTGAATTTAAGCAATGGTGCCGCGGTTGATCTCTCTGGAGCTTATAGCAATTCTGATGGTAGCGAATACACTGGGGATGTAAAAGTCACTTTGCATTTTCTAAACCCAACCGATGAAGACATGCCACAGCAAATGCCCGGGATGCTGTTAGCCGAAAATTTACAAAATGAGGCAAGAATGCTTGAAACTCTTGGCATGTTGGCCGTAGAATTACGCAGCGAAACAGGAGATAAACTGAATCTTTCTGAGGGCACTACTGCAACCCTATCCGTCCCATTGGACCCTGAAACATTAGCAGGGGCGCCTAATGAAATCCCACTTTGGTATTTTGATGAAGATAACGGCTATTGGATTGAAGAAGGCAGTGCCACACTCCAAGGAACAAAATATGTTGGAACGGTCAGTCATTTCTCTTTTTGGAATTGTGATATCCCTGCAGAATACATCAACTTATGTTTAAATATTAGTGATGCTAACAACGCTCCTCTGAGCAGTATTATGGTAAGTATTGAAAGTGAATTTAATGGCACAGGTTACGGGGTTACGAATAACAATGGAGAAGTTTGTGGTATTGTCCCAGCCAACCAAGTTTTAAACTTACAATATATTTTGTATAATATTTGTAATAACTTAGAAATCCCTAATTCATCTGAAAGCATTGGACCTTTTAGTCAAGACACCACGCTTGACATCGTTCTTGATGCTCCTGAAGTTGAAGAGTATCAAGAAACAATCACGGGTGTTTTCAATACATGTGATGGCAGTGCAGTGGCTAATGGATATGTCGAAGGCCGTATTGAAGGTGGTGCTGCGTTTTATAGTTTAGTCACGGACGGTGTGTTTGAAATCAATGTACTTAATTGTAATGAAAACGCTGCGATTAGCATTACGGGGTATGATTACGATAACCTACAAACAACAGGTGAAATTAATTACACATCCACAAGCCCTTTAACAAACTTAGGGGTATTATCAGCTTGTGATACTATAGAAGAATTTATACAGTATATTATTGATGACAATGGAGAAACGTTGTATTTCTTTGAAAATATTGATGTAAATTTTGGATCAGATAGCAATTCACCATCACTTACTATTTATGGTTCAAATAATACTAGTACTAGTACACAAGGTTGTTTTTATCTTTATGGAGTACTTGACACAACTTTCCCCAACTACGAAGGTGTTTACAACAACGTAGATTGGAATTCCACATCTGCTGGATTTACTTTGAATGAATGTCAAGATGTTAGCAACGTGAATAATTTTATCGAATACAATCTAAGTACATTTGGCTCAGCAATCGGGGAGTACATTGACCTTAATTTCAGTGGCGATTACGAGGACAACCAAGGGGTTTCACACACAATCTCTGGAGTGATTCATGTGAAGCGCGATAATTAATTTTAATTGAATCAAAAGAGACTGTCCGAAAAGGCAGTCTCTTTTTTTTTGCATTTATTTGGTAATAACGCTACTATTTTTAACTTTACATATCTACTTGTTTAATTATAGACTGTGTAGACTTGGGGTCAATTAGTTAAAGTTTTAACTAATTATAAATATACCTATAGTTAAACAAAATTAAAAGAGGCTGCCCAAAAAGGCAGTCTTTTTTGTTTGTGCCAATAGTATACATGAGATGCAACTCATATTTAACCACACTTTTAGCACAGCATCAGAAACACCAGATCAAGGCCTCTATTAACTTGTAAATAAAAAGTATTAAATATCCATTTGACAATTGAGTCTTTGTATCTTTGTATAAAATTAACCAATTATGAAAAAATATTTCTTAGGATTCCTATGCCTTCCAGGCATGATGTTCAGTCAAATTTTAACCGTTTCAAACGGAGCTTCAATTTCCATTGAAAACACAGCTTCCCTAAATTTAGGCGGCTTAACATTAGCCCCTAGCGACACTTATGTCATTAGTGACGCAAATGCAATATCTGTTACAGACACGCCTGTAGTGGTCGAAGGCAGTACGAGCATCAACAGAGTATACGACGCTTCAACGGCTTTGAGCGGTTTTACTGGCACAATTACTTTTGCCTATGATGACGACGAACTCAATGATATTCCTGAAGACGATTTGGTATTAGAAACCGAAACTGCTGAGGGCATTTGGACGAATCATCCCGCAATTGCAGACGAAACGAATAACACTTTAAGCTATGCTTTTGCGGATGCTTTAGAATTTACACGCATCACAGCCAGCTCGGCTAATGCGAGTCTTACGATTGTAGAAATTGCTGCAAATGATTTTGTGAAAGTCTATCCAAATCCAACGACTGACAAACTGATCATTGTGTCAAAAAACCTTCAAAAATCTATTTTGTACAATGTCTCTGGACAAAAGGTATTAGAATCTGACCGCAACGAATTGAATGTGTCTGAACTTCCAACAGGAGTTTATTTACTACATACAACCAATAACCAAAACCAATTGTCAACTTTTAAAATTATTAAGAAATGAAAAAACTATTAATACTTAATATTGCTATTTTTAGCATGGGCTTAACGGCTCAGGTAGGAATTAATACGCCCGTAATAGATGCTTCGGCAGCTTTGGAAATTACTTCTACAGAAGGCGGTATTTTGATTCCACGAATGACAGAAACCGAACGTAATGCAATTACTGATGCAGCAGATGGTTTATTGATTTACTAAACCGATGCGACTGCTGGTTTTTATTATTTCAATGGAACCGCATGGACGGCTCTTGCTGGTGCGGGTTCTGGCTCTTGGGATCATGTAGCGACTCAAAACATTAGCTTACAAGATTTTTGGATTAACAATGATGGTGGAGCAGCCAAAGGCTTACAAATAGATAATGACGGTTTATTGTATGGAACTGGAGCATCGGCGGCTTTAGAAGAATGGGATGTAGACGAAGATAATGGCCCAGGAGCTTTGAATATACTTGCTGAAAACAATACAGGAGACAACATTGCTGTACGAATTCTTGGTAATAACCCCGACGATTATTAAAGTGGGGGTAAATTAGTTTTTGGTGACTATCTTTCAGGAGAGTACGGACCTTATATTGCAGAATCCTCAGATGAAGATTTAGAAATTGTTTTGCCTGACGGAAAATTGGACATTAATGTGAGTGGGGATGTCAACGTTATTGCAGAAAATTTGAGTGTGACTGCTGTATTAAATATGAATTCCAATCCAATCCAAAATGTAGCAGACCCTACAGAGGCGCAAGATGTTGCAACAAAAAACTATGTAGATACTAATGCAAATAGTGATATAGGTTCTGGTACTGAAGGTCAAGTTTTAACCATGGTTGGTGGCGTAGCCACTTGGATAGACCCCTGTGTGAGCAGTATTTATTACGCAGATACTGACAGTGATGGTTACGGCGATAACAGTGTTTTTACTGTCGCTTGTGCTCAACCTGTGGGTTATGCAAGTAATGGTGATGACTGTAACGACTCTGATGCTAATATAAACCCTGTCACTGTATGGTACAAAGATGCTGACAATGATGGCTATGGAGATAGTAGTATTTCTACTACAACTTGTAGTGGACCATCCGGTTATGTAACTAATGCAGATGATTGTAACGATGCTGATGCTGCAATAAACCCAGACACTGTATGGTACCTAGATGCAGATAGTGACGGCTATGGAGATGATTTCACTTCTATCACTGCTTGTGTTCAACCAAATGGCAATGTGACTGTTGGTTACGATTGTGACGACTCTGATGCTGCAATAAACCCCGGAGCAGTAGATGTCGTAGGAGATGGTATTGACAGTGATTGTGATGGAGATGATGCGCAGCCAACTTCTCCTACTTTACTCTCTGGATATGCAGACGCAAATACGTTCCCAAGTCCTCATTCTCCGAATTATTCGACAGTCAATATTGGGTCAGACGCACAACCTCAAATATTAGATGCTAATACTCAAATGACTAAACTTGTCATTCACCCAACAACAACAACAACAACAACCGGTGTCACTGTAATTCCTTTTCTTGTGGATGCTGATTATAATGTGATTGTTGTAGGAGAGACCTACACAATTAACACTATCGCAGGTACAGCTTATGAAATTGTATTTGACTCCACATTAACAGCTAGTGTATCATTTTATTTTGGATGTTATGAAACCATTTTTACTAAGCATAATGTCAGCTACGGAA
This sequence comes from uncultured Formosa sp., assembly GCA_963933105.1. Classification (GTDB taxonomy): domain Bacteria; phylum Bacteroidota; class Bacteroidia; order Flavobacteriales; family Flavobacteriaceae; genus Hel1-33-131. The sequence continues at coordinate 24,403 of CAWVRW010000013.1, forward strand.
ATGAAAACTACCTATGGGAAAGTGGTACTCCTGAATTAAATACCACTATTAGTGGTCCTGGAACACAGAGCGCCAGAAGTAACTCAAGGGTATGGGTTTTAAATTAAGTTTAAAATAATGTGACGTCCTGAAATAGTGTTACAGAATCAATAATTATAAAGAGCCTTCTCAAATTAGAAGGCTCTTTTTTTTTGCATTTATTTGGTAATAACGCTACTATTTTTAACTTTACATATCTACTTGTTTAATTATAGAGTGTGTAGACTTGGGATCAGTTAGTTAAAGTTTTAACTAATTATAATATACCTATAGTTAAGCAAAACTATCAATTTAAAAAAACTCCTCATTTATATGGGGAGTTTTTAGTTATGAATAGTTCATGTATTAACAAAAAAAATCCACTCAAATGAGTGGATTTTCATGTTCTGTGGGCGCAGAGGGATTCGAACCCCCGACCCCCTGGGTGTAAACCAGGTGCTCTGAACCAACTGAGCTATGCGCCCTAATTATCGGATTGCAAATATAGTCTAGTTTTTCAATTCACAAAAGATTTTTAATAAAAAGTTAAATTATTTCCGCCACCACAAAAGTACTGCCACCAACATAGATCAAATCGTCGTGGGATGCGCTTTGTTTGGCGGCTTTTAAAGCGTCTTTAACAGACCGATAGACACTTCCTTCAAAACCATCTTCAGTAAAAATCTGCGCGAGTTGAGACACCTCTAGCCCTCTAGGAACATTGGGTTTGCAAAAGTAATACTGCGCCTCCTTTGGAAATAGCTCTAAAAGTGACAAGATATCTTTATCATTCACCATACCCACCACCAAATGTAAGTGTTGAAATTTTTCGGCTAAGAGCTGTTTAAACACCAAACGTAGCCCTTCTCTATTGTGTGCCGTATCGCAAATGACTGTTGGAAAACTCCCCAAAACCTCCCAACGGCCACGAAGCCCGGTGTTTTCAGTGACTTTTAATAAGCCTTGTTGCATTGCTTTTGTGGGGATTGTAAACGAACCACTATGTAAGATTTCAATAGTTTGAAGTACCGTGCGTACATTATGAATTTGATAAGCACCTTTTAAACTTGTGGGTGGTGTAGTTTCTATGCGTTGATCTGCAAAATAAATCGGTGCCTGTTCTTTAGTGGCTTTGGTTCTAAAAACGACTTCGGTTTCTAACTGAGTTTCACCAATTACGATGGGCGTATTTGGTTTTATAATTCCTGCCTTCTCCCCTGCAATCGCTTCTAGTGTTGTGCCTAAAAACTGGGTGTGGTCCAACCCAATATTGGTAATGACCGACACTTCCGGGTTTAGGATGTTGGTAGAATCCAAGCGGCCACCAAGTCCCACCTCAACCACGGCAATATCGACTTGTTCATCTGCAAAATAGGCAAATGCCATTCCCACCGACATTTCAAAAAATGACAATGAATTGGTTTCAAAAAAGGATTTGTTCTGCGCGACAAAATCCACCACAAAATTTTCGCTGATCATAGCACCGTTTATACGTATGCGTTCACGGTAGTCTTTTAAATGGGGCGATGTATACAAGCCCACTTTATAGCCTGCCTCTTGCAACACCGATGCGAGCATGTGTGCTGTGGAGCCTTTGCCGTTGGTGCCTCCAACATGAATAGATTTGAATTGATGTTCTGGATGATTGAGTTGTTTAGCCAGTTTAAGCGTTTGACTTAAATCCGCTTTATAAGCTGATTTCCCAACATTCTGATAGAGTGGTAACTGAGAAAAAAGCCATTGCGTGGTTTCTGAATAATTCATTTATTGGCGGACGCTAAAATCGACAATCACAAAACCAATTTGTTTGGCAGGTGCTTTGGAATCTGCGGGCCATTTGTGGGTAAGCGCTGTTTTTTTTGCGGCCTCATACAAACAGATATCGCCCGTGGTGCCGCGTTTTCCAGGGATGGCTTTGACCACATTCCCATTTTGGTTGACATGAATTTCAACGACTACGGTGCCTTCTTCATCACAGTCAGGAATGACTTTTGTTTTGGATGGACGACCACGACCGTTCAATCCATAACCTACGCCCCCATTTCCACTGCCCGGAGATCCAAAATAACTGGGTGCATAGGGATCGCCATTCAATTGTCCTTTATCGCCTGGGGTATCATCATCGCCTTCAGAACCTGTGTCGGTACCGTCGTCTGTTCCGATGCCGCCCATCAGGGCATCTAATTCTTGTTTCTTTTTCGCTTTTATATCGGCTTCTTTTTTGAGACGTTCCGCCTCTGCTTTCGCTTCAGCATCTGCTTTTGCCTTTGCCTCTGCTTGGGCTTTTGCGGTGGCCTCAGTTTCTGCCTTCACTTTGGCATCTGCATCCGCTTTCAACTTGGCGGTTTCTGCTTCTGCTTTTTTAATGGCAATGGATTCTAAATCTTCGGAGGTAAGCACCTCTTCTGCAGCAGCAGGTTCGCTGGACTCAACGGGCGGTGCGGCTTTTACGGGTTCTACGACGGGTTCAGAAACAGGGGTGGATTGCGACGCCAACGGTTTTTTGGGTTGTATAGCTCCGCTTCCAGTGTCCGTCGTTCCAAAATTGACCGCAACACCATATTCCAAAGGCGGATCCATATAACCAGGGCCCACTATAAATAGGAGTAAGATCAACAACAGCATGATGACGCTTGTCAATCGTGCAGAATGTTTTTGATGTTTGGTTTTAAAGTAGCCCATCTTAATTTGGGTTTACAGCTAATATGATTTTGAATTTATTCCGATTGGCAATGTCCATCACTTTGACGACATAGTCCACAGGAACGGATTTTTCAGCTCTCAACACAAGGGTTGGAGCGGTTTCTTTTTGGAGTAATTGAAGCAATTCGGCTTCTAAATTTTGAACCTCAACCTTCGATTGATCGATATAAAAGGACAAGTCTTTTTTTATACTGACGGCAATCGACTTTTTATTTTCTGTTTTTCCACTGGCTGTTGGCAGTAATATATCAATGGCATTGGTGGTGACCAATGTGGATGCAATCATGAAAAAAATCAACAATAGAAATACAATGTCCGTCATGGACGACATATTAAACTCTGGAGATATTTTATTTCGACCTCTAATATTCATCTTAAATAGGTTCGTTAAGTAGATCTAAAAACTCTACCGAATTGGCTTCCATTTGATAGACGACTTTGTTGGTGCGTCCGACAATATGGTTAAACGCAATGTAGGCGACAATCCCAACGACCAAACCTGCCACGGTGGTAGTCATAGCCGTATAAAGCCCATCGGCCAAAAGTTTAATATCTATTTGACCGCCGGAGTTGGCAATTTCAAAAATGGATAAAATCATCCCGATGACGGTTCCTAAAAACCCAATCATGGGCGCAGCTCCCGAGATGGTTGCGAGGATGCTAACATTTTTTTCCAAGCTATAGACTTCCAATTTCCCAGCGTTTTCAATGGCTGAGTTGATATCAGCCAGCGGACGTCCAATGCGAGAAATACCTTTGTCAATCAATCGTGAAACAGGCGAATTGACTTGTGCACAGACGGCTTTGGCAGCGTCAATTTTTCCGTTGACGACATGGTCTTTTATTTGGTTCATAAAATTCGGATCGACTTTAGAAGCTGCTTTTATGGTGAACAGACGTTCAAAATAAATGTATAAAGCGACGACAAGGAGTACGGTTAATAGGGCTATAATGAGTTGCCCTGCTAAACCTCCACTTTTAATCAATTCGACTATGGATAATGTTTTTTCGACGGATTCTGCATCTAACTGGATGGCCATTTCGTCTTGAATACTGGTAGAAATCATATATGTTTAAGTATTACTTTGAATTTTAAAACGTGAAAATGTGAACTAAAGTATTTTTAAAAAAGTGTTCTTGTAAAGAAAAATACAACAGCTCCTGCTAAAAACCCTATTAAGGCCAACCAAGAGATTTTTTTTAAGTACCAGAAAAAGTTGATTTTCTCCATACCCATTGCCACAACGCCGGCCGCCGATCCAATAATCAGCATGCTTCCTCCGGTTCCTGCGGAATAGGCGATAAAATGCCAAAGTTGGTGATCTTGTGGTTCAGAAAACATTCCTAAAGAGGCTGCTACAAGAGGTACATTGTCAATCACCGCAGAGCCTACCCCTAGTAATAGGACGACTAAATCGGAAATTCCAGCCACATCAATTTCAGTTCCTAATGCGGGTGTTGATACTTTAAGCCAATCGGCAAAACCAAATAAAATTCCTAAAGATTCCAAAGCGGCAACCGCCATTAAAATTCCTAAAAAGAATAAAATACTCGGCAATTCAATTTTTGATAAGGACTGATGCACTGGACTGTGATGAACAATACCTTCAGTGTTTTCTTTATCTAATTCCTTCAAACTAAATTTTGAAGAACTGTATAGTTCTGCAAAAATAGCAACGACTCCTAACGAAAGCATCATCCCTACATAAGGAGGCAAATGTGTCACCATTTTAAAAATAGGAACAAAAATAATCGCTGCTAACCCTAAATAGAGCATGGTGCCACTAAAACGTCCTGTGGGTTCTGAAGTACTTGTATCCAATTCTAAAGAGCCTTTAAAAACAGACAATCTAGAGGCGATGAAGGTGGGCACAACCATACACACGATGGAAGGTAAAAGTAAGTATCCAAATAAATGTCCTGTGGTAACTTTGTTAGCAATCCATAACATGGTAGTGGTGACATCTCCAATTGGAGAAAAAGCCCCGCCTGCATTGGCTGCAATGACAATAAGTCCTGCAAACCAAAGACGCATTTTTCGGTTCTGAATTATTTTTTGAAGCAATGAAATTAAGACAATGGTCGCCGTTAAATTATCGATAATAGCAGATAAGACAAACGCGAGAATGGCAAAAATCCAGAGTAAATTCTTCTTCTTTTTAGTTTTGATAAAGTTCTTTATGGTCGAGAATCCGTTGAAATAGGCTATAATTTCAACAATGGTCATCGCACCAATTAAAAAAACGAGGATTTCAGCAGTTTTCCCTAAATGGTGTAATAAGGATTCTTCGACAATGTGCATTTTTTCGCTGTGACTAAACGCCTCAAAGTTGCTAAGAAGGGCATGTTTTCCAGAGTCAAACCAAGTCTCAAAATCATCGATCCCAAAAGAAATTAACGCCCAACTACAGGCCATCATGACCAGAGCTGGAATTAATTTGTCAATTTTTAAACTGTGTTCGAGGGTGATGGCTAAGTATCCAAACACAAATACAATAATGATTACTGCTTCCATAATATGAGTTGTTCAAAGTTTAGGCACAGTCTTCATTTGTAGGAACTGCGTAACAAATATAAAAAACTAAATAGGCTTTCTGTAAGTTTAAATGGTTTTTTCAGGGAAATAAATAAAGCCGCTGCTGTGATCTCTAGAAGCACCTGTGACGGATTGAAGACAATTGGGTTCGTTTCTTAGTTTCAAAACACCTAAAAATCCAAATACCAAGGCTTCTTTAAAGTCGATAATCATAGGCTGTGTTGGCTGTAAATCATGTCCAGATAATTCTGAAATACGTTGCATTAAAAAGATGTTAAATACGCCACCACCCGTTATCAATCCCTTCTTCAACTGATGTGTTTTTAAAACGTTTGAAAGTTGCAGCGCGCAGTGTTCTACCACGGTTCTTAGAACTGTTGGCGCTTCGAGATTATAACTTTCTATCAATGGAAAAACCTTGCTTTGCACCCACTCTAATCCCAATGATTTTGGGGGTTGTAGCTTATAAAACTTCAATGCATTCAAGGCTTCTAACAAGGGTTTATAAACGGTTCCTTTGGCTGCTATTTGACCTTCGGAATCATAAGCCATTCCCAAAGATGCCACATAGTGGTTGAGCACAATATTGACGGGGCAGATATCAAAAGCAATGCGTTCAGAATTTTGTTCAAAAGAAATATTGGCAAAGCCTCCCAAATTTAGACAGTAGTCATGCTCAGGAAATAAGAGCGCATCGCCAATGGGTACTAAAGGTGCGCCTTGACCACCCAAAGCAACGTCTTGGGTTCGGAAATCACAAACCACAGTTTGATTCAAATAGGTTGCCAAGACGGGTAAATTCCCAATTTGAAGGGTTTTCCCAAGACTGGGTTCATGAAAAACGGTGTGCCCATGGCTGCAAACGGCCTCTAGTGTTGTGATGCTGTATGCGTCTATAAACGCTTGAATCACATCGGCTAAAAACTGGGTGTAGTCTGTATTTAATTTTTCTAATTCTTTTGAGTTTAAATCGATGGCGGTTCTTAAACGCTGTTTCCATTTTTCAGAGTATTCCACCGTTTCAGCAGCGTTGATTTGAAACTGCCAAGAGGCTCCAAATTCAAAGCTTGAAAGGCATAAATCGATCCCATCAAGCGAAGTTCCCGACATGACTCCTATGACATGGTATTTTGATTTTTTATTTAACTTTGAATTGGTCATACTTAATATTTATGCTTATTTACTATGCATGCATAGTAAATTTTTTATATATTTGGATCACAAATACACTTTTTATGAATTTTTCTTTATCTGAAGAACACCTTATGGTTCGCGAGGCTGCGCGTGATTTTGCACAAACAGAATTACGTCCCGGCGTTATCAAACGAGATACTCTCCAAGAATTTCCCGACAATTTAGTAAAAAAAATGGGAGCACTTGGTTTTATGGGCATCATGGTGGACCCAAAATATGGCGGAAGCGGGATGGACACGATTTCGTATGTACTGATTATGGAGGAACTTTCGAAAGTAGATGCCTCGGCATCAGTGATTGTTTCGGTTAATAATTCATTGGTTTGTTACGGCATTGAGACGTATGGTTCGGAAGCTCAAAAAGAAAAATACCTCCCAAAATTGGCAAGCGGCGAACATGTGGGTGCCTTTTGTTTGAGTGAACCCGAAGCTGGCAGTGATGCCACTTCTCAGCAAACTACAGCGATTGATGAAGGGGATCATTATGTGATTAATGGGACTAAAAACTGGATTACAAACGGTGGTCGTTCGGATGTATATATCGTGATTGCACAAACAGATCGCAGTAAAGGGTCTAAAGGAATTAATGCGTTCATCATCGAGAAAGGGATGGCTGGTTTTGAGATTGGCCCGAAAGAGGACAAGCTCGGGATTCGTGGGAGCGACACGCACACGCTACAGTTTAACGACGTAAAAGTGCCCAAAGAAAACCGCATTGGCGCGGATGGATTTGGATTTAAATTCGCCATGAAAACATTGTCTGGTGGACGGATTGGAATTGCGTCTCAGGCTTTAGGGATTGCTTCTGGGGCTTATGAATTGGCATTGGCATACTCCAAACAACGCAAGGCGTTTGGCACGGAAATTTGTAACCACCAAGCGATTGCTTTTAAGTTGGCTGATATGGCAACGGATATTGAAGCAGCGCGCCACATGGTGATGAAAGCGGCATGGGAAAAAGACCAAAAAGTTTCTTACGACACGTCGAGTGCGATGGCAAAATTATTTGCTTCAAGAATCGCGATGGAACATACGGTGGAAGCGGTGCAAATTCACGGCGGAAATGGGTTTGTAAAAGACTACCACGTAGAGCGTTTGATGCGCGATGCTAAGATTACACAGATCTATGAAGGGACGTCCGAAATTCAAAAAATGGTGATTTCGAGAGCGGTGCTTAAAGATTAGTTTTTATTATAATGGAAGGCGAATCACATTCCTTACTTTTTTTTTATTATATTTATTCTCGAATTAAGACCCCAAACGTTTTTCTTCACGACCAATGGTACGCAAGTAAGTTTAAATTGCCCTTTTTAGAAGGGCTTTAGGCGTTACACCAATTTCTAAAGCTTTTATTAGTGATTTTCATTTAAAAAAAATGGGACTCATTGTGGCGAAGCCGTGGGCGGTTGGGAGACAAAGTTCTACAAAATATTAAATTTAAAAGAAATAGACACGCCATGAAGGTGTGAATATGCCCTAGTTGGCAATAAGGTAAAACAAACATTCAGCTTTAAAATAAATGATAGAAAAATTGTTTAAAAATTGGGAATTAGATACTTGGGCAAATGTTCTTGAAATTGTTGGTTTCATAATAACAATAATTTCATTAGTAGTTGCCTTATTTGTAAACTCCGAATTATCTAAACTTAAATTAAGCTACATTTTTGACACTCGAATTAAAGGTCAATTAAAATCGCTTAGAAACGTTGCTGGAAATTTAAACAAACTCACCAATGAGTATGATGTAAATCGCAACGAAATCAAAACTGAATTACGAAAATGTACTTCAGAGCTAAATGATTTAAAAGACAAATTAGGTAATTGGGAGAAAAAAAATCTAAAAGATTAATAAGGTTTATAGATCAAAGATTGGAAAAACCTTTTGAAATCAAAAAAGATGATAAAAATGCGTTTAGAATCTTTTTCAAAAAATATCCTTGTAGATTATTTATAACGACCTATGATGACATATGGGAAATTTATGGACGATTGTATGAAATAATTAGTCAGGTGGAAAATATAAAAAAGAATAAAGAAAAATCATTATGAGTTTAAGTAGCAAGGCATCAAGAACAGTATTAAAATTAAATAATTTAACTAAATCGGGAGAGCTAGTTTGGAAAGGATGGTTATACCCAATAGACTCGCTTTCTGTAGTGGAAGAAATTGGAGGCAACGCCTTTATAGCATCTGTTTTAGAAAAACGGTTTAGAATATATAAATATACCGTTAGACATTACAACGCAGATGACGATACCTGGGATCGGTTTCCTCGTATTCGTTTGGAATTTATTGACGAGAAGGGAAAAGGGGGTTGGGAATTCCCAGCAGATGATAGAATTGTTGACTTAATGGAAACTATTTTATTCAAAACTTCGGGAGCCTCTGAATTTTTTGATGGTTTTTTGGATAATTGAGAAATATAAGTTGCTAACATTGGTAACCTTTGCGCAAGCCTTCCAAAAAAATAAAAGCAAGTGACTTTATCAAGTTCTATTAATCATGAATAACCTCAACAAATACATAATCAAAGAATTTAGAAGGACACCATCCTTAAGAGTCGGTATCGTGCTGCAAAATCGGTAAACAAAGCTCTTGTTGATTTGTATTTTAATATTGGAAATAAAATTAGCACCAACACCAAAGAAATGGCCTGGGGAAGCAAAGTCTTAGAACAAATAGCTACAGAACTACAAAAAGAATCGCCCGGACTCAAAGGATTTTCGGCTACAAACCTAAAACGAATGGAAACCTTTTATGATTTATGGAGTGATAACCCCTCCATAAATCAAATTCGTCCGACACTGTCGGATGAAATTCAAGATACTGATAGTCAGAGTGGTATAATTAGCCCGAAACTGTCGGGTGAATTTAAAAAATACTTTTATTCTGCTAGTTTTTCACATCATTATCTCATTCCATCTAAATCAAAGTCAATAGAAGAGGCTCGATTTTACAATAAAAGAATAAAGTCAAAAGAAATAAAAGGATCTAATGTTTATAAAATTATAGATTTTTATAACACTCGTTGTGATTAAAATTCAGAAAAATTCTATTCGTGATTCCTTATATACCGAGTAACTGACAAACTTAACAATAACTAAACCCCTATGGATACAGGAACAATTATTCTCGCAATCGCATTAATCATCATCATGTTTGGCATGGGCTTATCCCTCGTTAAAGATGATTTTATTCGCTTGTTTCAACACCCAAAAGCAGTCATTGTTGGGCTTGTGAATCAGATTATTTTGCTACCGGTTATTGCCTATGTACTAATTTCTTTATTGGATGTAGAAACAGACATCGCCATTGGAATCATGATACTCGCGGCCTGCCCTGGCGGCCCCACATCAAACCTCATTACCTATTTAGCAAAAGGAGATATCGGCTTATCCATTTCATTAACAACCGTCAATAGCTTGATTACTATTTTCACCATTCCCTTTGTGATAGACTTTGCGTTAACACAGTTTTTAGAAGCGGACGAAATGGTTCAAATCAACAAATTGCAAACAGTGATTCAAATTTTTGTAATCGTTATTATTCCCGTTTCTCTTGGTATGGTGCTAAAAAATACCAAACCGGTTTTTGCAGATAAAATGAATAAACCCGTAAAAATTGCTTCTGCTGCAGTCTTATTTTTAGTCATCATTGGATTGGTGTTAAAGAAAAAAGAAGAGCTGATTCCTTACCTAAAACAAGCAGGATTGATGGCCTTAGTATTAAATATTGCAACCATGCTTGTCGGATTGGGGACGGCTAAAATTGCGAAATTAAGTTTAGCACAATCACGAACAATTTCGATAGAATCTGGAATTCAAAATGGCACGATGGCCATTGCGATTGCCTCCGGAATTCTAATGAATGACAACTATGCCATCGCCCCCGCTGTTTACAGTCTTATTATGTTTTTTACTGGAGGCGTTATCATCGCTTTAGCAATGAAAACTTCAAGTCAAAAATAAAAAAAAACTACGGGTAACAACCCTAAGAAATATATTGTTAAATAACGTAAATAATCTCAAACAAACACGTTATTTGCAATTGGAACAGGATTACAAAAATGATCTGATTAAGGATAAAATAAAACTATTGAAAAAAACACCTTTCATTATTGTTTTGCTGATTTGGACGGCTACGGCTACAGCTCAGGACTATATAGACCTTGCCACGTTTGACTACGCTATGACTCCTGTAAATAGTTTTGACACGACAGATGCCACAACAACACTGCAAGAAATAAACGGAAACCTGTCCGCCCCTATTGTCATTAATGATCGTTTTACTTTCCTAACAGGAATCATTTATGAAAACATCTCCGCCGCTTTTGACCCTGGACAAAACGAAGAATCGTTGACGGGACTGACCCTGAAACTTGGAACCAATATTAAGCACAATTCGAAATGGAGCGGTACTTATATGCTCCTGCCTAAGATATCTTCCGACTTCAAGAAAATTTCTAATCGTGATTTTCAGCTAGGAGGCGTTGTTTTAATGAAATATATTAAAACAGACCGTCTGAACTACAAGTTTGGGGTGTACGCAAACAGTGAGTTATTTGGCCCTTTTATTGTTCCCCTGTTTGGCTTTTATTATTTGAACTCTAATGAGAAATTTGAAGCAAAAGCACTTCTACCACTGTCTGTAGACCTCAATTATTCCGTTACCAAAAACGTTCGGTTTGGACTAAATTTCAAAGGGCAAACGAGGAGTTATCATTTGAATACGCCTGCGGAAACAGAAGTAGATCGTTATTTGGTTAAATTTTCTCAGGACGTGTACACGTATTTCCAATACGGAACAAAAAATGGTTTTATTTGCCAACTGGGTGTAGGTCGCTCTCTTGGAAGATCGTATCGCATTTATGATGAAAAAATTTCATTGGGGCTGCCGCTCTTAAATTTTGGAGATAATCGCACCCAACTCAACACTGATTTTTCAGACAGTTGGCTATTTAAGGTTTCCATTTTTTACCGTTTAAAATTAAAAAAAACTAAAGGCATGAACTCAAATAAATAAAGTTACAAAAATTGGACAACGTCCAAACACTTATTAAAAACACAAGAATACTCTGAAAATGAACGAAAGAAGAACAACAAATATCTTATTATTAATAATTGCTATGCCCGTAGTTTTTTACGTATTAAAACTATTGTCTTTTATATTCATCCCTCTTGTTTTTTCGATGTTTATAGCATTGCTTTTTTGGCCTCTAGTACGCTGGTTACGAAAGAAAAACACACCTAAGACGATTAGTATTTTGATCGTTATCCTGATTATTAGCGTGTTCATTAAAATGTCCGTTGAAGTCATTCAACTCTCGAGTCAAGAAATTTTAGCACCCCAAAACAATTGGATTGAAAATGCAGAATCGAAGTTAGAACACTTAATTTTTCCTCTAGAAAATTATTTTGGGATTGAACGTGTTGAAGGCAAAAGTGTTATTTTACATTATTTTCAGGAAATAGATTTAAGTAAAACATTTGGCTCCACAATTGAATTAATTAGCAACACGACTACAATGACTCTGATGACCTTTTTCTTTGCAATATTACTGCTCTCAGAATCATTGAATATTCAAAAAATATTACACAATCTTGTAATTCGTCAACAATTTTCATCTGTAAAGGTTTTCATGCGAATTGAAAAAGACTTGATAAAATTTATTAAAGTTAAATTTATCATCAGCCTATTTACAGGTTTAGGTTTTACACTTGCCTGCTATGCCTTTGATGTGAGTTTCCCGATTTTTTGGGGATTATTTGCGTTTGTAATTAATTTCATTCAAATGATAGGCTCTTTAATTTCAGTATTCTGCTTGTCCTTATTTGCTTTTATAGAATTAGACCCAACCGGCATGTTATTGTTTTTCATTATTACAATAACGCTTGTTCAGCTCATCATGGGTGGTATTTTAGAACCTATTTTAATGGGTAAATCATTTTCTATTAATGTGATTACCATTTTGGTGATGCTCATGTTCTGGGGGTTTCTATGGGGTGTCCCCGGAATGATCCTTTGCATCCCAATTACTGTATTTATCAAAATACTACTGGAGCAATTCCCGAAAACTAAAGTCATTTCTAATTTAATGGCCGGTCCTGAACCCATACAATTTAAGAGAAAATAGTCGGGAAAACCACAGTAATCCTTCGGGGAGGAAATCCCTTTTAATTTTTTATAATTTGCATAAAACTAATTCGCTCTAACAATCTAGAGACCCTGTTTTTGTGTGTAAAGAATTAACACAAAAATGTTCAAAAAACAATGAAATACCCCTAGTGATCAATCGTCGACTCTTATCTTTTAGAGTTTGTGATAAAACGAAGTAGGAAGAACAAATATTAATTACATTTTACTTGTCTTAAAGACACAATCATACTAAACCTTAATTTTTAAACCCCAAAACGTCACTCCGTGTAACGCGGCGTAGCGACCAATACAAAGAACTATGAAAATACGATACATTAAATCAGCCTGCGTAACTATCGAAACAAAAGATATTAAAATATTAACAGACCCATGGCTAGTGGATGGGGAATACTATGGATCTTGGTGTCATTACCCAGAACTAAACTTTGGTAAAGATTATTTTGATAGTATCGATTATATCTACATCTCTCATATTCACCCCGATCACTTCAGCAAAAAAACATTTGATATTTTGAATAAAAACATCCCGATTCTTATCCATCAATATGCAAGCCCATTTTTAAAAATGAATATTGAGAGATTAGGTTTTAAAGTTACAGAGCTACCTCACAATCAAAAGTTTGATTTAAAAAATGGTGTTACAATAGAAATTCTCGCTGCGGATAATTGCAATCCTGAATTGTGTGCTAAATTCATGGGGTGTGGGATTATTGAAACTAAATTTAAATCGACACAGATTGATTCCCTTGCTGTAATTTCTGACGGTGAAAATAATGTTCTAAATTTAAATGATTGTCCATACGCTTTAGCAAAAGAAGCTGTGAAAGTAGTTGTGAAAAAATATGAGACTATTGATTTTTTACTCGTAGGTTATGGAGGGGCTGGGCCTTATCCGCAGTGTTTTCAATTATCTGACAAAAAAAGACGAAAAGCTGAAGAATCCAAAAAACTACAATTCCTTAACCAAGGAGAGAAGTATATAAAGCTAGTAAACCCTAAGTATTACATGCCCTTTGCAGGAACCTACTCACTAGCAGGTAAGTTATCCGTTTTGCAAAATAAAAGAGGGGTTCCAGAACTCGATGAAGCCGTAGAATACTTCTTAAATTCAACGTTGATAAATCAAGAGGACTCTAAGCCTGTATTGCTAAATACATACGAGTATTTTGACTTAGAAACAAAAAAACAATCAGAACAATATAGCCCTGTAAATAGGAACGAAAAACAAGCGTATATCAAAAATGTTTTAAGTAAAAGAAAACTCGATTATGAATATGACGATGAGCCTGAAATAGAAAAACTATTAGAACTAGTTCCCGCAGCAAATAAAAGAATGAATGACAAAAGAAATGAAATAAATTTTGTTTCAAAAACAAGTGTTCTCGTTAAACTAAAAGAAAATCTTTATGTAAAATTAAACTTTGATGGGTCAGAATTTGAATTAGTTGATAGCTCAAATGGAATTAAATCATTTGTTGAATATCAACTGTCATTAAAACTATTAAATAGAATTTTAAAAGGCCCTAAATATGCACATTGGAATAACGCCGAAATAGGATCACATATTAAATTCCGTAGAGTTCCTAATACTTTTGAACGGGGACTCTATCATGCGATGTGCTTTTTTCATCAATAAAATAAAACACTTACACATACAAAAAGGCAAGTACAGCCTCAAACTGAACTTGCCCTATAAACCTTACAATTAAACGTCAAAAAAACCTACTTATGAAACCATTTGCAGTCCTGTTATTTATTTCCAATTTGGCTTTTGCACAATATTGGGGAGGACAAAAAATCAATGAATCTAACATATCCCCCTGGGTTCCAAAATTTGAAATTGAATATGAAGGAACCTATGATTTTGGAGAAGGAGAAAGTGAATCTTTCTTAAATTTATTCTTTTGTGGTGACGACTTGATCGGTCAAGTAAGGAGCACCTACTTGGAAGAAAATATTGGAGTTCGGAAATTCAATTTTAAAAATTTAAAAACTATTAAAATTGACAAGACAGGGAAATTCACTAGCGACCAACATACTGGACAATTTGTAATATTTACAGCTGAGAATGGAAAGTCCTATAAAAGTTTAAAAATTGACAATCCATGGTCTAGTTCGGTCGATGATCGTAAATTTGAAATCGGAAGACGGAAAAAAATGACCTTTGAAAATAGCTATCCTGGGAAATACAAAACAGCCTCATTTAAAAAATTAGAAGTTAGCGAAATAGAAAAAATAAGCACTAAGAAATTGATGCTAATGAAGAACGAAATATATGCACGGTATGGATATGTTTTTATGAAAGATGCTAAAATGGATAGGTATTTTAAAAAACAAGCGTGGTATCAAGCGCAACATGAAAGTGTAGATGAATTTCTGACTAAAATTGAGGTCTATAACCTTAGGTTAATTGAGGAAGTTAAATAAAAGAGCTTACAAACAGGTTTGAAAATAATTACGTATTTTAGGAGTGAATCAATCCCACAATTATAAACCCATGAACAACTATACCATTAAAACATTGCTCCTATTCTGTCTTGCTATTTTTATGTCTTGTCTAAAAAACAACAAAACTGTTGAAAACGATAACGTAAAAAAAACGATAGAAAAAGTGATTACCGTAAAGCAGGAACCTCACAATTATGGAGGCTGGTACTGTCCTGATAATTTAAATGGGTTTCCAGCAATAGACATTCACAACTGGGAAAATGTGGCTGTTGTAAATGGACGTCTACCAACCAAAGAAGAAACTCAAAATGGAACCTCCTTAATTTTTGTTGATCAAAAAAAATTCCCAGACGCAAAACCTTTGGTTCTGAAGATGCCTAAATTGGGGCGATTCTACAATGAAAATTCAAAAAAAGAAGAACTTATAATTGTAATACAAGCAATAAAAATTTCAAATGATTCTGTTGTAGGTTTTAGATATTTAAATGGTGGAAATGGAAGTGCGCGCTTAAATGAGGTTCGATTTCTTTCAGATGCTGAAATTGAATCGCTACCCACTAGCCGCTTTGTAACCCAATCTATCCAAATTGATGCCCCTCAAAATGTAATTTGGGACGTACTCACCAAGCCCGAATATCTCAAACCTTTGGAAGCTATTTTTGATGAAGACAAAACACCTAGGCCGAATTGGAATGCTTCCTCAAAAGTTAATTTCAAATTCTTGAACGGAGGAAAAACCACTTCCGAATTTGCGGCCAATCTATATGGCAATCATTACATTCAAATTGATTCTGAATTAGGCGATTCTCAATATGTTGAAAAATTTTTACTACTGGATAATGAACAAACAAAATCTACAGAATTAAAAATTGTATGTGGCCCTTATTCTAAGGTTAATTTTGAAACTCAAAAAAACATATTAAATAGATGGGCTCAAAAAGTGAAAGAATTGAGTGAGAAAAAATAATTTTTCAATAGTTCAAACAAGTGTCAATCGTCTATTAGAAATAATTACGTAATTTAGTGCTCTATCAAAAGTTAGATTAAATTATGAAATTAAACTTATTATCTTGTGATGCTCCAAGACCCGATCGAAGAGCAATTGCCAAATGTATTGCAGAAATTTCATCTGATATTAGTGGCTCCTTAGCGAATGAACTTACAGGTATAATCCTTGAAGGAGACGCTGTAGACATTGAAGTCGACGATAAAAACTCTGGTTCTGCTTTAAGAGCTTTGCGTAAACTAAGTATTGATTACGAAATTATAGAATAGCCCATCTACTCTATTGCTTCGTTATTTACATTCAGTAGGCACTACCACCAAAAACCGAAATCACTTTAGGTCGCTACCCCCATGACTCAAAAGCTAAAAACATATTTTAATTGGAGCTCTGGAAAAGATGCCTCTTTGGCATTTTATCACATGCAAAGGGAAGGAATCTATTCGATTGAAAGATTGCTTACCTCTATAAATACACATCATAATCGAGTGACCATGCATGGACTCCGACGGGAGTTATTGGAGCAACAAATTGAATCTATTGGAATTCCTGTAACAACTGTTGAACTGCCAGAAGAACCTACCTCGCAAAAGATTAACTGGGAAACAATAATTATTGTAATATATTTCTTTTAAAGGTATAGTTTCACTACCTTTATGATTGATTCTGGTTAAAATCGGGCTCAACAAAACCAATTAAACTAAAATTAAACATTCAATTATTGTATAACAAAGTACCTGTATTCAGGTCTTATTTTATATGCCTCAATGTTTGGGGGTGTTGAACACGTGTTTGAGATATTTCAATAAAAAAAGTGGAGACCAGCAACCACTTGAATAAACGGGGTGTAACTGCGAAACCTAACGAGTAGGAAAATTAAAAATAAAATTATGAATTGGTATTTGAAAGTTATGAAGCAGTATGCAGACTTCGATGGTCGTGCAAGACGTACGGAGTATTGGATGTTTGTGTTATTTAATATAATCTTTTCAGTTGTTGCTGTGGTTTTGGATAATGTCTTAGGAATTGCTATGGAAGGAATTGGTTATGGTCCTCTTTACGGCCTTTATGTATTAGCCATGATTATTCCAAGTCTTGCGGTTGCAGTAAGAAGACTTCATGATACAGGAAAAAGTGGATGGATGCTACTTATTGCCTTAATTCCAATTATTGGAAGCATTTGGTTATTAGTATTATATGCGACTGATGGAAATCCAGGAGAAAATGAATACGGTTCAAATCCAAAAGAAACGACTGAGTAAAAAGGGAAACAAGCCCTCTATAAAACAGTCTAAATTAAAAAAAAAGCCCCATTGCTATTACAGCATTGGGGCTTTTTTTTCCAGCGATTGTAAAACCCTTCTCCTACAAATTAAAAATACAGGTACAGTGGTAACAAAACCTCTTAAAACCCTTTCAAAAATAAATCGGATTGATGTATCTTGCTACTCTATTTGAAGATGAAGATTATGCAAGGAAATAAAATGCTAAACTATATAAGAGAAGTCTTAGAAAACCTACCAACCGATTGGTTGAATCTAACCACCCATCGACTGGATATTTACGATGAAAAAGGAGCCAAAACTCAGTTTTTAGAACAGTTTGAAACCTTATTTAAAAACCATAATTCCGACGCATCGGCACTCCACTCCTTGCCCACCGCTTACGACTACATCCGTTTAGGGCACCCTTTGTCCTGTGTATTGGAATGGGGCCTAGCCAATCTAAATCAATTGAAACCAGAAAATGCCATCAGTTTTTCATCGCAGACCGTTCCTGTTTTGGCGATTTTAAGAACCAATTTATTAAACGGTAAAAACACCCAAATTGTTTATACAGGGGAATTACCAGTCGCTTTTGATGCTGAAGTCTTAAAACAAGTGTATGGCTATCACTTTGAATTAAAGCAGGTTGAAAATACCGCAGCCATTCCTGAATTTGACGGCAGCACTGTTTTTATCTCACAACAAAAAGAACTTTGGAAGGTAGAGCGTTCTACAAACATCGATTTTTACCTCCAAACCAATGCAGTACTTGGAAGTGTGTTAATCGTAAACGGGAAGCAAAATGAAAGCTATATCTCCGACATTCAGCATGTGCGACGAAGAGAAACCATTGCCATGACGCCTGTCAATTGCTTGAAAGCCTTATCGGCTTTAGTGGGCTCTGCATCAGAGGAAACAAATAGCACAGTAGAAACCAACAAAGCAGAGGTTTTAGAAGCCATTACAGCCATTACCCACAGTCCTACAAAACCCCTCGTGGGCTCTAGTGGGCTTTCCGTTCAATATGCGATCATGATGGGGCTCATTCATGATGCTCAAGAAAACCACCCCAAAAAAGTCATCAAATTTATTGTGCCTCCCAACTGTTATGGTGGTACCAATGACCAAGCACGACGTGTGGCGGCTTGTATTGAAAATGTGGAAGTGGTAGATTTGCCCGTAGATGGCGACAACGAGATGGTACAAAGTATTGAAATCATTTTAACTAAAATTGCTGCCGAAGACGCCATCCCATACATCATTGCAGAAATTCCCACCAACCCTAGAGTGGAAGTCCCTGATTTGATACAACTAAAAAACGCATTAAGTACGGTCCGAAAAACACAGACGGGTGACATTGCAATCGATCCCGTGTTTATTTTAGACCAAACCTTTTGTCCAAACGTCCTCTTTTTAGGAGAAGACAACTTGCTTTCTTCCGTTCGAACCCTGTCCTATGCCAGTGGGTCCAAATTTCCGAGTGGTGGAAAATGTACGGCTGGATACGTTGTTGGCAATAAAAAATCCGAAGCCTTAATGGGCAAGATTGAATTACACCTCCAACTTTGCGACAACGAAGCGACCCCGCTTCAATATAAAATATTGGCCTCCCAATTGCCGTCTATGAACCAACGCATTCAGGACGCTTATCAAAATACCCGAGATTTTGTCAACTTCATAAAAGAGACTTTACCTAGTGCGAAAATCAATTTTGTTTCTGAAGATTTGGCAGCGCAAGGTTTTACCCCTTCTGTGTTTTCACTAGACCTCCCCACCAAAGGGACTACTGATGTAGAAAGAGAAACGAACAAGAGAGCGTTAAATCTTAAATTAATCAATTTAATGATTAGCAAAATCCCCAACGAAAGTAAGTTCTGTGTCAGCTATGGCCAATTGCAAGGATGCTATTGGACCATTCCCGCCACCTCTACACAAGGCACCACCAAAGAAGGCGATAAAGATTATATTGTACGTGTTTCACTGTCTCCTACGATGGATTTAGAATTACATAAAAAAGTATTTTTAGAGTTTGTGAGAGACCTTTAACATGACGTCATTCCATAAAAAAAACCAACAGCATCTGTTACGATACTGTTGGTTTTTGTTTTTTTAAATCTTCCGCTTAGACGGTATTAAAATATTGCCATTCTAAAATCGCAAAAGTATTAATCTTGAATACAACGAACCGAAGCACCATACGCACGAGCTCCCGCGTCCACGACGATGTTGTTATTTCCAAAGCAGAGGTAGCGAACTGTAGTGCCTCCAAAAGCATCATCACTAGACCAATAGGTGAATGTAAGACCTGTACCATAAAACACCTGGCCAGTACTATAGACCCGAAAACCTGCTCTCGGCAACTTAAGGGTAGACTCAAAAGCAGCGGATTCATTGCTAGTACTCCAAATTAAGCTCTGTGGATTTTGCACTGCACCGTCCATAAGTTTGAGCTCATCAATCCACTCTTGCGCTGTTGGCAGACGAAAACCACTAGGACAAGGATTGTTGGGCGCGTTGACACCTTGCCATAAAGCGTCGTCTCGTGTCAAGAGCCAATCATCTTCTTGAGTTGTAATAAAATCACCGTGATCAGGTGTGTCTGTGTTTGATAAATTGGTTGTAGTTCCAGATGTTATTAGTTGATGACCATCAGTCTTACGGCCCCATTGGTACAAATCTCCATAAGAAAGTGCATCGTTGACACTTGTCGCTACCTGAGAAGCCCCTAAGTTACGGTCCATCCACACTCTACCTGTAGGACTCGTTACTGTTGGTGGTGGTGGCGTGCCTCCTGTCCAAGTAGGTACACCAGCAACCATTTGTAAAGTAGCTCCCTCATTTATGGTCGTATTTACCAATACCCATGCACTCCCATTCCAATAATTCATTTCGCCAGTTGCTGTCCCTGTAGGCATGCCTACTTTGGCGGTGTTGGCAGCTACTATCACATCTGAAGCAATTACTGATGTTACAGCAGCATCTGTATAGCCTACTTTAGCTGTATTATCTGTTATTGCGGTGACTTGAGCTGTCGTAATGCCATTATCTGCATTGGTCGCTTGCAGCGCATAAGGAACACTTAGTAATTCGCTTGTCCCTGTAATGGTGTAAGATGTTCCGCCTGTTGGGTCAGTTTCTGTTTTTATAAAGTGGGAGTTTGAAGACCAGTCGATCGCTGAGAAATCATCGTTCGTAGTCCCTGTGCCGATTTCTAAAGTCACTAATCCATTGATATTCGTAGTGGATGTTTGTGTTTCTACATAAACGGGGTTACCACTGGCACTTCCTTCTAAAATACTGATTTGCATGACTACTGCTTGCGTTGCAACTAAAGCCCCGTCAGCTCTTACGATGGCTTGGTAGCTCATCTTTTCTGGCGATTGTGCAAAGGCAGTTGCTGTGAGTAATACAGCGGCTACTAGTGTGTATAATTTTTTCATAGTCAATTGGTTAGTTTTTAATAATCTTAAATGTTTTTAATTCGGTTTGATTGGTCGTTACTTTTAATAGGTAAACTGCCGATTCTAAATGTTGCAGCCCTATCTGTATTTTTGGCTGGTCTATAATCCCTTGACCGACTTGTTTGCCTTGAATGTCATACAATCCATAACGCAAGGCTGTAAGACGTTTATCAGTAATCGATAATACAATATAGTTTTGGGCAGGATTCGGATAGAGCACTGCCGATAGGCTGACGCTTTTAAGCTCTGCATTGGTCAGTGTGACAAGTTCGATAGGATGTTGCACCCCTTCTGATACCGAACCATTCTCATTACTGTAAGTACTGTAAACAACTTGGCCAATACTGTAACTTGAAGATCCGCCGCTTCCTGTCGCATCACCGCCTGAAGCTACTAGAGCATTTTGACTGTACATAAGTTGGGAAGTACCTAAAAAAAAGACGGCTACTAAAGTCAAACGGACGCCAATAGTTTGGCAGCGTATTTTTATAAAATTCATTTGGTTAATTTTACACAATATTACAATAAAATAGAATATTAATCACTTTTATATTAAAAGTTGTTTTAGTTGATAAATCAAGAAAAAGACAAACATAAGTTGCTAGTAAATTTTGTGGAAACTTACCGTCTTCGTTCGTGTATGTTTTGATTGAATACTTTAGTTTTGCAATCAAAATCTAGCTGTTTAAGCGTGACCATTATAAAAAAAACATGAAATTCTTTACAATACTAGCCATTATTTTATCGGTCTTTACCAGTAATTCACAAACGATCCTTAACCAGATCAACGAAGCCACTTTCAATAATTATGCGGATACTTATAATTATACCTATTGGGATGATAGTTGGAAATCGAGCATCGCCCACAACAGACGTTTTTCGAACCAAACAAACGACTATGCTTTAAACATTGATTTTACTGATTTATCCATACAAAGCCTCTTAATTACGGATGCAACAAACACCGCTTCACTTGGATTTCATGCATTAAACAGCCATGTTTTCACGAATAATTACAGTGGTAATATTGATTATTCCATACTTCAAAATGGAACTGCCTCCTATGAAAAAGCAAACAACCCTACAAATACTGGCAACAAAGACAGCCAAATGGCGGAGTACGGTGTCTGGTGTAACAGACGATTTGTAAGTGGTAATTTGACCAATTCCGCGCCTATAGAACCCTATTTTACGGGGATAGAGTTCACCAATTGGCACAACCGTTTTAAAATGACATTTCGCATCAAACCAACCACCACAATCGTGAATGGTCAATTAAAATTAGCTGTGGAAATTCCAGCTGAATATTTAAACTATTATAACAGTGGTACGTTGCATGCATTTGGAACAGACACAAACAAGGGCTTTGTGGTAAAAAAAGGGGATTCTGCAGAAAGCATTAGCATCGCTGGAACTACCGTCACTGTGTTGACCACCGCTCAAGACTTTGTCGCTGATGAATCCTATGAAGTCAGTATCCTGTTTCATGCGGTTAAAGAAAACCTGTCAACCACCTACACAACCGCATTTGATTCAGAATCTGAAATCACCATAACCGCCAACCAAACGGCACCCGCTGTTTCAGACCTATCAAATAACGTGAGTTATTCGGAAAATGAAGGGCTCCATATTATAGACATTCCCCGCTATTGGATGGGGCAATACAATTGTAACTTAGTGGATGAAATACAAGCGATTGACTTTTCGATGACCAATTCTGAAGCGGAAGCCAAAAGCGTGCGACTGTGCATTCGACAAGTTCCAAATATTAACGTCACTGGGTTCAATTCCGTGATTTGTAATGCCAATGGCGATCCTGCGGGACTGCCGCTTCAAGTCTCAAAAAACTGGCATACTGGGGTCGTTCAACTGTATTCAGGAAGGTGGATCAAAGAATATACGGAGTTTATAATTCCTGCAAATACCACTTTAAATTTTCAATACAAACGAACGGGCGCAAAATGGGGCGAAACCTATTCGGCGTCCTCACATCAATTATCGGTGGTTGGTGCTGGCATTCCACGAGGGGGTTGGCTCGAAGCTGCTTTAGGGAGTTTTGGAGAAAGCATCACCCACTCACCCGATTATGCCTATGGGAGCACCAATGGCGCTGACATCCGACCGTTTTTGGTCACCAATGAAGCCTACGGAGGAACTTCTACAGAATGTAGCTGGACCGGAAATACGGGCGGCTTGGACATGTGGGTTTATGAAGACAGCAATAATACACGCCAGTATCAAAGTGAAGTGAAAACGGACTTTAAAAAATACTCTCCAAATCTTACAGAAACAACCATTGGAGCCGTATCGGCAGATCGAAAATTAAAATTAGATTACACCTTTTATTTGAACCGTTCGGACGATTATCTGAGAGTGTATTATAAAATTAATATTGAGGCCTTAGAAGCCGTCAGTTTCAATCGGTTTGATATTTTTCAACTCGGCGGAGATATTTATAACATTCACAACACTCAAAGTGTCGTTTACGGAAATGATGCTGGAAACCAAGGCACATTTACGCCTATAAATAGTGGTTCAAACACCTATACAACCGCCGAAATTCCTTTGACTGGCAGCAACCCTTGGGTTTGGGCAGGCGATGGATTGTCTTATGCTGGAGCAGAATCTGGTATTGACATCGACACGAATAATGGTATGATTATTAGAGATTATAAAGCAACGCTAAACGGCGTCGAAAACAACACTCCTTATTTTAGAGAACGCTCAAGTTCCATAGGCTATTCGGCTGGTCAAAATCTAAACATCAACCCCACTTCCTATTGCATTGTGACGCCGCCAGGCACCACCTCTTTTGCGGCAGGTGATACCATTGAGCTGTTGGTTGAAGTTGTTGTATTTCCTAAATTGGATGGGGATTATTATGGCCCAAACAGCAATTTTGAGGAAGCCCTCGCTTTGTATGGAAATTCCTACGAATTACTTTATAGAGAATCTTTGGGGAATACCATCACTGCAACCTCTCCAACAAACACCATTGACAGCTTGTATCCATTGACGGTAGAAACAATTGACAACACAGGACTCGTGACCATCACAGGTGGAAAAGGCTATGTGCCCTTAGTATTTTCGGGAGTCACAAACAGTTCAAATCCTGAGTTATGGAAGGCCTCTGACAGTTGTTGGGAATTGGTCGATCAATCCGTGCATGGAAAAGATTTTTGGCAAACGAATTTTAATCCACAAACCAGTACTTTTGATTTGATTTATAATGTCAATCAAGACCTCGCAAATGATGAATCAGCCGTCATTCAATATTACTTAGGAACAACGCCACCACAGCCAAGCCTAGTCAGACAATCCACAATCGCAGGAAACCCATCTACGTCAGAGAGTGAGCTAACGGCAATTGCAGATGTTGATACGGTCGTTCTCGAACCACAAGTAAACGCGTATGGCTCAACAACTAATGCCATTGACTTGAACTATGCGTGGAGTGGGCCAAACGAATTTACGCATATTGGAAGGGTTCTAAATTTTGATCCCATACAAGAATCAGATGAAGGGGATTATACGGTAACCTATACAAATGCGTTTGGATGCACGGACACAACCAACTTTACGATTACAACCACTAGCACCTTGTCAAACCCAATACTGGAACGGGACGACTTTCGTTTGTTTCCAAATCCAGTCGCACAGCAATTCAGTATTTCAGAAATGAGCTACAAAACGGTGATCTATTCCATTTCAGGTCAAAAAGTAATGACTTCTACAGAAAAAAGAAACCAATTTCATGTGGAATTTTTGCCAAGTGGCGTTTATTTTGTGCAGTTTGAACTGGAAAAAAACCGAACAAAAACAATGTATTTTTTGAAGAACTAAGTTCAGAATGCAGAGTTAAGTCGGCTTCTCTATTTTGAATCTTTGGTACTGTAAAACAACTCGTTAGCGCCTTTTTGGTGAAAAATTTACACCGCAAATCTGACTAGACACCACGCGCTTACAACGACCTTTGTAAACAGTTCAACTATTTTTAGTACATTTATCCCAGACTTAGACCTCAAATCTGATTCTACAAAAACCAATAGACGCAAAAAGTAAGGTCTTGGATTGCTATAAAACAGTAGTAACCCAAAGTCCTATCAATGCCCAAAACTGCTCCAAACAGTAACCTACTCCGCTATGTTAATAATATCAGCGCCTTATATAAACAAGGAAATGCAACCGAACATAGTTATCGTGGCGACTTGCAACAACTTATTGAGCATATAGCACCCGAAATTAAAGCCATTAATGAACCTAAAAGACAATCTTGCGGAGCACCTGACTACATTTTGACGAAAAAAGAAATTTCCGTAGGATTTATTGAAGCAAAAGACATTGGCGACAAAGACCTTGAAGGAAAAAA
>CAWVRW010000014.1:0-49145 GCA_963933105.1 uncultured Formosa sp.
TTATTTGATGACTTTTGTAATTAACAACTTCAGACGATTAACTATACATTTACTGTCAGTTTTACTGCCAGTTTTACTGCCAGTTTTAATCAATTTACTGGCAGTTTTGTGTATATTTGGTATCTAACCATGGTAGATTAAAACTATATTTAGTGACTGTTTGAATAAGTATTGTAAAGTAGAAAAGACTCATAAACCCCTTGTATACTTGAGTTTACTGCAAAAAAAAAGAGTAACCATTTCTGATTACTCCTTAGTAGCGGGAACTGGACTCGAACCAGTGACCTTCGGGTTATGAGCCCGACGAGCTACCTACTGCTCTATCCCGCGATATAGGTGGCAAATATACAACCTTTTTGTAATTCTAAAAGAAAAATTGAAAATATATCTTACTGTTCTATGCTATTTACTTCGAAAGAAGACAGGGTGTGGTCTAAAATACTAATGTTGAACTGTATAGGGTTGCAACACACTTCGCAATCCTCAATATAGTTTTGAGAAGCTTGTGAAAAATCAATTAAAATAGAGACGTCTTCCCAACAATGGGGGCATTGATAAAAGTGTTCTTCCATTATCCCAGTTTTTCAATCGACTCTGTGATGCCTTCCCAATCGGACATGAGTTGATCCAATTGATCTTTTTTGGCTTGGTAACTCTCAAAAAAACCAGGCTTGGCAACCGTTTGATCGTAGTTGAGTTCCATTTCTACATCAATTTTTTTGATGTCACGCTCCAAATTGGCAATCGAAGCTTCCGCTTTACTCAATCGATTATTGAGCGATTTCAGTTGCTTTTGATCTTCATAGGATTGTTTTGGAGCTGCTGTTTTTTGAGGTGTTTTTATTTGGGTACGTTTTTCTACTTCACGCAAGTTTTCAACCTGACGTTGTTCTAAATAAAAATCGATATCCCCTAAATATTGTTTGAGTTGTTGATCTTTAAATTCATAAACGGTCGACGTCAATCCTTGTAAGAAATCTCTATCGTGAGACACTAAAATAAGGGTGCCTTCAAATTGTTGAAGTGCGGTTTTGAGAACGTTTTTTGACTTTATATCCAAGTGATTCGTAGGCTCATCCATGATGAGCACATTCAACGGCTGAAGGAGTAATTTTGCCAATGCCAATCGGTTGCGTTCCCCACCTGAAAGAACTCTGACATACTTTTCTGCAGCATCCCCTCTAAACAAAAAGGACCCTAAAATATCACGTACTTTAGAACGGTTGGTTTCATTGGCGGCATCAATCATGGTATCTAAAACGGTTTTACTTCCATCCAAATACTCTGCTTGGTTTTGAGCAAAATAGCCAATCTGAACATTGTGTCCTAGTTTGACATCACCCTTGGCTTCCAAATCGCCTACTATAATTTTTGCAAGCGTGGATTTTCCTTGTCCATTTTGACCTACAAAGGCTATTTTACTCCCACGGTCGACCATAAGATCAATGTTTTGAAGCACTTTTAAATCGCCGTACTCTTTTGAAATTTTAGACGCTTCTACAACCACCTTTCCGGGGGTGGTGGACACAGGGAACTTAAGAGTCATTACACTGTTATCATCCTCATCCACGGCGATGCGTTCAATTTTATCTAATTTTTTAATCAGCGATTGCGCCATGGTGGCTTTGGACGCTTTGGCTCTAAATTTCTCAATCAACTTCTCCGTTTGTTCAATCTGTTTTTGCTGATTTTTTTGAGAAGCTAATTGTAAGGTTTTTTGTTCTTCTCTTAACACGAGATATTTTGTGTACGCTCGTGGATAATCATATATTTTACCGAGTACAATTTCTATGGTTCGGTTGGTCACATTGTCCAAAAACATCTTATCATGCGAAACAATGACCACGGCTCCAGAATAGTTGTTTAAAAACTGTTCCAACCAGATAATCGATTCAATATCCAAGTGATTGGTAGGCTCATCTAAAAGCAAAATATCATTGGTTTGAAGCAATAGTTTTGCCAATTCAATTCGCATCCGCCATCCCCCTGAAAAGGTGTCGGTGAGCTTGTTAAAATCTTCGCGTTTAAATCCTAAACCAATAAGTATTTTTTCAGTTTCCCCTTGGTAGTTATACCCTCCTAGGATTTCGTATTGTTCTTGAACTTCGTTTAACCCTACCATCAAATCGTGGTAGCCTTGACTTTCATAATCTGTACGCTCCGCCAATTGGGTATTGATATCTTCGAGTTGAAGTTCTAACGCTTTAATTTCTACAAAGGCTTGATAGGCTTCTTCAAGAATGGTGCGCCCCAAAACAAAATCAATGTCTTGTTTTAGAAATCCAATTTTGAGATCTTTTTTTTCTTGAGCAACTTGACCTTCAGTATATTCTAATTCGCCCGAAAGCAGTTTTAGAAGTGTTGATTTTCCAGCCCCATTTTTTCCGATTAAACCCACACGATCGCCACCACGCAGTCGGAAGGAAATATTTTCAAACAAATAATCGCCTTGAAATGATACGGATAACTTATGGATGTTTAACATTTAAAAATTGTAAAAGGGAATAATTATAAATAGTTTAGCTTTTCTTAACAAGATGCAAAAATAGGGAATTATGATATTAAAAAAAGGAAATAAGCTGTATAGTATTTTGACAGGGAAATGTCCTAAATGTCATCATGAATTAATGTATGAAACGAAAAATGCCTACCAGCTTTCACAAACCTTAAAAATGCACGAACGTTGTGGACATTGCCAAACAAAATACAAAATTGAACCTTCCTTTTTCTATGGTTCTATGTATGTCAGTTACGGAGTTGGAATTGGGTTTTCGATGGCAGCTTTCTTATTAACGTTCATCCTTTTTGAAAGTTCGTTAGTGGTGTCGTTTATTGCCATTGTTTGTACACTCATAGGCTTTATGCCCATTATCATGCGACTGTCTCGAAATATTTGGATCAATCTTTTTATGAGTTACGATGCTGAATTGGCTAAGAAAAAATAACTAAGCAAAGCGATTGATATCGATTTCTTCTGGCAAAGGCGTGTTTTTTTCTATAGAATCATAAAGAGCTTCTGCCATGGAGGGCGCGACCAAAACGCCACGGGTTCCCAAACCATTTAACACATACATGTTATTATGATTGGGATGCTGCCCTACTAACGGGCGCCGATCGACGACGGTGGGACGGATGCCTGCACGCTGATCTACGACTTCAAATTCACAATCAATCAGGCGTTCTAGTTTTTCTAAGAGTTCGGTTTTTGCTTCTTGGGTTGGGGTGTTTGTTTTATCGGTCCATTCGTAAGTGGAACCTACAAGATAGCGGTCTTCTTCCATAGGAATGACGAATATGCTGGATTTCAAAATGGATTCCAATTGGAGTGCTGGTGCATGAATGGTAATAAGTTCGCCTTTGGTACCCTCTAGCGGTAGGTGCTTAAAAAAAGGGTTTTTATGAATTCCAAACCCTTCGGTGAATACAATGTGTTGCGCTGTTAAAGTACGGTACTCCACGCCTTCAGTAGTTTCGCTTAAACCTTTATACTGAAACGTTTCCTCTTTAAATTGGTTTAGGTTGATCAGAAAATTGCGATAGGCTTCTATAAGAGCTTGAGTGTCGATTCGTCCGGTGAGATTCACTGCACCAAAACCAAAAGGGGCTTTGACAGATGGGTTTTTATTATCTACTAACTTAGGGTTTAAGAAATTAGTGAGTAAGGGTTTGTCACAAGCTAGAAACCAATTGTTTTGTTCTTTGACCGAATTAAACACGCGATGAATTGGAAGCACATAGTCGAGTTTAAGCCCTAAAAGCTGCTCTAAGGCGGCATATTTAGGAATTGCTAACTCCAAGTGTGCGGCGGCATTCCAAGTGACTGTAAAGCGTTTTAAAACAACAGGGTTGTACAATCCGCTTGCAACTACAGACGCTTGTTGGGAACGGTTACTGATGACGAGAAATGATTTATTGTGGAGACGTAATTGTTCGGCAAACATAATACTTGCCAAGCCCGACCCTACAATGATGTAATCATATTTCATTTAACAAAGGTATTAAAATACAAAACGCTTATCGTATTGATAAGCGTTTTGTGATAGTGGTAAGATTGTGAATTAATAACTCCACATGTCTTGTTCCTTATTTCTGATTTTTTCCTTGATACGATCTGACTCTAAGAGCTGCATCAATGCATTTTTACTGATATAGTCTCTAATATTTCTGTCCTGATACACATTAGATTCTTTGTATATCGTAGCAGAAAAACGTCTTGAGTTAATTAATCGGTCAAAAGAAAAAGGTTTTGACATATTTTTTTGGTTGAAGGCATAGGCCTGACTAAGAACCTCTCTTGATTCTGGATAGAACACCCAAAACATTGGTGTATATTCCTTGTCAGAATCGACTGCTGGTTCATCACTCATTGAAGCAAAACTATCTGTTTCAGAATCTTCTTCTACAACTTCTTCTTCAGCAACTTCCTCTTCTGGCTCGTCATCAAAGAAAGCTCCAAAACCGCCATCATCCCCAGAATCGTCTGCACTGCCTGTGTCATCATTTGTTTGTGCAAATTTATCTTCAGCACTCAATGCAACAGGTCCAATAGCGATGGGTCTGAATTTAAGTTCTGTAGCGATTCTATCGAAATACCAAACTCCTTTAATGATGTATTTTCTTACATCACTGTACTCAAATTCAGCAGAGTTAAAATCTGTATCAGGCATCAAAGAAGCCGCAACAGCGTTCCATTTTCTTTGGTACTCGTCTACCTTAAGGTTGTCTTCTAATTCTAAGAATTCTGTTGAGGAAGGATCGTAAGTAACCCATTCTTCTTCAGGGAATTCATAACCAAGCGATTCTAAATGCGCTCTCCATGAACCTGCAATGTCAAAATGTTCCTTTCCTTCAGTAATACCATCGGCATCAACACCTGGTTTTAAAACTTTATAAACTTGAATATTTTCAAATTCTTCTTCTGATATTTCTTCAGTGAAAGTGTCATTAAAATAGGCTGGAAACTCAAAAGACCTTACACCATCTATTAGATAATGAATTAGTGGTTTTCTGTCTGGAGTCACCGAGTAAATATCGATCGGATACAGGAACGGAAAGTTGACACGCTCATTTAAGTCCATCACTTCCCAAGTTGTATAAGAGAACACAATGTCTTCATCGCTCACTTTTGCATAATCCAAAGGCTTGAATTCGGCAGATTCTTCTATCTTAGAAACCGTTTCAAGTTCATAAGATGATTTCGTATTTAAAAGGTTCGCTTGAGAAAACCCAATAGATAGATTCAAAAGTAATACTAATAAAAAAACAGACTTTCTCATGTTTAATTTAATTTATGGTTATTGAGGGTCCCGATTCTTTTTGACCGGCGGTGATCCCTGCATAATTAATTTTCTTGAAACTAACATCAAACCCTTTTGGTGCTTTTTTCAAAGCAGATTTTGCTTTTGCACTTAAAGCATTTCCTGTACAATCAAAAGCTTTTGGCCCAATTTTTACGGTGAATGATCTTACTCTAACCGTAGATTCTAAACCATAAGCTGGGTCATAAATGGCACTCATTGATCCGCTTACCATAGAGCTTCTTGACATAGAACCTCCTTCTTTACCATTGAACAAAATATTTGGCACTGGCGCTCTTCTTATCTGAAAAGTTTCAGATGAACTGAATGTAGAATCATCCGGAAGTTCAGCAGAAATCTTTAACACGAGTTCTTGTCCCTTTTGAGGTTTGATCGTGTATAATCCATCCCCTTTGTTAGTGACTCCAGGTCCCGAAGCAGTTACTAAGTTTGCAGCAACGCCTGGTACGGATACTTTTACCTCGTTTTCAAAGTTTCTAAATAAGGTATTTCTTCCCAAGACCTGTACAGAAGCAGAGTTCGGCTTAGAAATCACTTCGTAGTTGGAGAGAACAGGGATTTCAATTGGTTCACCATCGCCTTCTTCAAAGGTGATAGTACCCACAATTTCTCTAGTACCTACAGATCCGACAGTAAAGTCAAGTTCAATTTCACCTTCTTCATTTAAAGACGTTAATGGGTCTATTTCTGAATTGTTGATTTTAATTGCTGTTGGTTGCAAGTTTTTAGATTTTTTACCTAGTACTATTTTACCAGAAAATTTAGAACCTGGAAAATAAGCGGCTTTATCTGAAACCACATAGGCATCAAAATTGGCAAGTGTTGCATTAATTTTATATTGACCACCAATCATTGCAGATAATAGTTCTGCTTGAAAACCAAGAACGTTGGCCTTCATGACTGTAAGTTTTGTGTTCGTCGCTACTTCAGGAAACCCAAAATAGTTATACTCAAGCCATGTTGTTTTGGCTCCTGATCTATTGATCACTTCAGACTCCGTATCAAATACATCTATAACATCATTGATTAGGTTGACATAATTTTCATCACTTTTTCCAGTCTTGAGCGAATCTACAACCGCAACAAATTCTGTTTTGAATGCTTTAATTTTATCTAGAAACTCTTGACCTTCTGCTTTTAAAACGCCTTGACTTCCTATAAAGAATTTATTATCGAAATAGTCTGGCTTGTCCATCACTTCGTAATCATTAATTGGATCTTTTAATCCCTTAACTTCTTTTTGTGGTGGTGATTGTTGAAGATTGGTAAGATAGGTTAAGAAATTAGTTGTAATTTCATGTACCTGATCTTTGGCTAGCTTTTTTTCTTTCCAGATTTTATCTTCTTTTTCAAAATTGCTGTCTATAGATGTTTCAAATGTAATAATACGTTCTTGTAAAGAGATATTATTTTCCGTTACTTGCTCTGAAATCATTCCAAAAGCACTTAATACTTCTTTTGACATGTTTAATGCTAGCATTGATATAAATACTAAGTACATCAAGTTAATCATTTTTTGCCTTGGACTTTCTTTTGCTCCTCCCATTGTTAATTAGTTTTTTAAATTGTTAAATAAATTTTAGTTGTTAAAAAAACTAATTAATTTTTGTTCATTGCAGATAACATTCCACCATAAACTCCATTTAATGAAGATAAGTTAGATGCTAAAGATTGCATTTGTTCTTTGAGTTTCGTTGCGTTCTCAATAGATTCTTGGTTGATATCAGCCTGACGACCTGCACTTTCTAGTTGTGCTTTGTAAAGACTGTTGATAGACTCCATTTGAGCAGCAGCTTTTGCCATTTCTTCACTGTATTTTTGAGAAGCTCCCATAGACCCACCCATACCTGAAGCAGTTGAGTTTAAGTTTCTGATGCTGTCTCCTAAGCTTGTTACTAAGGCACCATCAATTTTGGCTTCTTTTAATAAGCTGTCTAATTTCTTTGTAAGTACTCCTTCTGGAGTTTCTTCTTTTACTCCTTTAGCATTTGCTTTACCACCTGCTAATTCAGGATAGGCTTTTGTCCAATCGAGTTCTTCGTCTGGTGCATCAAATGCAGAAAGTGCAAAAATTAGGGCTTCTGTTACAAGACCAATGGTTAATAACATACTCCCTGTTAATGGTCCTAAATCTTTGTGAATAATTTTCATTAGTGCACCAATAATTACTACTGCTGCTCCAAGGCCATAAGCCATATTCATTACTCTCTTGTTTATTTTAAATGCCATAATTGATGTTTTTTAATTTATTATTTAATGTTAATTGGTTATTTAATATTAATTAGTTGCTTGATTTGCTGTTGCATCGGTGCCCATATAATCCTGAACAGTTCTGAAACCTATGTAACTTCTTTGAATTGTATATACTTCATAATCTCTTGAGCTTACTTGTAAGTAATAAGCAACATCTTTCCAAGAACCTCCACGAACGACTTTACGATCTAAAGTATCGTCGTTTACATTTGGATTGATCGTAGATGAAAACTCGTAAGACGAAGAGTCGTAGGATGACATCGTCCATTCAGCGACATTACCAGCCATGTTATATAAGTTATAATCATTTGGCTCATAAGAATCCGCCTCTACAGTATATAGCGCTTGATCGGCTGCATAATTTCCTCTTAAAGGTTTGAAGTTTGCCATAAAACAACCACGGTCATTTTTAGCATAAGGACCTCCCCATGGAAACGTACCACCATCAAGACCACCACGTGCCGCATATTCCCATTCAGCCTCTGATGGCAAACGGAATGAATTTACGAATTGTTGTCCTTTATCTTTTTTGTAAGTATTTTTCTTTAAAGTACGCCATTGACAAAATGCCTTGGCTTGCTCCCAGCTAATTCCAACTACTGGATAGTCTCCATAAGCTTGGTGCCAAAAATAGTCGTTGTGCATTGGTTCATTGTAAGAATACTCAAAGTCTCTAATCCATACTGTTGTGTCTGGGTATACTTTGACTGCTTCTCTTCTAATAACATCCGAACGTGAAAGGCTTCTGTCATTCGCAGCTCTTTGAATGTCCATATAAGAGTACTCAAATTCAAATTGGCTCACATCCCAAGTACGTTGCCCATTGTACGACTCTTCTAATGGGAGGTACATATTATCCATCACTTCAGAATATAACTCATCTGGATAGTCTTCGGTTTCAAAAATAAGATCTACATCATTATTGATTTTTCGTTGTTCGTCTCCGTAAGTATCGAGCATGTATTTTTCGTAAGGTGTCATATCTTCTTCCTCAGAAGACAGATATGCAAACTCACCAATACCTTCATCGTCATCAGAAGTTAAACCTTCTAAGTCAGCCATTTCAGCAAGATTGAATCTTAAAATTGAATCTCGTACCCAAAACACAAACTGTCGGTACTCACTGTTTGTGATTTCAGTTTCGTCCATATAAAAGGAACGTACCGATACTGTTTTTGTGGGTGCATCTTGGATTCCAGTGAGATCGTCATCTGATTTTCCCATTACAAAAGCGCCTCCAGGAATCAAACTCATACCGTAAGGCTTCTCTGGATGCCATTTTTTTCCCTTTACGCCAACCAATTCTCCTTTGTCTTTTGACCCACAACTAGTGATAAAAGCTAAGACTAATGTTATTAATACAATTTTTTTCATAAGTAAATAAATTCAAGGAATAAACTCCTAAAAACTTCAGGCTGTAAACTTATCCATATATTTCTTAAAAAACAACTTTTTTTTTGTTGAATACTAATTCAAAATATATAAACAATTTTACGCTTTAAAAATCTAATTTTTTTTATATGCTTTATACCAACGCTCAGGGATCAAACCCTTCGTAGCACCAATATAATCTTCATGCGTACAGGCTAATAACGGATGTTGTTTTAATTTAGTATTTGAATACTCTAAAAAAGGTATTTCAATCCACCATCTTCCTGTTTTTTTACTCTTAAAAAACACCAATTCTTCTGACTCCACCAGAACCGTAAATTTCAGGTAACTGTTTGAATCACTGAAGTCATCATCTTTAATCCTGCAATTTACACCCTCAATAAAGTACCACATAACCTGAGCAACAAGCATCGCTGTTGCTTCGTCATTTTGTGAAGGATTGTATTCATAAATACCAAAAGAGGTGACTTTGTTACTAATTCCCGCATACCTTGAAATGGCACAAATTTCGCGACCATTAAAACCATTTGGTGAATATTTTTGCTTGAGACTTACTTCAGATGATTGAACAGAGTTAATATCCAAGGTCACAATATCGGCATCTCTAAGAACCGGCTCTACCACGCTAATTGAATGCGTGATCGCACCCAATCGGTACGATTCGAAGTAAAGTTTCTCCATTAAATCAATCTCTTCTTGAGAATTAAAATACGTTTGAAACCCTAATGCTGTGTAGTTAAATAAATTATAAGGCTGTTCTAAAATGATTTTCCCAAGATAACTGCCATTATTAATCGGCTTGCTAGAATCCCCTAAATCAAAGCTTTTATCAACATTTACAATATTGACCATTGAGCTAATTTTGTCGTACGCACGGTAATTGGCGTAGGTTAAATCTTGACTTCCGCCAATGATGATTGGAATAATCTTCGCTTTAATTAAGCTAGACACGACTTGAATCAGCGCAAAATAGGAATCTTCAACAGTTTTACCTCTTTGAATATCGCCCAAATCGGCAATGTCATGTGACCAATTTCCTGGGAATAGTTTGTAAAATGCTTTTCGAATTTCGGTAAATTGGAATTCTTCGCCTACATAATCAACAGAATTTCTGGATTCCAACACCCCAACAATAGCCATTTTCACTCCTTCTAAACTTGGCTCAAGCGTAGAGCTATGAATCCTTAGTTTTTTTCCTATAGTCTGTTCATGCAGCAACTCTAATTCGTCTACAAGCCGATCTTGAACAGGAGAAAGAAAACTATAATCCATTATTTTTTCTTTTTGGCACGTGTTTTTTTCTTGGGAGCATTTTTAGTAATAATCCCTTTTACTTCTTCTAAAGTAAGTTTAGTAGCATCCACTGTTTTTGGAAGTTCGATTTTCGTTTTCCCCTGAATAATGTTGTGTCGTCCCCATCGTGCTTTTTCTACACGAATGCCATCTTCTTCCCAATCATGTATCAGTTTGTCAATTTCCTTTTGGATTTTATCCTTTATTAGAGTCTCAATATCATCGTTAGAAAGATCGTCCCAATCGTATTTTTTATTGACATTAATAAACATATTGTTCCATTTGATAAACGGTCCAAAACGCCCTTTACCTTTTTGGACTGGCAAGCCATCGTACTCATAAATAGGAGCATCAGCGGCTTCTTTTTCTTTAATTAATTCAATCGCATCTTCCATTTCAACACGCATTGGATCCATCCCTTTAGTAAGAGAAATAAATTTATCTCCAAATTTTACATAAGGACCAAAACGGCCATTGTTGACAATAATATCTTCTCCTTCATAAGTACCTAAATCTTTTGGAAGTTTAAATAATTCCAACGCTTCATCAAACGTAATGGCTGCTAATTGAAAATTCGGAGGCACACTTGCAAACACTTGCTTTTCTTCTTCATCTGCTTTTCCTATCTGAACTATAGGTCCAAACTTTCCTAAACGCACACTTAATTGACGTCCCGATGTTGGGTCTGTCCCTAAAATACGCTCACCAGATTCACGCTCTGCATTTTGACTAACGTCTTCAACTTTTGGATGGAACTCTTTATAAAATGACTTCATCATTTTTGTCCAGTCCTCTTTTCCGCTGGCAATTAAATCAAAATCAGCTTCAACTTTGGCTGTAAAATTGTAGTCTAAAATAGCTTCAAAATGATTCACTAAAAAATCAGTGACAATCATTCCAATATCTGTAGGCACTAACTTTCCTTTATCAGAACCAAACTTTTCAGTCAATTTTTTTCCTGTCAATTCTCCTTCAGACAACGTCCATAAAGAATAGCTGCGTTCCGCTCCATCTACGGAGCCTTTTTCAACATATTTTCGGTTTTGAATGGTTGAAATTGTAGGTGCATAAGTGGAAGGTCTTCCAATCCCTAATTCTTCTAATTTTTTTACTAAAGATGCTTCTGTATATCTATAAGGTGGTCTCGAAAAACGTTCGGTAGCCGTAATATAATTATTCCCTAACGCCTCATTAAGCGTCATCGCTGGCAACATACCTTCTTGTTCTAAATTCTCTTCATCAGTTCCCTCAAGGTATACTTTTAAAAACCCATCAAACTTAATAACCTCACCATTTGCAGTAAATGTTTCGTTGTGATTGGGTGTATTTATTTTGACGTTGGTACGTTCCAATTGTGCATCACTCATTTGAGATGCGATGGCGCGTTTCCAAATAAGATCGTACAGTCGTGCTTGATCTCTTTCTATATTCACCGAATGGGTTGAGAAATTGGTAGGACGAATCGCCTCATGCGCTTCTTGAGCTCCTTTCGATTTTCCTTTAAAATTTCGAGGCTTGCTGTACGTGTCTCCGTAAGAAGATGAAATTTCTTTAGCCGCTGTATTTCGTGCTTCTTGTGAAAGATTTACACTGTCCGTTCTCATGTATGTAATTAAACCCGCTTCGTAAAGTCGCTGGGCCATATTCATTGTTTTACTAACTGAAAAATATAATTTTCGAGCTGCCTCTTGTTGTAATGTAGAGGTTGTAAATGGGGGTGCTGGTGATTTTTTTGCCGGCTTTTTCTCGAGGTTTGACACTGAAAAAGAAGCACCGCTATTTTTATCTAAAAACGCTTTTGCGTCAGCTTCACTGTTAAATGCCTTCGGTAGTTTTGCTTTAAACACCTGCCCTTTAGCAGTTG
Source organism: uncultured Formosa sp. (assembly GCA_963933105.1). Taxonomy (GTDB): domain Bacteria; phylum Bacteroidota; class Bacteroidia; order Flavobacteriales; family Flavobacteriaceae; genus Hel1-33-131. Next base: position 12,121 of record CAWVRW010000014.1, read on the forward strand.
TAAATTCTGCATCGATTCTAAAAGTCGCTTCCGTTTGGAATTTTTGTATTTCGCGTTCGCGCTCTACAATTAACCGAACAGAAACCGATTGTACACGTCCTGCCGAAAGGCCTCCTTTTACTTTTCGCCACAGAACTGGAGATAATTCATACCCTACAATTCGATCCAAAACTCGTCGCGCTTGTTGGGCATCCACTAAGTTATAATCAATCCCGCGGGGATTTTTTACTGCTTTCTCTATCGCTGATTTTGTGATCTCATGAAAAACAATACGTTTGGTTTTAGCTTTGTCTAATTTTAAAGTTTCAGCTAAATGCCATGCAATTGCTTCTCCTTCTCTATCTTCATCACTTGCCAACCAAACTATTTCTGCCTTTTTAGCGGCGGCTTTTAGTTTACTAACAACTGCTTTTTTGTCGCTTGAAACTTCATATTTGGGTTTAAAATCACCCTCAACATCTACTCCCAATTCTTTGGAAGGTAAATCCGCAATGTGCCCAAAACTAGACTCGACTTTAAAGTCTTTACCTAGAAATTTTTCTATAGTTTTTGCCTTAGCAGGGGACTCAACAATCACTAAATTCTTAGCCATATCTTATTTTTAGAGAGGTACAAATGTAGATGATTTTTTTTATTTCTTTCTTTTATTTTTTTGACAAAGCAAAAAACGACTGCAAAATGCAGTCGTTTTTAATCCTTATTCGGTTTGATTTAAAAGCTTATGATTCAATCGATTGAGGTGCTGATTCAGGTGCATCAAATCCTATTACTTTCTTATAAATAATATATTGCGGAAGGTATAAAAAACAGCTAATAAACAAGGCTCCTAAGCCACAAGTAACTAAAGAAACGACATAGAATAAAATCATATTTAACATGAGAGTTAAAAAGGTAATGCCCCATTTTTTGTTTCCAAGTGCAAATGCAACTTTAATAATTTCGGAAGTTGATAAATGAGAATTGTACACAAATACGGGAAGCATAAACATCAGTGGAATCATCGCATAAATTAAAGGAAAAAAGCAAAGCAAGGCTGCTAAAATTGCGATCCCTGTGTAGGCTAATAATAAGACGATCGCTTTCCCTAACATTGGGCTCTTAAAAAAATAGAAGAAATCAGACACAACAAAAGAATTTCCGTGATCCATTTCCTTTACAATTCTATAAAACCCTAAGTATAAAAGAGAGGATACGATACTCGCCAAAAACATTAACAAATAAATCCATATTAGAGAAGCCCCATACTCTTCTATAAGAGCCTTGCTCAACTCCGTGGAGCCCAACGTTTGATTTAAGCCACCATCAAGTGCAAGTGTGAAATAGGGTAAATAGAGACTGATTATAAAAGGAAGCATGATGACAATCGAAAACAACTGAAGCAACAGCCCCTGAACCCATACTTTTTTGAACAAGCCCAACGACTCATTGAAGAGGTCTCCAAAATCAATTGTTTTAGAGGTTTGAATTTTGCTTAATAACGTTTGAACTGCATACATACTATAAATTTTTGAAAATTAGTGAACCCCAAATAAAGAGGATTGTTTTGTGAAATCAAAATAAAAAATGAAAACCATGACACTTTGTCATAAAAAACAAAATTATTGTATCTTTGCATGCTTATTGTCCCTCAATGGATATTGAAACTATTATGGAGAAAACAATTGATGAAACAGTTCAAGGCTCAAAATTAGCCATTACACCCAAACTTGAAAACACTAAAAAGCTGTTTATAGAAAGTTATGGCTGTGCTATGAATTTTAGTGACAGTGAAATTGTAGCGTCCATCCTTTCAAAAGAAGGATACAATACCACTCAAGTTCTGGAAGAAGCCGATCTCGTATTGGTAAATACTTGCTCTATTCGAGATAAAGCGGAGCAAACCGTCCGCAAACGACTTGAAAAATACAATGCTGTCAAACGCATCAATCCAAAAATGAAAGTAGGCGTTTTGGGTTGTATGGCGGAACGCCTTAAAAGTAAATTTTTAGAAGAAGAAAAAATTGTGGATCTTGTTGTAGGACCTGATGCCTATAAAGACCTTCCCAACCTAATAGCTGAAGTGAACCAAGGACGAAGTGCCGTGAATGTGATTCTTTCTAAAGATGAAACCTATGGCGATATTTCTCCTGTAAGACTGAACACAAACGGCGTTACTGCTTTTGTATCCATCACAAGAGGCTGCGATAATATGTGTACGTTTTGCGTGGTGCCTTTTACAAGAGGGCGCGAACGCAGTAGAGACCCTCAAAGCATCCTCGAAGAAATCAGTGATTTATGGAACAAAGGGTTTAAAGAAGTGACTCTTTTGGGTCAAAATGTAGACAGCTATTTATGGTATGGCGGTGGACTTAAAAAAGATTTTACGAAGGCGACGGACCTGCAGAAAGCAACGGCAGTTGATTTTGCGGTACTCTTAGACCTCTGTGCTAAAGCGTATCCTAAAATGCGTATTCGATTTTCGACCTCCAATCCGCAAGACATGTCTTTAGACGTGATCCGATCGATGGCGAAACATCAGAATATTTGCAATCATGTGCACCTTCCCGTACAAAGTGGAAGCAATCGGATTCTAAAAGAAATGAACCGTCAGCACACGCGCGAAGAATATATTGATTTGATCAAAAACATTAAAGACATCCTCCCAAATTGCACCATTTCTCAAGATATGATTTGTGGGTTTCCAACCGAAACGGAAGAAGACCACCAAAACACCTTGAGTTTAATGGAAATTGTTAAGTATAGTTTTGGGTATATGTACGCCTATTCCGAACGTCCAGGAACCATGGCTGAAAGAAAACTTGAAGACGACGTTGCTTTTGAAACTAAAAAAAGACGCTTGGCGGAAGTTGTTGAATTGCAACGCGCTCATGGTCTTTTCAGAACCGAAGAATTTCTGAATCAAACGGTGGAAGTGTTAATTGAAAAAGAATCTAAAAAATCCGACTCAGAATGGTCTGGGAGAAGTGCACAAAACACAGTAGCCGTATTCCCTAAAGAAAACTATAAAATCGGAGATTTTGTAAACGTCAAAATAAACAGTTGTACCAGTGCAACCCTCATTGGAGAAGCCATTGGTTTATCTGAAAATAATTAATTATGGAAACAGTTCAATCTATAAAACAACGGTTTAGTATCATTGGAAATGATACGGGCTTGAATCGTGCTATAGAAAAAGCCGTTCAGGTAGCACCAACAGATATTTCGGTTTTAGTCACTGGAGAAAGTGGTGTTGGAAAAGAAAGCATTCCTAAAATAATCCATCAACTTTCGCATCGAAAACACGGAAAATATATTGCCGTTAATTGTGGTGCCATTCCAGAGGGCACTATCGACAGTGAGCTTTTTGGACATGAAAAAGGAGCCTTTACAGGAGCAACCCAAAACCGTTCGGGCTACTTTGAAGTTGCCAATGGAGGAACCATATTTCTAGATGAAGTAGGCGAGCTTCCTCTCACCACGCAAGTTCGATTGCTCCGTGTTTTAGAAAATGGTGAGTTTATAAAAGTAGGCTCAAGTGCTGTTTTAAAAACAGATGTGAGGATTGTAGCAGCAACCAACGTGAATATGTTTGAGGCCATTGAAAAAGAAAAATTTCGTGAAGACCTTTATTACAGACTGAGTACGGTTGAGATTTTATTGCCTTCGCTTCGCGATCGAAAGGACGATATTCATTTGTTGTTTAGAAAATTTGCCAGTGATTTTGCCTTAAAATATAAAATGCCAACCATCCGACTGGAGGAGCAAGCGATTGAAGCCCTCATCAATTATCGATGGAGTGGAAATGTGAGACAGCTCAGAAATGTTGCTGAGCAAATTTCTGTGTTAGAGTCTTCAAGAATGATTGATATATTGACCTTGAAAACATATTTACCAAATATGGGAGGTAATTTTCCAACAGTACAAGGAAAAGATAAAAGTCAGAGTGATTTTAGTACCGAAAGAGAAATTTTGTACAAGGTTTTATTTGACATGAAAAGTGATTTGAACGATCTCAAAAAACTGACCATGGAATTGATGAAAAACGAAAATCACAGTGATGTTCAGAAAAACAACGAAAGTTTAATTGAAAAAATATATAATAAAGACGAAACTTTAGAACCCAAAAAAGAACCCGAGTTCTTAGCACTCCCTGCAAAACCACGAGAAGAAAATGCCGTTGAAATTGTAAAAGACAATGAAGAAAAATACACCTACATTGATGCGGTTGAAGAGGAAGAAGAAACGCTGTCTCTACACGATAAAGAATTAGAACTTATTAAAAAATCCCTTGAACGTCACAAAGGAAAGCGTAAATTAGCAGCAGATGAATTGGGAATTAGCGAACGTACTTTATATCGAAAAATAAAACAATATGACCTTTAACGTTTTAAAATACAGCTTAGCAATCAGTGTTTTTACCCTTATTTTAGGGTGTGGTGCTTACTCCTTTACAGGGATTTCTTTAAGTGCCGACACTAAGTCCTTTCAAGTGAATTATTTTCAAAATACCGCAGCATTAATTGAGCCGGGTATTGAACGTGACTTTACTTTAGCACTTCAAGATTTGATTTTAAATCAAACCAATTTAGACCTTGTTAAATCCAGTGGAGACATCGTTTATGAAGGTGAAATTGTTGAGTACCGAATTTCACCAACAACAGCGACTTCAAGCAATACAGCCGCCCAAAACAGATTGACTATTAGTGTTAATGTGATTTTCACGAATGCAAATGATGAGGAAGCTGATTTTGAAAAACGATTTTCCTTTTTTTATGATTATGCAGGCAGTGCGCAACTTGTCGGGTCTCAAAAAACAACGGCTGTAGAAGAAATTTTTGAACGCATCACCCAAGATGTCATAAACGCATCCTTAGCCGATTGGTAAATTATGAACACATCTGATTTCACATATCTACTACACCACCCTTCGGCTTTAAATAAAGACCAAGTCAGCCATGTATCCGCTATTATTGAGGAATTTCCCTATTTTCAATCGGCAAGAGCTATTTATTTAAAAGGCTTAAAAGATTTAGGGAGTTTCAAGTATAATCAGGAGTTAAAGACAACGGCTGCTTATACAACTGATCGCACGGTATTATTTGATTTTATTACTTCTGAAGTGTTTTTACAAAATGATATTTCAACATATATCAAACAAAATTTTGATCAAATCAAAACAATTAAAGTTGAAGAATTTCAGGATATTTCTTCTCATGCTTCTTTAATCGTGGACGATTCTGTATCAAAATTAGAGCTCGGAAAACCTTTACAGTTTGATAAGACCGAAACCTTTTCATTTTCTGAATGGCTTCGTGTAGCGCAAAAAAAGCCGATTGACCGATCCGAAACACCTGAACCTGAAGAGGAATCAAACCGTGATAAAAAGTTTGCGCTTATTGATGCGTTTATTACAAATAAACCCAAACTAAAACCCCTTGACAAACACTCAAAACTCATCAATATTGCGGAGGAGTCTGCCTTTGAAACAGAGGACTTAATGACCGAAACTTTAGCAAGAATCTACGTGGAACAAAAAAACTATGACAAAGCAATACAGTCTTACCGTATTTTAAGTTTGAAATATCCAGAAAAAAGTAGTTTATTTGCAGACCAAATTCAAGCAATAAAAGTCTTACAAGAAAAAAATAATTTATAATGAGTACATTTTCAATATTTCTAGTCCTTATCGTCATCGTAGCTTTTCTACTTGTCGTTGTTATTATGGTTCAAAATCCTAAAGGTGGAGGATTGTCTTCTTCATTTGGAGGTGGTGGAACACAACAAGTTGGTGGTGTTAAAAAAACATCCGACTTTTTGGACAAAAGCACATGGGCACTCGCAACATTGTTGTTGGCCTTAATTTTACTATCCAATGTCGCTATTGTAGGTCCTAGCGACAGTCAAGAATCTAAAGCTCTTGATTTAGATGCAGCACCAACAACATCTCAACCTGTAGCAGTCCCTGTTCAAGAGACAACTACTGAAGAGAGTTCAACTCCAGAAGCTACGGATTCAGAGTAAAAGAAATGCTTTATAAAAATTACAAAATGTCAACGCCAACACGTTGACATTTTTTGTTTCTGAAAGTTTGTCAGTTCAATGGGGTTGGCACACTTTTAGAAAGTAGAAATTAAGAATTTAACAACACTAAAAATTAAAATATATGGCTTTAAACATCAAACCATTAGCTGACAGAGTTCTTGTAGAACCGCAGCAAGCTGAAACAACAACTGCTTCTGGAATTATCATCCCTGATAATGCAAAAGAGAAACCTCAAAAAGGCACCGTGGTTGCAGTGGGTAAAGGCACTAAAGATGAGCCTACAACTGTAAAAGTGGGCGATGCCGTCCTTTACGGAAAGTATGCTGGCACAGAGCTTAAGCTCGAAGGAACTGATTATTTAATCATGCGAGAAAGTGATATTCTTGCAATTGTTTAATTTTTAAAAAATAAAAGAAATGGCAAAAGATATAAAATTTGATATAGACGCTCGTGACGGATTGAAACGTGGTGTTGATGCACTCGCAAATGCAGTAAAAGTAACCTTAGGACCAAAAGGTCGTAATGTGATTATCAGTAAAAGTTTTGGCGCACCACAAGTGACTAAAGATGGGGTCTCTGTTGCAAAAGAAGTTGAATTGGAAGATGCTCTAGAAAATATGGGCGCTCAAATGGTTAAAGAAGTTGCTTCTAAAACCAATGATTTGGCTGGAGATGGTACGACAACGGCAACCGTTTTAGCACAAGCAATTGTAAAAGAAGGTTTGAAAAATGTAGCTGCCGGCGCAAATCCAATGGATTTGAAACGTGGAATTGATAAAGCAGTCATATCGATTATTACTGATTTAGAAAAGCAAGCAAAGAAAGTTGGAAATTCTTCTGAGAAAATTCAACAAATTGCATCTGTTTCTGCCAATAACGATAATACTATAGGAGAACTTATTGCCTTAGCATTTGGAAAAGTTGGTAAAGAAGGCGTCATCACAGTAGAGGAAGCCAAAGGAATGGACACTTATGTAGATGTGGTTGAAGGAATGCAATTTGACAGAGGGTATTTAAGTCCTTATTTTGTGACCGATGCCGATAAAATGATTGCTGATTTAGAAAATCCTTATATTTTATTATTTGATAAAAAGATTTCAAACCTTCAGGAAGTGCTTCCAATTTTGGAGCCTGTAGCACAATCTGGACGTCCACTTTTAATTATTGCTGAAGATGTAGATGGCCAAGCCTTAGCAACTTTAGTGGTCAACAAATTAAGAGGTGGTCTTAAAATCGCTGCAGTGAAAGCTCCAGGATTTGGAGACCGTCGTAAAGCAATGCTTGAAGATATCGCCATCCTTACAGGAGGCACCGTGATTTCTGAAGAACGCGGGTTTTCTTTAGAAAATGCAGATTTAAGCATGTTAGGAACTGCTGAAACAGTGACGATTGACAAAGACAATTCAACAATTGTCAATGGAGCTGGAAAAGCGGATGATATCAAGGCGCGTGTGAATCAAATCAAGGCGCAGATAGAAACAACGACTAGTGATTATGATAAAGAGAAACTACAAGAACGCTTGGCTAAACTAGCTGGTGGTGTAGCAGTCCTTTATGTAGGTGCTGCTAGTGAGATTGAAATGAAAGAAAAGAAAGACCGTGTGGATGATGCACTTCATGCGACGAGAGCCGCTGTTGAAGAAGGCATTGTTGCTGGTGGTGGTGTCGCGCTTGTAAGAGCTCAAAAAACACTCGAAAAACTAACCGCAGCCAATTTGGACGAAGTTACAGGAATTCAAATCGTGTCTAAAGCGATTGAAGCTCCCTTACGTACCATTGTAGAAAATGCTGGTGGTGAAGGAAGTGTTGTGATTAATAAAGTCTTAGAAGGTAAAGGCGATTTTGGTTACGATGCCAAAAACGATGTCTATGTAGACATGCTTAAAGCTGGAATTATTGACCCTAAAAAAGTAACACGTGTGGCTTTGGAAAATGCAGCTTCTGTAGCGGGCATGATCCTTACAACAGAGTGTGCTTTAATTGACATTAAAGAAGATGCTGCTGCAATGCCTCCGATGGGTGGTGGGATGCCAGGGATGATGTAATCATCACATACAACAACAATCAAAAAAGCTCCTGAAATTACATTCAGGAGCTTTTTTTGTGGTTTAATAACTAGGTGTCACAATTTATGACAACAGTTATATTTTATTGGAAGCATGACCTCCTAGCCCTACTTAGTAGCTATTCTTTCTCTCACTATTTCAGGATTTCTACTTGTGTGTAAAACCCCAAAAACTATAACTCGTTTTTGTTTTTCTTCTATTAAATAGAAAATAGAGTAAGGAAAACGAGACACTAGAGACTGTCGTAGCTCTTTATATTTTCGCTGATAATATTCTGGAAATTTCCCAATATAATCGATTTGTTTATCAACTTCTATTTTAAATTCTTGGGCTAATATTTTACTTTTTTTCAGATACCATTCTTTAGACTTTCGTAGATCTACATGTACGATTGGCAGCAGTTTAATTTCATAACTCATTACCAGTCGCGCTTTACATCTTTCCAATCTAAGACATCCTTAGGGTTGTTTTTATAACTTTCTAAACGATTGTCTAATTCTTTTTTATGCTCAGTAGAAATCTCTTCACTATCTTCTTTTTCGCGCTTTAAAACACGCTCTAAAGTATCGATAATACTTTCATTATCGACTTTATTAAATTCTTGAATAAAATGATATTTTCTTGCTTCTAAATCCATGATTTCAATATTTCAAGTGTAACAAATGTACAATTTTTGTTTCATTTTTCCCGATGCCCTGCAAAGTCTCCCGACTTACCTGAACACAAACAAGAAAAGGATGGAGTGTAAGTTAAAAAACTATTTATGTTCCTCTACAACCTCATCTTCTCTGTATTTACAACACGGATGGACACTGTTATAAGCTTCATCAGTTGCTTTGAGTTCTTTGGTATCATGACCAACACCTGCAATGTTTTTTTGGATGCTAATGAGGTCGGTTTTGTTTTCATCAAAAATGAGTCTTAGCTCATGACTTTCTACATTCCAAACAGCAGATTTAACACCTTTTGTTTTAAGGCTCGCTTTTTCAATACGATTTTTACACATCATGCAAACACCGTCCACTTCAAAGGACGCTCTCGCATTTTTATTTTGAGCAAAACTCATCGTAGTCATACATAGGATGGTGAGTGATAAGAAAACTGTTTTCATAATATTTGTGTTTATATTTATTAATTTAATTTATAGCGTAAGCCCGTATAATAAGTACTCCCAAAAATGGGGCCATATACAAATGTAGTATCAAAATTTGAGCCAAATGGGTTTTCAGAGCTTAAAATTGGGTTTTTTTGAGTGGCATTGGTAATGTTTTCTGCACCCACATAGAGTTCAAAGGAGTCCGAAAATACCTTGGTAATTTGTGCATTTAAAGTTGAAATGGTTGGGGAATAGGTTGGCAACTGATAGGCTTCTGGACTGGAAGCAGTCGATGAAAAACGCTGTTTTCCAAACCAATTAAATGTAGTGTCAAATTTCCATACACCTCCTTTATCGGTTTTAGGAGTTTCAAAAGAAAGATTTGCAAACACACGGTGTTGAGAGGTCAACGGTTTTTTAAGTTTTCCAGACTTGTATTGGGTTTTAACATCGTAAAACTTGTAAGCTGTCTTTAAATCCAATCGCTCCAAAAGATTCCAACTAAACTCTGCTTGAAAACTGTTGGCAAAACTAGAACCTTCTAAGTTATAGAAGTTAACTTCATAAGGGTTTTCATAATCAACAACCACTTGATTTTGAAAATCTGTTCGATAAAAATCTATCGTAAGATCTGCTTTTCGGTCAAATAACTTAAATCCTTGTAAAAAAGATATACCATAATTCCAAGCAATTTCAGGTTTTAAACCATAAATGTTTCCGCCTGTACTTTGGATATTAATCGTTCTTGAGGTTGCGAATAATTTTTGATTTTCAGCAAAAATATTCGCTGCACGTTTTCCGCGTCCAAACGACACTCTTAAGGCCGATTTTTCCCAAGGCGTGTAACGCGCATGTACTCGTGGGGTGATAAAGGTTTCTGATAAATTATGGTGATCCACCCGGATTCCTGCCGTTAAATTAAGGGCTTCTAAATTGTCAAAACTATATTCAAAAAACCCACCAATAGAGCGTTCATTTCTGTCGTATAATTCTGAATTGACCGTCTCTCTGTAGTCATCATAAGTCGCGTTCAAACCTGTTTTTATTCTATGTCTTGAATCGCTAATAATAGAATTATAAACCAAGTTGGAGTATACGCTTTTATGACGTATATCGTATTGATTTAATCCAAAATAAGATGTTTGATCATGATCGCTGTACGACAATTGAAGTCCTAAACTTTGATACGGAATTTCGGGATTGACATAACCAAATTTCGAAGAAACCTCAAAGCGTTTGGTGGCGATCTCACTTCCCCAAACGGTGCTTGAAAGCCGATCTGTTCTAGGGTCAAAATCAAGTTGACCCGCTTGTTTCTCATCCGTCAAGTAGCGTACATTCAAAAAACTAATCAATCCTTTTTGAAGGTTGGAATATTGCCAACGGTTCATGATATTGAGTTGTTTTGCCAAAGGCATGTCTAAAAATGAATCGTTGTTTCTGTCAAATTTTTGCGATCTGTTATTTGCATGCACATACAATCCTGTGCTCCACTTCTCAGAAAGGGTGGTGTTAAAATGTGTATTGAGTTCTGTACGTCCATTCAAAGATCCATAGGCATTGACAAAAACTCTGTTATCCGTGGTGGGTTTCACCAACTCTGCATTAATTTGTCCAGCAATACTTTCAAACCCATTGACAACACTTCCACCCCCTTTTGTAATTTGAATGCTCTCAACCCAAGTCCCAGGGATAAAACTCAAGCCGTAGGCTTGCGACGCGCCACGAATTGAGGGAATGTTTTCAGTGGTAATTAAAATATAAGGACTTGTGAGACCGAGCATTTTAATTTGCTTTGTCCCTGAAATGGCGTCCGTAAAATTGACATCAATAGAGGGGTTCGTTTCAAAACTTTCAGACAAATTACAACAAGCGGCTTTCAAAAGTTCTTTACTGCTTATGGTAGAAATATTCTGAGATGAGAGATAAGAGGTTGCCGAGGATTTTTTGCGTGCAGACACAGTTACTTCTCCCAAATCATCAGAGGTTTCTAACAAATGCCGAATCATTTTTGGACTGTCGATGGTAAGCGTGTCTGTTTTAAAACCAACAAAACTAATCACTAGTTTTTTGTAAGAGGGCTTATAAGGCAGCTTGAACGTTCCTTCCTCTGAAGTAATGGTTCCAATGGATGTATTGAGCCAAAACACATTGGCTCCAAGCAAAGGAATCTGCTGGTTTTGGGAATTTAATTCCATGATTTTTCCTTTGATTTCACTTTGTGAAAAAACAAAAAATGGAAAGAAAATGATAAGATATAATATGGATTTCATTGTGATTTAATTTATAAGAATACTACAAAGAGGCATTTAACAAGCGTGATGTAAGCCTAAGAATGTGTCTATAGTACTAAAATCAAATCAGAAAAACTTGATGTTCAATTTGAGGGTCCACTATCAAATCGGGAGAAAAATAATTGGGATCATAGCCAATAGCTAAAAAAGTGAACAAGGCTTGATGACTATTGAATTTTGAAAGCGATTGAAAAACCTTTGCAAGCTGTAGCTCATCCATAGATGAAACAACATTTAATTCCTTTAAACCATCGAAGGAAACAACCCTATTTGTGCAGCAGCTGATTTTAGAAAACTGAACTTCAGAATTGGTGTTTAACATTGCACTACAACACGATGTAACCTTCGAAAAGACAGCAACATCTACAATTTTAGGTCCACAAAAATGGGCTTCAATTTTAAATGAAAATGTGGACAAAAGCACTAAAAGCGCCAGCGTCATTGAAAAAACTTTATGAGTCAAGGTTTTTTGCATTTGTCAAATTTAATGAAACGCGGACTATTTACACCATTGGTTAACAAAAAAATAGCAGAATAAAGCTCGTATTAAAACATTGCTTATTTCTACTATTTTTTAAATAAAACGACAAATTTAATCTCTTATACCTCTTCAGTTATTTCTATCTTAATAAACGCGCTTTGATTCCATCCCTGTTGAGTGACCCATAAAATTTTTCTTTTTTAAATAACTCAGGGAATCCCCCATACGTTGAATACATTACACTATAAGCAAGATAATACGTGTCAATTTCAGTCATATCGTAAGCAAAGTTATCAAAATGTTTTGCTCCAAAGCAATGCCCAACTTCGTGTGCAAAAACAGATGAAACATTTGCTGACAATCCAAGGCGATATTTATGACGAGAACTTTCATATTGTCCCACGCCAAGAATTCCATCCTTAAATGGTGTACTATCAGAATTTAAATACATATAAAAATGACGCGCCCTTGCTTTTTGTGCTCCTTGACTGGCCAAGTAGTTTTCAAATCTAACAAATAACTCATTAGAATCATAATGATATAAATTACTTGGTGCCTGCTTATATTTCACGCTTAATTCTATAAACATTTTATTAGAATTAGATTTTAAAATAGGAACAATCCAATATTCGCTACTAAGATACTCTACATCTGAATTCAATGATTTATATTTTAATTATGCCTACTCTCTGTTTAAAGTCCTTTTTTCAGCTTATTCTGACTCTTAAAATAGTATTTAGTCAAAAATAGCTCTTAAAACTAATTAAAAATGATTGAATATTGCCCAATATCAATACTATCTAATCTAATTTGTCTAAGGTTTAAATTTGTTGTTTGAAAGAATCCAATGGTTATTGTTATAAGATTATGAATAATTACCTGAGTACAAAAAAATTAATTCAATTTAATAGGATTAAACACAGAAATGGTATTTTTACAAAAATTATTTTTTATGCCTTTACATGTTTTAAAACCTAAAATAACAGCCATAATTTCAGATTCTAGTTCAAAGGGTCACAGCTTGCAATTGATCTGTGATTTATTAAAAACGGAAATACCTCATTATGATTGGGTTGGGTTTTATTTTAGAAATGGAGACAAGGAAGAGTTGAAACTTGGTCCTTATTCAGGAACTCCTACAGACCATAAAATCATCCCGTTTGGTAAAGGTATTTGCGGGCAAGTCGCCCTAAGCAATGAAAATTTTGTGGTTCCCGATGTGAAAGCACAGGATAATTATATTGCTTGTAACATCAATGTGAAATCTGAAATTGTAGTCCCTTTGTTTGTCAATGGTCAAAACATAGGGCAAATAGATATTGATTCTAGTACAGCTGACCCATTTACAGATGCTGATGAACATTTCTTAGAATTTGTATGTCAATCGGTTGCTACGCTTATGTAGTTGTTGATAACTCTGAATATTAGTTAAAAAAAACAATTTTTTACAAGAAATTCGACTCCGTTTTTCTGTGATAATTGCCTACTTTTGTTTTTTAATTTTTAGACTTCCAAATGAGCCAAAGCAAAACAATTACATCCGCCTTAATATCCGTATTTAGCAAAGAGGGACTCGCGCCCATTGTTGAAAAACTCAACGCACAAGGCGTGACTATCTACTCCACTGGAGGCACTCAAAAATTTATCAACGACTTAGGAATTAAGGTCGTACCTGCAGAAGAGATCACAGACTATCCTTCTATTCTTGGAGGCCGTGTAAAAACCTTGCATCCAAAAATATTTGGTGGGATCTTAAACCGTCAAGACAATGCACAAGATGTGGAAGAAATGAATTCGTTTTCAATTCCTCAAATCGATGCTGTGATTGTGGATCTGTATCCATTTGAAAAAACAGTCGCTTCTGGGGCTAGCAATGAAGATATTATTGAAAAAATTGACATCGGTGGGATTTCATTAATTCGTGCCGCCGCCAAAAATTATAAAGATGTAATATGTGTGTCGTCTGTGGACGATTATGCTGAATTCTTAGGACTCATTTCTGAGGACGAAGGAAGCATTTCAATTGAAGACCGTAAACGTTTTGCTACCAAATCCTTTAATGTATCATCGCATTACGACAGTGCTATTTTTAATTATTTTAATAGCGAAAAAGAAGAGGTCGTTTTAAAAATTAGTGAAACCCAAGGCAAAGTACTTCGTTACGGAGAAAACCCACATCAAAAAGGCTATTTCTTTGGCGATTTTGAAGCCATGTTTACGAAGCTTCACGGAAAAGAATTGAGCTACAACAACCTATTGGATGTGGATGCCGCTGTGAACCTCATGAACGAATTTCATGACGAAAAACCAACGTTTGCCATCTTAAAACATAACAATGCCTGTGGCGTTGCACAACGAGAGACCATCCATCAAGCGTATGTAGATGCCTTGGCAGGAGATCCTGTATCGGCTTTTGGTGGCGTCTTAATTTCAAACAGTGAGATTGACTTGGCGACTGCTGAGAAAATTCATACTTTATTTTGTGAAGTGGTCATTGCACCTTCTTTCAGTACAGAAGCAGAAGCACTTTTAAAAGGAAAGAAGAATAGAATTTTATTGATTCAAAACACAGTTGATTTACCCGAAACTGGGGTAAGAAGCTGTTTGAATGGTGTCTTAGTTCAGGAGAAAAATATGATTACCGATGAACGAAAAATCTTGGAAAACGCAACAATTTCGACCCCAATTGAAAGTGAAATTGAAGATTTGTTGTTTGCATCTAAAATATGTAAACACACCAAGTCAAACACCATCGTTTTAGCCAAAAACAAACAATTATTTGCGAGTGGAACAGGGCAAACAAGTCGTGTCGATGCTTTAAATCAAGCCATCCATAAAGCGAATTCTTTTGATTTCAAATTGAACGGTGCCGTGATGGCAAGTGATGCGTTTTTTCCATTTCCTGATTGTGTAGAGATTGCAAAAAATGCAGGAATTACAGCCGTCATCCAACCGGGAGGCTCCATTAAAGATCAGTTGAGTATTGATTATTGTAATGCCAATAATGTAGCGATGGTGTTTACAAAAACACGTCATTTTAAACACTAAATTATTTAAGTAAAAGCCATTTTCAAACTAAAGTTTATTTTAGTACATTTACAAAACAGCATATTACTTTAATATTTTTGATAAATTTTTTATAGCATATGGGATTTTTTGACTTCTTAACAGAAGAAATAGCCATCGATTTAGGCACCGCCAACACCTTAATAATTCACAATGACAAAGTTGTCATTGACAGTCCATCTATTGTTGCTAGAGACCGTGTCTCAGGAAAAATTATTGCTGTGGGTAAGGAAGCTAACTTGATGCAAGGAAAAACGCATGAAAATATCAAAACTATTCGCCCTCTAAAAGATGGTGTTATTGCAGATTTTGATGCGTCTGAACAAATGATAAGTTTGTTTATCAAAAGCATTCCAGCACTGAAAAATAAATTATTCACACCTTCTCTAAGAATGGTGATTTGTATTCCTTCGGGAATTACGGAAGTAGAAATGCGTGCGGTAAAAGAATCTGCGGAACGCGTGAATGGGAAAGAAGTGTATCTGATTCATGAGCCGATGGCAGCTGCCATTGGAATTGGAGTCGATATCATGCAACCAAAAGGAAACATGATTGTGGATATTGGTGGTGGAACCACCGAAATTGCGGTGATTGCTCTGGGTGGTATTGTCTGCGACAAATCCGTGAAAGTTGCTGGAGATGTCTTTACCAATGACATCATTTATTATATGCGCACACAACACAACTTGTATGTTGGAGATCGCACCGCTGAAAAAATAAAAATACAAATTGGTGCCGCGACGGAAGATTTAGAAATTCCGCCAGATGAAATGAACGTTCAAGGACGAGATTTACTGACAGGAAAACCAAAACAGGTTCAAATTACACACCGAGAAATTTCGAAAGCATTGGACAAATCGATTCTAAGAATTGAAGACTCCGTGATGGAAACTCTCTCACAAACGCCTCCAGAACTGGCGGCTGATATTTACAACACAGGCATCTATCTTGCAGGTGGTGGATCGATGTTAAGAGGTTTGGACAAACGATTGTCTCAAAAAACAGACTTGCCTGTTTACATTGCAGAAGATCCGCTAAGAGCCGTTGTTAGAGGAACTGGAATCGTTCTGAAAAACATTGCAAAGTATAAAAGTGTCTTGATAAAATAGAACTTAAGTAATGCAACAACTTTTTAATTTCTTCATTAAAAACAAAACTTTTGTCTTGTTTTTGTTGTTGTTTTCTTATGCCATTTCTCTCACGATTCAATCGCATGAATACCACCGCAGTAAATTCCTGAATTCTTCCAATCAA
The DNA here is from genome assembly GCA_963933105.1 of uncultured Formosa sp. Classification (GTDB taxonomy): domain Bacteria; phylum Bacteroidota; class Bacteroidia; order Flavobacteriales; family Flavobacteriaceae; genus Hel1-33-131. The sequence continues at coordinate 28,399 of CAWVRW010000014.1, forward strand.
ATAACTGGGAGTATCTACGGTACGTTTCATGGCATCACTCAATATTTCAATTTAAAAAAAGAGAACCAATTACTTTTAGAGGAAAATAGCCGCTTGAAAATGGTGGCTTTTAGTCAAGAGAATTTCGTTCCCGTTGACTCTCTTTTGGAATACAAATACGACTTGTACCCAAGTCTGGTTTATAAAAATAGTTATGCGCTTCCCAATAACTATTTAACCCTTAACAAAGGGCAAAACGACAGTATTAAAGAGGATTATGGTGTGATTACTTCCAAAGGTATTGTGGGAATCATTGATGCAACCTCTAAAAACTATTCTAGAGTGTTGTCAATTTTAAACACAAACAGTCGCGTCAATGTAAAATTGAAAAAAACAAATTACTTTGGAATCTTAAGCTGGGATGGTAAATCTCCAGAAATCACACAATTAAAGGACGTACAAGATCTTGTGAAGCTATCTATTGGAGACACCATTGTTACCAGCGGATACTCCTCTACCTTCCCTCCTAACATCCCTGTTGGAAGCATTGATTCTTACCGACTCAATGACACAGAAGACCTCTATATAATTGACGTCAAATTGTTTAATGACATGAGAAATCTAGAGCATGTTTACATTATAAAAAATATAGATATTAACGAGCTAGAAGCCTTAAATCTTTCCGATGAATAATAGTGTATTGAAAACTATTTTAAGTTTTATAAGTCTGGTTTTATTTCAGGTTATTGTCTGTAGCAATATCAATTTTTTAGGAGACTTGAATCCTTATGTGTATGTTGTTTTTATCTTGCTATACCCCGTTACAAAGAATCGATTGCTATTTATTTTTCTAAGTTTTTTATTGGGGTTCTCTGTTGATCTATTTTTAGATTCTGGTGGGATGCATGCGGCAGCAAGTGTGGCTATTGCCTATATTCGACCGCTTTTTCTGAAATTTTCATTTGGAGCAGCTTATGATTATCACACAATAAAATTTAGCAATACTGACTTTAGTCGACGATTGGTTTACTTCATATTCCTCATCGTTATTCATCATATTATTTTGTTTTCTCTTGTTTTGTTTGATGAAAATAAAATCACATTGATCATTGAACAAGCCTTGTATTCCAGCATCTTTACATTGATACTTTGTTTACTCCTTACATCACTACTTAGCAAAAAAGAGACATGAGAAAAGTACTGCTTTTTGGATTGGTCATTCTAACTGGGATAAGCTTTGTTGGACGTTTGTTTTATTTGCAAATTTACACTGCCGATGCTTTCGATATGGATAATGACAACGCCATTCGCAAAGTATTTCATTACCCGAAACGCGGCTATATCTACGATCGAAATGACAGTCTTTTAGTGGCCAATCAACCGAGCTATGACGTCATGGTCATTCCGAGAGAAGTCGAGCCTTTGGATACGCTTATGTTTTGTAAGCTTTTGAAAATTGACAAACCTAATTTTCTTAAATATTACAACCGCGCCAAGCGCTATTCGCCACGATTACCGTCGGTGTTTTTAGCACACCTTTCAAAAGAAGACTATGCTTTTCTCTCTGAAAAATTAAGAAAATTCAAAGGATTTTATATTCAAAAGAGATCGGTGAGAGATTACCAAACCTCCATTGGCGCCAATGTATTAGGTTACATCGCGGAGGCAAATACGAAAGAAATTGCAAAGGATTCCTACTACCGTCTTGGAGATTTGATTGGAAAACAAGGGGTTGAAATCTCTTATGAAAAAACACTCAGAGGCACTAAAGGGGTGAAGTACATCCAAAAAGATATTTATAACAGAGATATTGGCGCCTATAAAGAGGAGGCATTTGACACGCTTCCTGTGCCTGGAAAAGACATTAAAATCACCATTGATTCTGAACTTCAGGCCTATGGAGAATTACTGATGCAAAACAAAATTGGAGGGATTGTTGCCATCGAGCCAAGTACGGGTGAAATCTTAAGTCTTGTCTCTGCACCTTCTTACAACCCAAACTTATTAGTCGGACGCCAACGCTCCAAAAACTACACCAAACTGTATTTAGATTCCATTCATCGGCCTTTAATAGACAAAGGTCTCACAAGAATGCATGTCCCTGGATCCCCTTTTAAATTGTTAGTCGCGTTAACCGCTTTACAAGAAAATGCAATCACTCCAAAAACAAATATTATTTGTTCAGGAAAGTACATCTATGGGAAAAATAAACGTGTCATGCAGTGCCATTGTGGGGGTGGATTCAGAAATCTAGATTCTGGGATTAGTTATTCTTGTAACTCTTATTTTGCGATGGCCTTCAGAACAACTGTTGAGAAATATAGTGATGCTTCCGAGTCCATGGATATCTGGAGCAGTCATGTAAAAAGTTTTGGTTTAGGGAGTTTTTTGGGGAATGATTTATCAGTAGGAAAAAAAGGAAATATTCCAGATGGAAGTTACTATGACAAATGGTATCCGGATTTTCAATGGGGTGCCACTACCATCATTTCTAATGCCATTGGTCAGGGAGAAATTTTAGTAACGCCCATTCAATTGGCAAATATGACCGCCGCCATTGCGAATAAAGGCTATTATTATACGCCTCACATCCTGAAGTCTATTGAAGATGAAGAGATGGATCCGAACTTTACGACTCCCAAACAAACGTCCATTAACCCAGACTATTTTGATGCCATTATTGAAGGAATGCACAATGTATATAAAAAAGGTACTGCCAGTTTCCTGAAAGTTCCAGGCATAGAAATTTGTGGGAAAACAGGCACCGCCGAAAATTTTACCAAAATTGATGGGGTACGGCAACAACTCACTGACCATTCCATATTTGTAGCTTTTGCGCCAAAAGAAGACCCTAAAATTGCGATTGCCATTCTGGTTGAAAATGGGTACTATGGATCCCGTTGGGCAGGACGTATGGCAAGTTTGATGATTGAAAAATACATAAAAGGAGACGTCACTTTAAAACGTATGGAAAAATTGGTTCTCGAAAAAAGCTTGGAAGATGAATACCTAAAACCTTACAGCGGCAAACCTTTTAAAATTAATGATAAATGAACCTGAACCGCGCCAATAGTTTTCAATTAGATTGGATGGCTGTAATTATTTTTACAGCTCTGGTTGTTTTTGGGTATTTCAATATTTTATCCGCCTCTGCGGCTGGCGAGTTTACGTCCTACTTTGACATCAGCAAACCCTACGGCAAACAGCTGATATTCATCCTAGGTTCCATTGTCCTAATTATATTGATTTTATCCGTTGATGCTAAGTTTTACGAACGTTTTGCGAGTATTATTTATCTTGGTTCGTTAATTTCTTTAGCTGGTCTCTTTATTTTTGGAAAGCAAATAAATGGGGCAATCTCTTGGTATGATTTTGGAGGAATGACCTTACAACCAAGTGAGTTTGCTAAATTCGCGACAGCCTTGGCGCTAGCGAAGTATATTAGTGATTTGCAGACCAACATCAAAGAGCGAAAAGATCAGATAAGAGCTGCCATTTTAATAGGCATCCCAGCAGGCTTAATTTTACTACAAAATGATGCGGGAAGCACCCTCGTATTTGGGAGTTTATTTTTTGTATTTTACAGAGAAGGCATTCCTCAATACTATCTATTATTTGCAGTATTTGTAGCATTTTTAGGCATTGCGACTTTAAAGTTTTCTGCAGTTTCAGTATCTATCGTCATGGTGGGGACACTTCTCATATATCAACTATTTTTTAAACGTAAAAAGAAAAAATTTAGAGGCGTACTGGCGGTCTTAATCTGTAGTATTGGGTTGAGTTTTGGGGTACAATGGGCCTATAACAACGTCCTTCAAAACCACCAACAAGATCGTATTGGACTTTGGCTTCGCTTGGAAAAAGATCCCGAAAAATTGCAAGCTATGAAACGCAATATTTCTTACAACCTCAATGAATCCGAGAAAGCAATTCGATCTGGAGGCACTTTTGGAAAAGGCTTTATGGATGGTACACGAACCAAAGGAAAATTTGTCCCCGAACAACACACTGATTACATCTTTAGTACCGTTGGAGAAGAATGGGGATTCCTTGGCAGTAGTGCCGTTATTATGTTATTTGTACTATTGATTTTACGGATCTTATATCTTTCAGAACAGCAAAAATCACAGTTTAGCAGAGTCTATGGCTATAGTGTCGCCAGTATTCTGTTTGCCCACTTTCTAATTAATATTGGGATGGTAATGGGACTCATTCCGACCATTGGAATTCCCTTGCCCTTTTTTAGTTATGGAGGCTCAGGGCTTTGGGCCTTTACCATCTTGGTTTTTATCTTTTTAAAATTAGATTCCAACCGATTAAATGAATGGTAATTTACTTCTTCACAAGCTCTAATTTCTCAGCAAAATAATCACAGAAATCTTTCATCGTCGCAGTCATTTTCTCGTCCTGTGTTGCGCGTAAATAGGTATCACTCATCGTCACTAAAGTTTGATGAAAAAACAATTTCATTTCATCCACCGGCATGTCCTTTGTCCACAAATCAATTCGAAGTGATTCCTGCTTTTTTTGATCCCAGACAGAAAGCATCATGGCTTTGGCTTCTTCATTCGCAATCCCTCCATCTTGAGCGGTCCAAAATAAATTTTCTGGCACACGATTTTCATCTAATTCTACGGTCATTTCTATCTTTGAAGTATGGGTATGTGCCATTATTTTTTTGGTTTAAATTTTGCGTTGTTAAAAATCTCGTTTGCCTCCTTCTGAAGCATTTGAAGTAAAGGGGTTTCGTTGTTTTCCATATAGGATTTTACAATTTGCCACCCCATATATTGACCGAGCCGTGCTGGAGACTCACTGTCCAATTCTAAATTAAATCGTGAAAAAGGGGCCGGTATAATAAACCGTGCAAGTAATTTCCGATCCGTTTCATACAACAATTCCTTTTCAACAAAGTACTGCCATATATAAAATTCATTCTCTTCAGCCCATTCATATTGCGCAGGTAAATAACCTATTTTTTCATTGTTCTCTTTAAATGGAATTAAGAGGTCTTTCAAATACAATTCCTTTCCAAAGTAAATCATTTCTTCTAAAAACGTAGCCCGTTTGGGTTGATAAATCAATTGCTCTGCATAAGCCGTAGACAAGTCAGATACAATTTGATCTTTATTTAAATTCTGTTTAATGTAGTCATAAAAACTTCCATAAAACTCATGCTCTGCTCCAAGATAGGTGTCTAATGCAATCAATACAATAGAATCTGTCACCACCACTTTATTTCGATAATCAACATCCGAAAGCACCGTAATTAGCCGGGGTGTTTTGAGTGCTTTGTTGTAATATTTAAGATGCTGATAAAAGTTAAATATTTCAGATTCAGTTCTGGAAAAATCCTCAAAAACACTGTCCACCGCTTTGTTTTGAAGCTGCTGAATCGGATCACTCATGCGTTGAACCCACACAGAATCTGCATATCTTTTGGAGAATAAAAACGGATAGTTTTGTTTTAAGGCAGGAAGATTAGAAGGCGTTGAAGTCGCAAACAGTTGATCGAACCTTTCAATATTTAAATCAAGATTGATTTTAGATATTTCTTTTTCAACTTTTGATGAATTCTGACATGAAACCACACAAATAACCAACAAAAAAACAATGGTTTTTAATATCGAGAATGAAGTTGATTGCGTGCGGATGAATTTCAAGTTATAAGTTTAATGCCAATTGAATGACAAAAGTAATTAATCTATTTTGGATTAGGGCGTGGATTATATTAAAAATTATATGTGCAGAGTCAATCTCATCTCTTTTAAATGTAGTAAACAACTGAATCGAAATAGTAAACGAAAAACTAAAAGATGAATTGTCTTTTAAGTGTATTATCTTTACCTAGATAAAAATAAATTATCTAGAATAGTTTACTTTTGTGTCACTATCAAAAAAATGAAATCTATGAACACAAATACTGTAACAACCCACATTGTGAAATGGTTAAAAACCTATGCCGAAAAATCAAACGTCAACGGGTTTGTAATTGGCGTTTCTGGCGGGGTGGATTCTGCAGTGACCTCAACACTTTGTGCCCTCACGGGACTGGATGTGATGTGTTTAGAAATGCCCATTCACCAAGCAGAAAGTCATGTTTCAAGAGCCCAAGAACACATCGCACAACTGAAAAACAGGTTTCCAAATGTACAATCGACTCGGGTCGATTTAACACCCGTTTTTGATAGTTTTAAATCTGAAATTAATTTAGATGGTAGTACCCCTACTGTGGATATGGCATTGGCCAATTCGAGAGCACGGTTGCGAATGACCACCCTCTATTACTACGCAGGACTTTTAAGGAAACTGGTCGCTGGAACCGGAAATAAAGTAGAAGATTTTGGCGTTGGATTTTATACAAAATATGGAGATGGCGGTGTGGATCTCAGCCCAATTGCAGACCTCTTAAAATCGGAAGTGTACGATTTAGGAAAGGCGTTAGAAATTCCTGAAAGCATCTTAACGGCAGCACCAAGTGATGGTTTGTTTGGAGACTCCCGAAGTGACGAAGACCAAATTGGGGCGTCGTATCCTGAATTGGAATGGGCTATGAAGGAGGTTGAAAACGGAAAAACAGCGGAAGATTTTGAAGGCAGAGAACGCACAGTTCTTGAAATTTATTCACGCTATAATGCGGCCAACAAACACAAAATGAACCCCATCCCTGTGTGTGAAATTCCACAAAACTTAAAATAAATTAACATGATTCGAGTCCTCGTTGCAGATCATCAACCCATTGTAAGTTATGGGATTCGTATGTTGTTTGAGAACTCAACAGATATTAAAATTGTAAATACCGCTAACTCTGCAAAGCAGCTTTTAGACTACCTCAAAAAATCCAATACAGACATCGTTCTCATGACCATGGACCTTCCGGACATCAATGGAATCACGGTGCTTCGTACTATAAAAAAAGAATTTAACGATGTAAGTGTGATTATTTTTAGCACACATCCAGAGGATATTTATGCGATCAGCGCGATCAAAGCAGGGGCTTCTGGTTATCTCTCTAAAACAGTGACCACCTCTACCATCAAACGCGCTATTTTAAAGGTATTTAAAGGAGGGATTTATGTTAGTAAGGAACTTGCGGAGAGCCTCACCATTGAAAAAAACAATCTAGGAACAATGAATCTGTACAAGAAACTTTCGACACGAGAAGTGGAAGTTTTGAAGCTGATATCCTCTGGTAAAAGAAATAAAGACATTGCAGACCAACTGAACATCAATGAAAAAACTGTCAGTACTTATAAGTTGCGTTTGATGAAAAAATTAAATGTTTCAAACCTTGTCGAATTGATCGATCATGGACGTCAGAACAAATAACGTTTAGAGGACTCGACTCAGTTTTCTAGATAATAACATTTTTAAATTGGAGTAATTCAACACATCTTCTAAAAGCGTTCTGTGGTCCACTTCATCTTGCGTATCTTGTTTGATTTCATCCACTTTTCGGTCGATTAAAAAACAACGCAAAGTCAAAATTGTTTCACTTACCAACTGCGCAATACTCACATCTTTTTGTTTTGGGAAAATATTATTTTTCTCCCAATTATGAAGATTGTAGCGTTCTTCATTCATCAAAATATCAGTTACATCGGATGCTAACACAGGATCTAAATGGTTCACAAAAGATTCAATTACAAAATCCTCTGACTGATTTAAACTGTCGATAATCGTATAATAAAGCGTTTTGAAATTTTCATTGGTAAACTGCATTTCATCCTCTTGTAAATCCAAAAATATTTTCTCAAAAACTTTCACTTCATGAATGACGGGTTCGAGCGCCAGCGCTCCTTTGTCGTTTTCTTTCAAAATTAAATCTTCAAAAGACTCTTTTCGACTTCCGTACAAAAGTAATATTTCAATGATTTTTTGTTCCAGCTCGTACTGAATATCCACTTTTATGGGTGCTGCTGTCGATTTTACAACCTCAAATGCTTTTTGTTTTTGATTGTAGGATTTATTGGCGTCGTTTTCTGCTTTCTTGCCCATCTGCGCCAGTGTACTAAAAAGCACTCCTTCGCTAATGTCCATAATACGAGAACACTCCCGCACATAAATTTCACGTTGAATGTTATCGGTCACTTTTGAAATGCTCGTGACCATATCCCGAATCAAATTGGCTTTTGCCACCGGATCATTTTGCGCTTCTTCCATCAGTAAAGATGCTTTATAGGCAATAAAATCCTTTGCATTTTCTTTTAGATAGGCTTGTAATTCTTCAAGCGTATTTTGTTTTGCAAAACTATCGGGATCTTCACCTTCTGGAAAGGTGCAAATTTTGACATTCATGCCTTGCTCCAAAATCAAATCGATCCCACGAAGTGCGGCTCTTATTCCTGCGGGATCGCCATCAAACAGGACTGTAATGTTTTTTGTCAAGCGATTGATCAATCGAATCTGGTCAGGCGTCAAAGCAGTTCCCGAAGAGGACACCACATTTTTAATCCCTTTCTGATGAAATTGAATCACATCGGTATAGCCTTCTACCAAATAACAATTATCTTCTTTGGCAATTGTTTGTTTGGCATAGTAAATTCCATATAAGACTTTACTTTTATGATAAATATCACTCTCTGGAGAGTTGAGATATTTGGCTGCTTTTTCGTTTTTAGCTAAAATTCTTCCACCAAATCCAAGCACCCGTCCCGACATGCTATGAATGGGAAACATGACCCGTCCTTTGAACCGGTCAAACTGTTTGGTTTCCTTCACAATCGAAAGACCCGTACTTTCTAAATATTTTAGCTGGTAGCCTTTTTTAAGTGCTGCATCTGTCAATCCACTCCAAGCATCCGTAGAATACCCCAACTGAAAATCTTTGATCGTCTCTTCGGTAAATCCACGTTCCTTAAAATAACTAAGGCCAATCGCTTTTCCAGCATCGGTTTTAAGCAGTGTATTATGAAAATAGGTTCTCGCGTACTCACTGACCAAATACATACTTTCACGTTCCCCAGCAGCTTCTTTATCGGAGTCCGATTGTACGGTTTCCTCAATTTCAATGTTATATTTTCGCGCTAAATATTTGATGGCTTCAGGATAGGTGAAATGTTCATGTTCCATTAAAAATGAAACGGAGGTTCCTCCTTTTCCTGTTGAAAAATCTTTCCAAATTTGTTTTACAGGAGACACCATAAAACTTGGGGTGCGTTCTTCACTAAAAGGACTTAAACCTTTAAAGTTACTCCCCGATTTTTTTAATTGCACAAAATCGCCGATCACTTCCTCTACACGGGCAGTGTCAAATACTTGATCTATGGTGGCTTTTGATATCAAATTAAATGCTTTTTTTAAAAGATTTTTTTCGGGCTCATAAAAATACGAGATTTAAGTTAGATACATTACACATTTTTTTGTTTATTTTTGAATCATGAGATATAAAATACTATTTGCTTTTCTGTTTGTATTCTTGAGTTTTAGCTGTAAAGACGACACAGAAATTACGCCCCCTGAACCTGAAGTTATTTTAACGGATAACGTCCTAGTGTATGATTCCGAAAAAATTCATGACCATTTAAGCTTACTTGTTAAAAACGGAAGCACAACATCTCTTTTAGTAGACAAAAAAGGGAATACGCTTTATGAATGGAACTTTGAAACAAATCTTGGAAACGATTTTGAACTGTTGCCCGATGGAAAAAGCATTGGAATGTTTAAACGATCAGACCCTAGTATTAGTTTTGGAGGCTATGGAGGCATCATCAAAATTTTTGATGAAGCCGGAACCGAATCTTGGAGTTACGATTACGTCAACGGAAACGACATCGGACACCATGACGTTGAAATGTTGCCAAATGGAAATATGATTTTTTTAGTCTGGGAGGAAATTGATGCAGCTGAAGTACAAGCTGCTGGAGTCGATTTTACTTTAAACGTTTATGCAGAAACATTAATCGAAGTCAATCCCATTACCAATCAAGTGGAATGGGAATGGCATAGCTGGGATCATATTATTCAAGAACATGATTCCAATGCACCTAATTACGGCTCAATATCAGACAACCCACAACGCATCAATATCAACTACAATATAAACCCTAACGGCGATTTTATGCATGCCAATGGCCTCAGTTACGACGCTGCCAAAGATGTTGTCTATATAAGTGTCAACTACTTTAGTGAGGTGTGGGCTGTCGACCACAGCACCACAATTAATGAAGCAAGCAGTAACTCCGGAGGAAATTACAACAAAGGCGGCGATTTACTGTACCGTTTTGGAAACCCTATGGCCTATAATAATTCATCTGGAACACGAACGTTTTACAACAACCACTTTCCTAATTTGTTAAAAAACGGAGTCCCTGGAGCAGGCAATATGTTGATTTATGGTAATTCTGGCCCTGACGGATTGCAACAATCTACCGTTTATGAAATGAGGCTTCCTGAGCCTTATTCATTGCTGCCTAATACCAACAATGAGCCCACAACCGTTTGGAGTTTTACAGATGAAGAACTATACTTTGGCAAAATTTCGGGAACGGACCGATTGGGCAATGGAAACACGCTCATTTGTGAAGGCGATTTTGGAATGTGGGAAGTCACTCCTGATGGAGATGTTGTTTGGAAGTATGAAAGTGAAAACAGATCATGGAGGGCTTATGGCTATGAATTTGGAAGTACAGCGGTAGAATATCTAGGGCTTTAGTTCCCTTACTTATTTCTTTCAATGACGTAGTTCACCATCAAAATCAGAGATTTTTTGTAAGGCGATTCTGGGAACGGTTCGAGTAATTTTAAAGCCTGCTCCTGGAATGCTTTCATTTTTGACACCGCATAGTCCAAACCGCCATTGTCTTTTACAAAAGCAATCACTTCTTTCACACGTTTGGAGTCTTTGTTATGATTTTTAACAGAGTTAATCAGCCAACTTTTTTCTTTTTTAGAACAGTGGTTCAACACATATATAAGTGGAAGCGTCATTTTCTGTTCTTTGATATCAATTCCCGTAGGTTTCCCAATTTGTTGAGTACCGTAATCAAACAAGTCATCTTTTATTTGAAATGCCATCCCAATAAGCTCTCCAAATTTACGCATCGTTTCCACTTCTTCAGAAAGGGGTTTCACGGAGGCGGCACCCAAACTACAACAGGCGGCAATAAGCGTGGCTGTTTTTTGACGAATTATTTCGTAATAGATGGCTTCAGTAATATCTAAATTTCTGGCTTTTTCGATTTGCAACAACTCGCCTTCGCTCATTTCACGAACGGCTACTGAGATTATTTTTAAGAGATCAAAATCGTTATTATCAATGCACAGCAAAAGCCCTTTTGATAATAAAAAATCGCCTACCAAAACGGCAATCTTATTTTTCCAAAGCGCATTTATGGAGAAAAAACCTCGACGACGGTCACTTTCATCCACCACATCGTCATGCACCAAAGTAGCGGTGTGAATCAATTCAAGGACAGATGCTCCTCTGTAGGTGCGCTCACTCACTTCCCCATTGGAAATCATTTTGGCAGTCAAAAACACAAACATAGGACGCATTTGTTTTCCCTTGCGGTTGACAATGTAATGCGTAATACGGTTCAGAAGTGCCACCCGACTGGACATGGACAATCGAAATTTCTTTTCGAAAAGCTCCATCTCATAGGTGATTGGTTTTTTTATGGTTTCAATTTTCTTCAAACAGTCATCATTGAAATCCAAAATTACACATATAAAACGTATTGTTTCTTAGAAATACGTTAAATAATTGAAACTGCGAAATGCACCGTATTGAATCTTCATTTTCGATTAATAAAACTATATTATTACGTCAAAACCTCTGTTTGTTTAATAGAAACCTCAAAATGATAGCGTTAATGCAATAGTGTATTTGGATTATTTGATTATTTTGTTTAAGTTTACGTCTTAATTAATAAACAAAATATTATGAAAAAAATTACTTTAATAGCCATTTTAATGGTTAGTTTTATGACAAATGCTCAAGTAATCTTAAGTGAAGACTTTGAAGGTTCCAATTTCACTTTACCAACAACTTGGGGCAATGAAAACCTCCAACCAATGGGAGATGCGAGTGTACTATGGACACTTGATACTGGCGGAGACGCTTATTATGCTACCACTGAACCAAACACCTACCTTTATACTGCAAGCTGTGGTATGTCAGGAAACTATGCTATTTTTAATAGTGATGCCTATGGCACTACCGGTGGTGCTGCAAATTCAGCGTTTACATCTCCTGCTTTTGACTGTACTGGATTAAGTACGGTTATTTTAACTTTCAACCAGTGGTTTACCGGTGGGTATGGCGGTGAAGCTTTTGTTGAAGTATCTGCAGATGGCGGATCAACTTGGACAAATGTATTAACATATGACGCTACTGTTACTGGGCTTAAATTTGACCCACAAACTATTGACATTACGGCTATTGTTGGAACTTCTGCTACTTCTCATGTAAGATTTAGATATGCTGGAGACTACGCATATTATTATGTAATTGACGATATTGTTGTACAACAACCAACTGGATCAGCTCCAGATGCAGTAACGACTCCAAATCCAGCTAATGCAGCTACAGATGTTACTATTAATGCATATACCGCCTCAGATGGAACTGTTTACAAATGGGTAGAAGTTGGATTTGCTTCAGCAACAACTGGTGATTTAGCAACTTCATTTGACGCTACTTACAGCCTAAATGCTGACCTTAGCGATCCTGTTTTGACCGATACAAACTACGATGGTTCTGCGTCAAACAACGGACCATTATGGGGAATTACAGTCGATGCTGGATGGCAAGCAAACACAACTTATTACTGGAAAGCTACTGCTATAAATATTAATGGACAAACTGATTCGGATATTTGGAGTTTTACAACAGCTGGTGACCCACTAGGAGTAGATGGATTTACAATTGAGGCTTTAAGCGTATCACCAAACCCTGTAAAGGATGTGATCACTATTAACAGTCCTGTAGGATTTGACAGCGTTGAAGTGTTTAACCAATTAGGTCAATTAGTGTTGAAGTCTAACGCTAGTTTAATAAACAATAATAAATTAGATCTTAGTGCTTTAAACCCTGGAATGTACATGTTACAAATCAAGGCTGATAACAAAAGTAAAACTGTAAAAATTATTAAAGAGTAAGTACTTCTTTAATACACTATTAAAAAATCCTGTGAAGTCAATTTCACAGGATTTTTTTGTTTTGTTGTGTGGGTAACATTAAGAACTAAATGAGTTAACTACATAAGGTACTTCAACAGCGTTTACCTGCCGATAGGTAGGTCAAGTGTGACAAAATCATTTGAATTAACTACATCTGTTCTCGATACATTTTTTGCAAACAAAAAACACTCGAACTGAAAAATCAAGTCACTTAAAACAACTGGGAGGCAATGGCTTTGATATTATCGCTTTTACCCATCGAATAATAATGCAATACTGGCACGCCAAAGTCCAGCAATTCTTTGGACTGCTGAATGGTCCACTCCACGCCTACTTGTCGTATTTGTGCGTTTGAGTCACATTTATTCACTTCTTTAATGAGCGCTTCTGGCAAGTCTATTTTAAACACTTGTGGCAATAATTGCAAATGTTTTTCAATAGCCAAGGGCTTAATCCCTGGAATGATCGGAACAGTGATCCCTATTTCTCTCGCCATTTTTACAAATTCAAAATACCGTTGGTTGTCAAAAAACATTTGAGTGACCACATAATCTGCACCTGCATCCACTTTTTCTTTTAAACGTAACAAATCCGAATGCAAGGAAGGCGATTCAATGTGTTTTTCGGGATAGCCCGCAACGCCAATGCAAAAATCAGATTTGTTGTCAACTTCTTTAACATCGTGTAAATACTGTCCTTTGTTTAATTTATGTATTTGCTGCACCAAATCTGTTGCATAATTATGTCCGCCTTTGGTGGGTTCAAAATATTTTTGATGCGGCATCGTATCGCCTCGAAGCGCCATCACATTGTTGATGCCTAAATAATGACAATCGACCAACAGATACTCCGTTTCTTCTTTGGTGAATCCGCCACAAAGCACGTGCGGAATGGTATCGACTTCGTATTTGTGTTTGATAGCGGCACAAATCCCCAAAGTTCCGGGGCGCATTCTGGTAATTTTCCGATCAAATAAGCCCTTTTTTTCTATATAGATATACTCCTCTCTTGACGTGGTCACATCAATAAAAGGCGGATTGAATTCCATCAATGGATCGATGTTATTATACAACTCCTGAATATTTTTTCCTTTTTTAGGGGGAATAATTTCAAATGAAAATAAGGTCTTTCCGTTGGCGTTTTTTAAATGATCTGTAACTTTCATAATTGGCTGTTTAGTTTGCTAAATTTGGGTTTAACCATTTTTGAGCATCTTCGATACTAATGTCTCTTCGTTTTGAATAATCAATCAATTGATCTTCTGTAATTTTTCCCAAACCAAAATACTTGGCTTCAGGATTTCCAAAATAATACCCACTCACACTGGCGGCTGGCCACATGGCTAAACTTTCGGTGAGCTCCACTCCTATTTGTTGTTCGACTTCCAGAAGTTTCCAGATGGTTTGTTTCTCCAAATGATCTGGACAGGCAGGATAGCCGGGCGCGGGACGAATCCCTTTGTACGTTTCTTTGATTAAATCGGTATTGGATAGGGCTTCATCGGCAGCGTAGCCCCAATGATTCACACGTACTTCTTTGTGTAAATATTCCGCAAAGGCCTCTGCCAATCGATCAGCGAGGGCTTTGATCATAATGGAGTTATAATCGTCATGATCTGCTTCAAAAGCTTCGGCAAGTGCTTTGGTTCCAAACCCTGTACTCACACAAAAACAACCCATATAATCCGTTTGCCCAGTTGACTTCGGGGCAATGAAATCAGACAGTGCGATGTTGGGCACTTCTGCTCGTTTTTTGAGTTGCTGACGCAAGGTTAAAAAGGTGTGTTGTGTGGTTCCGTGTTCGTCATAAATTTCAATGTCATCATCATTGATCGTATTGGCTGGAAACAATCCAAAAATGGCTTTGGCTCCCAATAATTTCTCTGAAAAAACGCGTTGCAACAGTTCTTGCGCATCTTTAAACAATTCAGTGGCTTGCTCGCCCACGACCTCATCTGTTAATATGTTGGGGTATTTTCCATGAAGATCCCAACTTCTGAAAAATGGACTCCAATCGATGAATTCTTCAAGTTTTGTGATGTCAAACTCTTGAATCACTTGAATCCCTAGTTTTTTGGGTTTCACAATGCTCGTTTGATCCCAGTTAATTTTATACTTTTCGGAACGGGCTTCCTCTATAGAAATGTATTCCTTTTGTTTGGTTCTGCTTAAAAACTGCTCTCTAAATACATCGTAAGACGTTCTTAAATCGCTAAGATGTTGTTGGTTGTCTTTTTTGAGTAAATCTCCTACCACGGTCACAGCTCTGGAGGCATCGTTGACATGAATGACTGTGTTGCTATAGTGGGGCGCAATCTTCACCGCAGAATGCGCTTTGGAAGTCGTCGCCCCTCCAATCATTAGAGGGATTTTGAACCCCTGTTTTTCCATTTCTTTGGACACATAGACCATCTCGTCTAAAGAGGGCGTAATAAGCCCGCTGAGCCCAATAATATCGACTTGCTCTTTGATGGCGGTTTCTATGATTTTTTCGGGCGGCACCATCACCCCTAAATCTACAATCTCATAATTATTACAGCCCAAAACAACACTCACAATATTTTTTCCAATATCATGCACATCGCCCTTGACGGTTGCCATTAAAATTTTACCAGCAAATTCAATTTTTCCGTCTTTCTCGGCCTCAATAAAGGGTTGTAAATGCGCCACGGCGCGCTTCATCACACGGGCGGATTTGACCACTTGTGGTAAAAACATTTTACCACTGCCGAATAGATCCCCGACCACATTCATCCCAATCATTAAATTGCCTTCAATAACCTCAATGGGTTTTTGAGCTAATACGCGCGCTTCTTCTACATCTTCCACAATAAAGGCATCGATTCCTTTCACTAAACCGTGAGTGATGCGCTCTTGTAAGGGTTTATTTCGCCATTCTAAAACAGCGACCTCAACATCGTGTTTTTGTCCTTTTAAAGTTTCTGCCAAGTCCAAAAGGCGTTCGGTAGCATCGTCTTTTCGATCGAACAAAACATCTTCTACACACGCCAATAAATCTTTAGGAATTTCATCGTAAATCTCCAACATCGTTGGATTGACAATGCCTATGTTCATGCCGTTTTTGATTGCGTGGTAGAGGAAAGCTGAGTTGATGGCTTCTCTGACAATATTATTCCCACGAAATGAAAATGACACATTACTCACCCCTCCAGAAACATTGGCATAGGGTAAGTTGGTACGGATCCATTTGGTGGCTTGAAAAAAGTCTAACGCATTTTTTCGGTGTTCGTCCATTCCCGTGGCCACAGGAAATATATTGGGATCAAAAATGATGTCTTGGGGTGCAAATTTGACGACCTCCACTAAAATATCATACGAACGCTTGCAAATATCGATGCGGCGTTGGTAGGTATCTGCTTGCCCTGTTTCATCAAAAGCCATCACAATCACGGCAGCGCCATAGCGTTTGACTAATTTGGCTTGACGGATAAATTCTTGTTCGCCTTCTTTAAGACTGATGGAATTGACCACACATTTTCCTTGTACGACTTTCAGACCGGCTTCGATGATTTCCCATTTAGAGCTATCGATCATAACAGGTACTCTGGAAATGTCAGGTTCAGAAGCGATGAGATTCAAAAAGGTGGTCATGGCATAGACGCCGTCCAACATCCCTTCGTCCATATTGACGTCAATGATTTGCGCACCTCCATCGACTTGATCTCTAGCAACGGATAAGGCTTCCTCGTATTTTTCTTCTTTGATTAACCTCAAAAATTTCCTTGACCCTGTCACGTTGGTGCGTTCACCAACGTTTACAAAATTAGATTCTGGAGTGACCACTAAGGGCTCGAGTCCAGAAAGGGTCAGGTATTTTTTACAGTCACTCTCCATTACTAGTTGTGTTTTAATTGGCGTGGTTTGTAGTTTTGAGACGCTTCAAAAATTGACTTGATATGCGCTGGATTGGTGCCGCAGCAACCGCCAATCACATTGATCAAATCGTCTTTAAAATAGGCCTCAATAAAGGCGGTCATCTCTTCTGGAGTTTCTTCATATTCTCCAAAAGCATTAGGCAATCCTGCATTGGGGTGTGCCGAGGTATAAAAATTAGTTTCGTTGGAAAGGCGTTGTAAATACGGACGCAATTGATCGGCTCCCAAAGCACAATTAAACCCAACACTGAGTAACGGGATGTGTGAAATGGAAGTCAAAAAAGCTTCCACCGTTTGCCCTGAAAGCGTGCGCCCAGAAGCATCTGTAATGGTTCCCGAGACCATAATCGGAATGTCTGTGTTGCGTTCTTCTTTCACCTCTTCGATAGCGAACAAGGCTGCCTTTGCGTTTAAGGTGTCAAAGATGGTTTCTACCAACAGTAAATCGACGCCGCCATCCAAAAGTGCTTCAACTTGAAGTTTATACGAAATCCGTAATTCATCAAACGTAATGGCGCGGTATTCGGGTCGGTTCACATCTGGGGATAGGCTGGCAGTTTTGTTTGTCGGTCCAATACTTCCGGCAACAAACCGGGGTTTGTGGGGTTCGGATTTTGTGAATGCATCTGCAACGCGTTTGGCTATTTTGGCAGATTCATAATTCAACTCATAAACCAAATTTTCCATGTTGTAATCTGCCATCGCAATAGACGTCCCTGAAAAGGTATTGGTCTCGACGATATCGGCTCCCGCTTCAAAATATTTATGATGAATTTCGGCAATCGCAGCTGGCTGTGTCAAACTTAACAAATCGTTATTTCCTTTTAAAGAAGTAGGATAATCCTTAAAACGCTCGCCTCTATAATCTTCCTCAGAAAAATCATAGTCTTGAAGCATGGTTCCCATGGCGCCATCTAAAATCAAGATTCGTTTTTTTAGTTCGTTATAAATGTTTGACATCTTAAATTGAGTTTTTCTAATTAGTTATGCAAGTGCTTTGACAACCGCTTTTGGGGCTTCTTTTCTGCTGCCGTCAAATCCGTCAATGCCACTTACGGTGGTGTATTTTAAAACGTATTTCTTCCCCGGGTTGATGATTTTATAGGCGGCTTGACACATCAGCGTTGCTTCGTGAAATCCACAAAGAATCAGCTTTAATTTCCCCGGATAGGTATTGACATCTCCAATCGCAAATATGCCTGGAATGTTTGTTTGATAATCCAAGGTATCCACTTTGATGGCGTTTTTTTCGATCTCTAGACCCCAATTACCAATGGGTCCTAATTTTGGAGACAGTCCAAATAAGGGGATAAAATAATCCGTATCGATCCTAAGCTCTTCGCCTTCTTTAGAGACTACCACATGTTCAATGTGATCTTCCCCACCAATTTTGGTAACTACGGCAGGGGTGATTAAATTAATTTTCCCTGAAGCAGTGAGATCTTGAACTTTTTCTAAAGAATCCAAGGCACCTCTAAACTCGTTTCGACGGTGAATCAAAGTGACTTCTTTTGCGACATCTGCCAAAAAGATACTCCAATCCAAGGCTGAATCGCCTCCACCAGAAATCACAACACGCTTATCGCGGTACACTTCGGGATCTTTTATGAAATAATTAAGTCCTCTATTTTCATAGAAATCAATGTGTTCTAAAACGGGTTTTCTCGGCTCAAAAGACCCCAAGCCGCCTGCAATAGCAACGATAGGCGCCGCATGTTTGGTGCCTTTATTAGTGGTCACAATAAAACTGCCGTCTTCGAGTTTTTCAATGGTTTCGGCACGCTCTCCAAGAGTAAACCCCGGCTCAAATTGTTTGCCCTGTTCTAGCAAGTTTTCAGTAAGATCACCTGCTAATATTTCTGGAAAACCCGGGATATCATAAATCGGTTTTTTGGGGTATATTTCAGAACACTGCCCACCTGCTTGCGGAAGTGCATCTATAATATGACATCTCAGTTTTAGCAGTCCAGCTTCAAAAACGGTAAAAAGGCCTGTGGGTCCTGCGCCTATTATTAAAATATCTGTTTGAATCATTCTATTTATTTTTTACTAATTAATCCTTTTGTAAATTCGTTAAGGGTCTGAACTTTGTGTTCAAAATCGCCTTTGATTGTTTTTCTAAATTCATTTAAATTTTGGACGAGATCATCCACATTCTCTGGGATGACATCTTCAAAAAATTGACGCAAGCGTTTGGCTGTTGTTGGCGATTGTCCATTGGTTGAAATGGCTATTTTAACATGCCCTTTGGTTACAATGCCTCCCATATAAAAATCACAATAAGGCGGGTTGTCCGCTACATTGACTAGGATATGCCGCGCTTTGCAATCGTTATAAACCTCCACATTGACCTCGGGAATGTCAGTGGTGGCAATCACTAAATGTTTCCCTTTTAAGAAGGAATTGTTATAGGTGTCGTGAATCAATTCTACATCAAAAGAGTTTGCCAAAGACAAGGTGCCCTCTCTAAACATTGGGGAAACGATGGTCACTTTCGCATCCGGACTTGATTTTAACAAGAAATGCAGTTTCTCTTCCGCCACATTTCCACCGCCAATAATAAGCACGTCAAGTGCCTTAGCTTTTAAAAAAATCGGGTACAGGTTGTTTCTAGATTCCATGAGTTTGATATAAAGAATCGGTTTGTACTTCTTTTGAAATGGAGGCTAGTTGAACTCTGTTGGCAACGACGTCTCCAATCACAATGATGGCTGGAGAGCTTAATTGTTTTTCAGCCACCACAGTCTCTATGGTTTCAATGGTTCCAAAGCCAGATTTTTCGTGATCTGTTGTTCCATTCTGAATGATGGCAACAGGCGTTTGTTCTTTGCCTGCTTGAGAAAAGACGTTTACTATTTCGCTTAATTTCCCCATGCCCATTAAGATGACAATGGTTGCAGTTGACTGTGCTGCAATCTTTATGTCCGAAGACAATTGATGCATTTTGGTGGTTCCTGTAATGACCCAAAAACTTTCAGACACATGGCGCATGGTGAGTGGAATTCCTTGTCCTGCGGGCACTGCCAAGGCCGACGATATCCCGGGCACCACTTCCGTTTGTAAGTTGTTTTGTTGTGCAAACTCAATTTCTTCTGAACCGCGTCCAAACACAAAAGAGTCGCCTCCTTTGAGTCGCACCACATGCCCATAGCGATTGGCTTTGGCGACAATCAAATCATTAATTTGTTCTTGTTGATAGGAATAACAGCCGCGGCGTTTTCCTACAAAAATCTTCTCAGCGATAGACGATGCATATTTTAAGAGCTCACTATTCACCAGCGCATCGTATAAAATAACATTGGCCGTACTGATGGCTTTGATCGCTTTTAGGGTGATGAGTTCTGGGTCGCCAGGCCCTGCGCCTACAACCGTCAATTTTGGGCGTCGAGACACCCCTTCTATAGATTTAAGTGTCCAAATCATTTTTTCTAAATTCTTTTACGGTTGTTAAAAACTCATTCGCCATTTGAATGTAATTTTCAGCAAATGAAGCCGAAGGTTCATTTTTATTAATTTGATAAATAAGCTCCGAAAATGTAGATCCTAAAGAGACTAAATTGGTAGAAACAAAAACCTCATCAAATTGATTGATAATTGATGCCTGCGTATTTGTAGAGTGGTCTTTTGACAACAATAATGCTTTGGCAGAATTCACCATAGAACTGTACGCAAAATAGATGGCGTTGTTATAGGACTTCGCTTCAAAATCAGCGCGTGCATCCGTGATTTTTTCATCACTTTCTAAAAAGAG
>CAWVRW010000015.1:0-48037 GCA_963933105.1 uncultured Formosa sp.
AACTATTTACTAAATTTACTTGAAAATATTCCACTTTGGTATGAAGACGTACAAAATTAAAATATTTTATTTAATATCCAAAAAATAATGCACTTTATTTTTATAAATAGCTGATAGTGTTTAACTTAAATAAACAAACATTAAACAAGACTATAATATATTACAATTAAATAATTATTTTTTATCGAATTGTGAAATTAGGCTCGCCTTACAAAACCCGTTTTTTAGCAAGAAATTAGTAAAACTTAAAGATATAGTTGATATTTTTGTGGCATGATGGAAGAACAGGTCATTCTTGTGAATGCACAGGACGAACAAATAGGCACGATGCCAAAAATGGAAGCCCATGAAAAGGCGGTATTGCACCGTGCGTTTTCGGTGTTTATATTTAATGCCAAAAACGAATTGATGTTGCAACAACGCGCGGCTCATAAATACCATTCGCCACTGTTGTGGACCAATACTTGCTGTTCCCACCAACGGGTTGGAGAATCCAATTTGGAAGCGGGCACACGCCGCTTGCAAGAAGAGATGGGTTTTGTGACGCCTCTCAAAGAAACCACTTGGTTTATTTACAAAGCGCCTTTTGACAACGGACTCACCGAGCACGAATTGGACCACATTATGGTCGGCAATTACGAAGCGGCTCCCGTCATCAATACCGAAGAAGTGGAAGCTTGGAAATGGATGCCTTTGGAAGCCGTCAAAGCTGATATCAAAGAGCAGCCAGCGCTGTACACCGAATGGTTTAAAATCATATTTGAAAAATTTTACGAACATATAAATACCACCAATGAAAGTCACCATAAGTAGAAAAGCGCATTTTAATGCCGCCCATAGATTGTACCGCCCCGATTGGAGTTTTGAGAAAAACGATGCCATTTTTGGGAAATGCAACAACCCTAATTTTCACGGGCACAATTACGACCTTACCGTCAGTGTGACGGGAGAGATCGATCCAGAAACAGGGTATGTGATGGACGTTAAAATCCTGAAAGACTTTATCAAATCGGAAGTGGAAGATGCGTTTGATCACAAGAATTTAAACTTGGACGTGCCGGAATTTAAAGATTTAAACCCCACTGCCGAAAACATTGTGGTGGTCATTTACGATAAGCTGAAAGCCGTCCTCGAATCAAATTTAGATTTGGAAGTGACGCTTTATGAAACCCCTCGTAATTTTGTAACGTACTCTGGAAACTAAGCTTATGAATGCCCTTTATCCCTTAAAATTCCAACCCATCCTCAAAAATAAAATTTGGGGCGGTCAAAAACTACAACAACTTTTAAACAAACCCACCACGGCTACGGACGCCGGCGAAAGTTGGGAAATCAGTGACGTGGAAGGCGATACCTCTGTGGTGGCAAATGGCCCCTTAAAAGGCACATCGCTCAAAACCCTTTTGGAGACTTATACGTCTGACTTGTTAGGCGAGAAAAACTTTCGTCAGTTTGGGACTAAGTTTCCTTTGCTTATTAAGTTTATTGACGCGAAAGAAGATTTGTCGGTTCAGTTGCATCCCAACGATCAGCTGGCGAAAGAACGCCACAACAGTTTTGGGAAAACCGAAATGTGGTATGTGCTTCAAGCCGATACGGATTCCAACCTCATTGTTGGATTTAATCAGGAGATGACGCAAGACTTGTATCTCAAACATCTGGAAGAAAAAACGCTGCAAAGCATTTTAAATTTTGATGCCGTCCAAGCAGGCGATACCTATTTTATTGAAGTAGGGCGTATTCACGCGATAGGAGCAGGCGTACTTTTGGCAGAAATCCAACAGACCAGTGACATTACGTACCGTGTGTATGACTGGGATCGTGTGGATGCGGAAGGCAATGAACGCGAGTTGCACAATGACATTGCGCTGGAAGCTTTTGACTTTGAGATGCCGGATAATTACAGAGTGAAGTATTCTCTAGACTCCAATAGTTCTACCGAACTGGTGAGTTGTCCGTATTTCACAACCAATGTGCTGGACGTCACAGAACCGATTCTCAAAGAAAACACGCACGATTCCTTTGTAATTTATATGTGTGTAGAAGGAAAAGCAAGCGTGGAAGTGGACGGAACTATCACTGAAATTTCGATGGGGGAGACGGTTTTAATTCCTGCCTGTATCGAACGGTTTACTATTTCTGCAAATCATGCAAAACTTTTAGAAGTTTATATTGAACTCGTTTAAGCTTTTTCAATCGGCTAAAAAATGGCCCTTTTTCACCCACTTTTTATCTTTTTTAACTTCTGTAACGGTGCTACGCAACTAAAAAAAACTTCAATTGTATAAAAATTGATTAATTTTCGCTACAATTCAAAAAGTTTAAACCAATTCAGTTAAAATTACGTAGTTTTGCAAAAACAAAAATTAATACAATGGCTAACGTTAGAAATTTAAAGAAAGATATCAATTACGTATTAGGAGATATCATTGAAGCAGTATATATTTGGGAATATGCCAACACGGATAAAGACACTAAAAAAAGTGAAGCGATCATTGACGAGGCGATTTCAACTTTTGATGAATTGATTGCGATGGTAAATGCTAAAGATGTTGAAAATCAAAAAGCACATTTCAAAGGGATCGCTAAAGATCTTGAAACAAAAGGAAAAGCTTTAATCGAAAAGATTAACAAGCTCTAAATTACTCAGACTTTACAGATTTAATATAGGCCTCCAGAATAATTCCATACTTAGAATTGGCAATTTTTGGAGGCAATATTTTGTTTATGGTATCCAAGTATTTCACATTGGCATCATAAATTTCAGAAACCGCCACAAAAGGCGCGACTTCACTCTCCTTATTATTGACAGCAAAATTGATGCTGTACAAATAGCTGCGCTGTACTAAATTATCCATTTTAAGCTGTAGCGAATCGGCACGTGCTGAGAAGCCATCTTTTTGAGCGTTTAATTGCGCCTCAATCATTTCTAGTTTTTGATCCTTGAAACGGGCAATGTTTTTGTAGTAAGATTCCAATAATTTTTGTTGTTTGCTGCCTTCTATTTTCGCGTCGTACTTGAAGCGTTTCAAACTTGTGTTTATCGTTGTAAGGCCTTTATCAGCAAAGAACGAAATGCGCTCGGCATCCAACTCTTTTGATAAACTTAAGAATAACAACTCCGCTTCTTCTAAGTCGCAGCCCAATTCAAAATCGGTTGTGCTTGTCATCACCAAAGAATCCAAGGTTGTAAATCCACCATCGACCACACTTTGAAGGTAGAGCGTTCCTTTTTGAAGCCCTTTAATACTTCCACTAACGGTTGTGCTTTTAGGGGTTTGCTGTGTACAAGAGGTGATGAGAATGGCAAGGATAAAGTATAAGCTGTTGTTCATGATTGATTTTTAGACTCAAATATAATTATTTCTAAGCAGTTGCAGCTGCTAATTCCATAAGGATTGTACACGCAATGGCGGCAACGGTTCCGATGGCATATCCAAAGACGGCTAATATGACGCCTACACTTGCTAAAGAGGGATGAAACGCCGCAGCTACGATCGGCGCAGAAGCGGCACCACCTACATTTGCTTGGCTTCCTACAGCCAAAAAGAAATAGGGAGCTCGAATCAATTTCGCAACGGCGATTAGTAGCACCGCATGGATGGTCATCCAAACGACACCAATCGCAATCAAGCCTGTATTGTCAAAAATCATGGTTAAATCCATTTTCATTCCGATGCTCGCGACCAAGATGTAAATAAAAACACTTCCAAATTTACTGGCGCCCGCCCCTTCATAATTCTTAGCTTTGGTAAACGAAAGTCCCACAGCAATAATTGTTGCAATACTAATCATCCAAAAGAAGGAAGATCCTAAAAAGGTAAATATATTTTTTGTTGTTTTAGATTCAAATGTTGCGACATATTCACTAAAAAAGGGTGCGAGATAGCCAGAGGCTAAGTGCGCAAAACTCACCGTTCCAAATGCAATCCCAATCATGATCATAATATCCGTAAGAGTTGGGGTGCGTTTGACACTTTCAGTGAAGGTAGATACTTTGTCTTTCAGTGTTTCAATAGCCGTGGTATCGGCTCGTAACCATTTGTTAATGCGGTCTGATTTTCCAATTCCAATTAATAAAATTGCCATCCATATATTGGCAACTACAATGTCCACAAACACCATGCCTCCATATAGTTTTTGATTGTACCCATAAATCTCCAGCATCGCGGTTTGGTTGGCACCGCCACCAATCCAACTTCCAGCCAAAGTAGAGAGGCCTCTCCATACAGCATCGGGTCCAATACCTCCCACCGTTTCTGGGGAGACTAAAGAAATTAATAAGATCGCAATCGGGCCACCAATAATGATGCCTAAAGTCCCTGTAAAAAACATAATCAAGGCTTTCCATCCCAAGTTGACAACGGCTTTTAAATCGATGCTTAAAGTCATCAACACCAAAGCAGCAGGTAATAAATAACGACTGGCTACATAGTATAAACTACTGCTGTGTTCGGTCAGTTCGCCAGTAGGCGAGAGGGTTTCCCATTCTGGGGCAATCCATCCCAAGGTTGTGAATAGGGCCGGAATCATATAGGCCATAAACAGTCCGGGAACAATTTTATAAAACTTATGCCAAAAGCCTGTTGGACGTGATTCTGTGTAAAATATCAGAGCAATTGCCGACATGAGTAAACCAAAAACAATGGTGTCGTCTGTGAATAATGGCGTTGTATCTATCATAATTTTTAGTTTCTAGGACTCAAATATAAATAAAATAATCTTTGGCACGAAGTTTGTTTACTAGTAAACATATTACATAATCTTTAGTAATATATTTTGGTTGGTTAGTGATTAAAAGCATCATTTTTTTAAATGATGCTTTTTTGTGTGCCTACCTGCCGCAAGCAGGGGCGCTATGAATCATTTCCCAATAGGTGTTAAAAATCAAAGCATCCTTGCTTCATTATGTGAAAATTAAGTTAAATGGCTTATATCTAAACGTTTTGGCACGAAAGTTGAGATTAGGTTTAATATATTATTTTGTTAGTAATATTTTGGTTGGTTAGTTAGGCAAAAGCATCATTTTTTAATGGTGCTTTTTTCTTTTTGTATAAAATTGAGCATGACTTCAATAACCTGGGACATGATTGGGTGGTTTAGTTCATTGTATGATTTTGTGTTTACCAAATCATCGCCATTAATTTCAAATAAAAGGTGGTTCATGTTTTCTATAATAACTAACTCAGCATCCGCTTTATGATCTTTTAAGAGTTGTGCTTCCATTACGCTCACCTGTAAATCTTTGGTGCCATTAATGAGGAGTACAGGGATTTCTAAATCTTCAATAAGTTCTTGGGGGTTGTATTCCATCCAGT
The DNA here is from genome assembly GCA_963933105.1 of uncultured Formosa sp. Classification (GTDB taxonomy): domain Bacteria; phylum Bacteroidota; class Bacteroidia; order Flavobacteriales; family Flavobacteriaceae; genus Hel1-33-131. The sequence goes on from CAWVRW010000015.1 coordinate 5,319, forward strand.
TCATCATAAATGGCTGAATCTCTAAATTGAATATAGAGGCGAGTGCCGGAGGGAAATCTGTGGTGGTTTTTCCGCTTTTTAAGGTTTCTAAGACACGCTTGGTATCGTCGGTAAAAAAAGGCGCTGTTTTGGTGATTTGTTCTAAAATAATTTGATCGATTGGATTTCCAGCACCTGCTAAAGAAATAAAACCATTTACTCCTGCTTCGGTAGCTAAGAGTCCTACTAAGCTTCCTTGACTGTGTCCCGCAATGATGATGGAGGCATAAGAAGGTTTGAAATGGGTGACCACCGATTTGGCGTCTGTTACAAAATCATCAAAACGGATGTTCTTATCAAAAGTTCTTGTTTTAAGTTGCTTCACCACACGCTTGTCGTATCTGAAAGTTGCGACTCCATTTTCAGAAAGTCTTTCAGCCAGTTTCTTTAACATGTTATTTTTCATGAAGGACTGGTTGCCATTTCGGTCGGTAGGGCCTGAGCCCGCAATAATAATGACCAATGGTGGATTTTCTACGGACTCTGGAACTAAAAGCGTGCCATCCACATAGCGGTTGATCGTAATTTCAGTAGAAGAAAAATTTTGCGCATCAGTGAAAGTTGTCATGCCAATAAAAAGGCAAATGAAAGGAAAGATGTGTTTGGTCATAATGCTATTATTTAAGGAGTCTAAAGGTCAAGTTGATTCGTTTGTCAAGCGGCTTTTTGGTTTTTGGTATTTGGTGTAGCCAGTGGTGTTGCGTTTCGTTTTTCATGAGTAGTAAACTGCCGTTTTGTAAATTTAGTTTATGTTTTAAAGTTTTTATTTTTTTATGTTTCAAATGAAATGCCCGTTCAGCACCCAAACTCACAGAGGCAATCACGGGATTGATTCCCAGCTCTTTTTCATCATCTGCGTGCCAGCCATTACTGTCTTGTCCATCTCTATATAAATTCAATAAACAGGATGAGAATTCCGTTTGAGTGGCTGCTTCAACCTTTGTTTTTATAGCATTCAAAAGCGGGGTGAAGGGTTGAGGTGTCATTGAAATGTTTGAATACCCATAGGTCTTTTGGTTGTTGGCAAAAAAAGCAGTTAACCGGGGTTGCTTGTAAATTTTCCCATACACTCTGATGTCTTCTTCGATCCATGGAGTATGTTGATACAATGCGTCAAACAGTGCATTTGCTTCTTCCAAACCAAAAAACTGCGGATGGTATTCAATTTCAGCATCTTGAAGCGGAAGTTTTATAATTTCGGATGAATCAAATAATGACATGCTCTTAGTTTGCTCTAAATTAATCTAAGTTTTTATTTCAGAGACTATTTTAGATTTATTTTTTAAGTTTAAAGCAAAAAAAAAGCTGTCGTCAGACAGCTTTAATTTTTTCAAAATAATATAAAGAGACTTATTTTATCATTTCATAGCTACGGTTGATGAAATTGGTCAAGGCTTCTCCTTTTAGAAGTCCTTGAGACAATTGTGCCAAATCCAAGCTTTGCGTGATCAAACGTTCTTGTTTTTTCTTTGTTTTGGTGTTTAGAATTTCACTGACCAATTCAGAGTTGGTGTTTACAATAAGGTTGTGCATTTCAGGCATATTCCCCATTCCAAACATACCGCCACCGCCGCCAGTTTGTTGCATCTCTTTCATACGACGCATAAACTCAGGTTGTGTAATCATAAAGGGAGCAGAATTGCTGTCCATTGCCTCTAGTTGTACCATGAATTTTTCTGAAGGAACAATTTCTTTCAAAATAGTTTCAAGCGATGTTTTGTCTTCTTCACTCAGTTTAGAAACGGTCGCTTCATCCTTTTTAATCAAATTATCAACATGATCAGAATCAACACGTACAAAGCTTGTGTTTTCCTTTTCACTTTCTAATTTTTGAATTAAATGAGACACAATAGGAGAGTCTAACAATAACACTTCATAGCCTTTTGTTTTTGCAGCTTCAATATAGCTGTGTTGTGCATCTTTATTAGAAGCATACAAAATGACTAATTTATCGTCCTTATCCGTTTGATTCGCTTTGATTTTATTGTAAAGCTCATCATAGGTGTAATAGGCTCCATCGACTGAAGGATACAATGCAAATGCATCTGATTTCTCAAAGAATTTATCTTCGGAAAGCATCCCGTATTCAATCACAATTTTAATGTCATTCCATTTCGCTTCAAAATCTTCTCTATTAGAATTGAATAGAGACTTCATTTTATCTGCCACTTTTTTAGTGATGTAAGACGATATTTTTTTAACCGCGCCATCTGCTTGAAGGTATGAACGAGATACGTTTAATGGAATGTCTGGAGAATCAATCACTCCTCTTAGCATCGTTAAAAATTCAGGAACAATGCCTTCAACGTTATCCGTTACAAACACTTGGTTTTGATATAACTGAATTTTATCCTTTTGCATGTTCATGTCATTCCCCATTTTTGGGAAGTATAAAATCCCTGTCAAGTTGAAAGGATAATCTACATTTAAATGAATATTGAATAAAGGCTCTTCAAACTGCATTGGATACAACTCGCGGTAAAAACTTTTATAGTCAGGATCTTCTAATTCAGAAGGCTGCTTGATCCAAGCGGGCGTTGGGTTGTTAATGATATTGTCAACCGTCACCTTACGCTGAGGTTCCGTTGTTTCCTTACCGTCTTTGTCCGTAGTTGTTTTAGGTTCATGCGTTTCATCATTTTCTTCTTTGGTTCCAAATTTAATTGGAATCGGCATGAACTTATTGTATTTGTTTAAAAGCGTCGTAATACGGCTTTCTTCAAGGAATTCAGTAGAATCTTCAGCGATGTGCAAAATAATTTCTGTTCCTCTTTCTGTTTTGTCAGAAGCTTCAAGCGTGTATTGTGGGCTACCATCACACGTCCAGTGTGCTGCAGGTTCGTCTTTGAAAGATTTGGTGATAATCTCAACTTTTTCGGCGACCATAAAGGCAGAGTAGAAGCCCAGTCCAAAATGACCGATGATTCCAGAATCGTCTAACTTATCTTTATATTTATCTAAAAATTCTTCGGCGCCAGAAAAAGCAACTTCGTTAATATATTTCTGAACCTCATCAGAAGTCATCCCTAAACCTTGATCGATGATGTGAAGTTTTTTGCCTTCTTTATCGATTTTAATTTCGATTTTTGGCGTTCCATACTTCACACTCACTTCGCCAATGTTGGTCAAGTGTTTTAGTTTTAGAGTGGCGTCTGTGGCATTACTCACCAATTCACGTAAAAAGATTTCGTGATCGCTATAGAGGAATTTTTTAATCAGTGGAAAAATATTTTCTACGGATACATTAATCGTACCTTTTGACATAATTGTGTTGATTTTTAAGTTATATCCAAATCTATAGTCAAAAAAAATACCAAATATTAAAAAGTGACAAACTGACATTTTAGTTTATATTTGTTACTCCTTTTACTCAAACTTACACTATGTACAACTCAAAAATTATAGGTTTAGGTCATTATGTGCCAGAAAACATTGTCACGAATGACGATTTGTCTAAGATTATGGACACCACGGATGAATGGATTCAAGAACGCACAGGTATCAAAGAACGTCGTTGGGCAAAGCCAGGCGATGGACAATCGACTTTTACAATGGGCTTGGAAGCTGCCAAAAAGGCCATTTCAAACGCTGGAATTGAAAAAGAAGACATTGATCTTATTGTATTTGCAACTCTAAGTCCCGATTATTACTTTCCTGGGCCAGGGGTGCAAATTCAAGAAGCTTTAGAAATAGATACGGTAGCGGCTTTGGATATCAGGGCGCAATGCTCGGGGTTTGTGTATTCGATTTCTGTAGCGGATCAATTTATTAAAACGGGTATGTACAAAAACATCCTTGTGATTGGGAGTGAATTGCAATCGCATGGGATTGACAAATCGACTCGCGGTCGAAGTATTTCAGTTATTTTTGGCGATGGTGCCGGTGCTGCTATATTGACGCGAGAAGAAGATTTGACAAAAGGGATTCTATCGACACACATACATTCTGAAGGGAAGCACGCGCTTGAGCTTGCCACCGAAGCGCCAGGGATGGGAACACGTTGGGTGACGGATATTATTAAAGAAAATGATCCCGATGATTTCAGTTACCATCCTTATATGAATGGGCAATTTGTTTTTAAACATGCAATCAAACGCTTTAGTGAAGTGATCAGTGAAGGTCTTCAAAAAAATAATTTAGAAGTTTCTGATATTGATATGCTCATCCCACATCAAGCCAACTTGCGGATTTCTCAATTTATTCAAAAGCGGTTTGGATTGTCGGACGATCAAGTTTATAACAACATTCAAAAATACGGAAATACAACAGCAGCTTCCATTCCAATTGCCTTATCTGAAGCCCATGAACAAGGGAAGATCAAAAAAGGCGACACGGTTGTTTTAGCCGCCTTTGGAAGTGGATTCACTTGGGGAAGTGTGATTATAAAATGGTAGTTTATAGAGTTACATAAAACCACCACCAGACTTCTCATCATTGGCTCTGTTTTTTCGAGACTTGGCACTGTATTTAGTACTTCCAAATCGATAGGTGACCCCTAGGTAAATCGTATTGCTTTCCCAGTTAAATTCTCCTTCTTGGACATAAGGTCTCGTGCTGTCAAAACCAAACTTCATGGTGTTTAGTATGTCATTGTAATTCAGGCTGACACTTCCTTTGCCATCAAGAAAACTAACACGTGACCCAATATTTAGAAAATACATTGGCTTTACATTAAACTGTAAATTTGAGTTTGCGCCTCTATAAAATCCAAAGGCGGTTAGGTTGACTTTTTTGCTTACTTTGAAACTGTTGTAAACTCTAAAATTCCAGGCGATATTATCAACCGAATTTATTTCAGTGATGATATCACTTACGACTGCGGTTTCTATAGGAATTTCTAGGTGTTCCGTAATTCCTTTAAGCGTTTGAGAATACAAATCAAAACTGCCATTCAAACTCCACCATTTTGTAGGTTTATAACTGCTTGATAACTCAACGCCATAAGCCTTAGAATTGTTAAAATTATCATGTGTTAAAATCAAGCGTCCCGAATTTACGTCGGAGCGATCAATAAATAACGCTCTGTTAATTTCATTTGAAATTTGTCTGTAAAACGTTCCAAAAGTGATGCTACCTCCTTCTAAATCTCGAGTGTAATTAAACTCCACAGAATTGGTGAACTGAGGTTGAAGATTGGTATTTCCGTAAGAAGAAATCAAGGGCGTACTCCATTCTTTTATGGGGTTAACTTGCCCAATTCCAGGGCGATCGATTCGTCTGCTGTAATTGACTTGAAAGGAGTTTTTTTCAGAAGGCGCATAGGTAATGTATGCGGACGGATAGAATTCAAAATAGTCATTTGAAAAAGGCGTTTTAGTAGTGGTATTTAGGGGTTGACTTGTTTTTTCCTCTAGGGCGGTCACAGCTACATTTTCCAATCGCAATCCCAGCTGATACGACCATTTGTCAATTTTTTTGTTAAAATTTCCATACAGGGAATAAATATTTCGGGTATACTCAAAATCTGAACTGGGGGTAGGGACGAGCATGCCCGACAGGTCATAAGTGTCTCCAGTGGATGCATATCCTATCAGTGAATTGAAAAGGTTTGCTTGTAAACCAAATTCTACTTTTGAGTTTTCATTGAGCGCATTCGCATAGTCAAGATTTAGGGTCGTTCGTTTCCGATCTGTTTTGTTAAGGTCAATATAATTAGTACTGTTGCCTACAGGATATGAAAAGTCTGCAAAGCTGTTGCTGTCAAAAGTATTGTGGTCTATTTCAAACTCTATATTATGACCATCATCATCAAAATTAATTTTATAATCGAAGTTGTATTGACTGGTGGAGTTGTCTCCTTTGTCCAACCACAACTGTGTTTGATTAAGCGAATTGTTGTTTGCGTAAATAGCATTCGATTCTCCGTTATTTTTTGAGTTGGATTTGTTTTGATTGGTAAAAATAGATAGAGTGTGCTTATCGTTAATGTAATAATCCACTCCAAATTTGATCAAATGATTTTTGTTGTCATTATTAAATTTAAATAATTGTTTGGAATTATTTTCAGGCCTTTGGATTACACCGTGGTTTCTGTTTTCGGAGATATTATTGCTGTAATTAGCATAAACATTGAACTTGCCGTTTCGGTAATTAGTGGTTAAGGCACTGTTGAATTTAGCAGACTTTTCATAGGAAAGCCCCATGCTGAAATTACCATTAAACCCGAGCATCGTATTCTTGTGTAATATAATATTGATTAGCCCACTCATGCCTTCAGGGTTATACTTGGCAGAGGGATTGGTAATAAGTTCAACAGATTTAATAGCTGTTGACGGAATTTGCTTTAATAATTGTGCCGTTGGAATGTTGGATAATTTTCCATCAACCATCACTCTTACATTTGAATTTCCTCTTAAACTAATGTCTCCAGTTTGAGGATCTACACTCACAGAGGGAATACCGACCATAAGTTCGGAGGCCGTTCCGCTAGCCGCTAAATCTTTTCCAATAGTGATGACCTTTCGGTCTACTTTTTGTTGAATGCTAGAAGTTTCTGCGATGACCGTAACTTCGTCAAGAGCTGTATTGTCTTCTTCTAAGACAAGAGTTCCTAAATCGAGTTTTTTTGTGCCACGATTCAGTGTGACATCTTTGTTCAAAGTCTTATAGCCAATGTACTGAACGGAGACTATAAATGTAGTTTCTTTAATATTTGAGATTTCAAAAACTCCATCCTGATCTGTAATTCCACCTGTAATGAGTTCACCTAACGGAGATTTGATGATGATATTCACATAGGGAAGGGTTTCGTTTGATTCAGAATCGATCACACGCCCGCTAACAGTGCCTTTGTCTAAAGGGTCGTGAGCATAAAGAGCTAAATTGGAAAACATTAAAAAAGTAAGTAATACTGCGAGATTTTTCATTTATTTGGGGATAAAATTAATAGTCTATTGTAGATTAGACGATAGATAATTAATATTGTTACTCTTTTATTTTTAATTAACATTTAACTGATTCCATGTCCAAAAAAAACACACTCGTTCTCGGCGCTTCTTTAAAATCGGATCGTTACTCCAATATGGCAATACTTCGCTTGTGTGAAAATGCCATAGAAGTCAAGGCTTTTGGAATGAAAAAAGGCACAGTTTGTGGCATTGAGATCGCTACGGAATTACAGTCATATCAAAACATTCATACAGTCACTTTGTATTTGAACCCAAAACGTCAAGAAGCTTATTATGATTATATTTTGGATTTAAATCCCACTCGCGTGATCTTTAATCCTGGCACTGAAAACCCTGAATTTTATAAACTTTTAAATGAAGCCTCTATAAATTATGAAGTAGCCTGTACATTAGTGTTGCTTTCTACAAATCAGTATTAAATTAAATTCGTGTTAAGTAGGCGTTAAATATAGTTGAATCTGTGTTCTAATTATTTTTCACTACATTGTAAGTCCTTAATCTTTAATCTTTTATTATTATGAATAAGCCTACTCTTATTTTACTTACCTATTTAGTATCATTTTTATATGCCGAATCTCAGGATTATCTTGAAATGATTAATTCAGAAGAATTTACAGTTCAGGAAATTCAGAATAAAGCTGAAGAGTATTTTGAAATCAAAGGCACCGATAGGGGTTCTGGGTACAAAACTTTTAAGCGTTGGGAATACAATGCCATTCGTATGCAAGACGAAAATGGACTTTTGAAATCGTCTTCATTTTATATTAATGAGTTAGAACGGTACAACTCAGAGATCAACAATGCTACACCCTCAAGTCAGACAAGTCTGGTTGCAAATTGGGAACAATTAGGCCCCACATCTTGGAATCAAACGTCTGGATGGAACCCAGGGGTTGGAAGAATTACAAGCATCTCTATTGACCCAAATAATGCCAATCATATTATTGTTGGATCGCCAGGAGGCGGTGTTTGGAAAACGGTTGATGGGGGAACTAATTGGTCGGCACTCACCGACAACCTCTCAAATATTTTTGTGTATTCATTGACTATAGACCCTGTTAATTCTAATATTTATTATTGGGGAAGTTCTTCTGGTGTCATTTTTAAATCAACGGATGCTGGTGCAACTTGGAATCAATTAGCGGATACAGGAAATGGCGTTGTCAATAAGATTTTAATTAACCCATCTGATACAAGTATAATGTTTTGTTCTAGCCGATATGATGGCGTCTATAAATCTACCAATGGAGGCGTCAATTGGAGTTTAATTCACTCTCAATCTACCACGGGTTATGATGTAGAATTTAAACCTGGAGACCTCAGTGTTGTTTATGTATCAGGAAATGGTTTTTTCAAGTCCACAGATTCTGGTCAATCCTTTTCAAAAATAAATAACAACTTTATTTCAGGGGCTAATGACTTTAACTTTGATGCAAAAATGATTGGTGTTTCTGCTGCAAATCCTGAAGTTGTCTATTTGCTTGAGGCTTCTGGTGGTGCTTTTGGAGGATTTCACAAGTCCACCGATAGCGGCTTAAATTTCAATAAATTAGATCACACAGGTAAAAATTATTTTGGTTACAGTTCGGATGCAGATGATAATAGTGGTCAAGCACCGAGAGATATGGATATTGTTGTAAATCCAAACGATGCAAATGATGTTCATATTGCTGGGATCCTATCTTGGCGTTCCACTGATGGGGGTGTAAGTTTTAGTGTTACATCTCAATGGCAACCAGGGACTGCAGCAGGTGAAAATATCGGCTATTGCCATGCCGATATTGATATTATGATTTATCAGAACAATAAGCTGTATATAGGAAGTGATGGTGGTATTTTTGTAGCCAAAGATCCGCTGAATGTTAGTAGCACTTATTACACCGATTTAACTTCTGGTTTGGGAATTCGTCAGTTTTATAGAATAGGAATTAGTCAAACAAATCCTGTCGTTGTTACTGGCGGTGCTCAAGACAATGGGACTTCTGTTTACAGAGCAGATAAAACTTGGGCCGATTGGTTGGGTGCGGATGGTATGGAATCTTTTGTCGATCATACAGACCCGAATATTTTGTATGGCACTTCACAAGGTGGAAGGTTATATAAATCCACCAATCAAGGACAAAGTGCTATTTTTCTTCAATCTCCTGATAACAAGACAGGTAATTGGGTTACCCCTTTTGAGCAAGATACGAATGTCTCCAATACTGTTTATTCGGGGTATAATCAAATATATAAATCTACTGACGGAGGTCAGAACTGGAGTTCTATTTCACAAAACTTTGGCATCAATGCAGACCATTTGAAGATTGCACCTTCAGAAAGTAATACGATATATGCTTCGTTTGGATCCAGTCTTTTTAAAACAACAACAGGCGGAGGGGGTTTATTTGCTGATTGGCCGTCATTGTCAGGATTTTCTGGAGAAATTAATTCAATTGCCATTCATCCTACAAATCCAAACAAACTAGCCATTGCGACAAATTCATCCGATAAGATTTATGTTTCTACTGATGGCGGTGCAACATGGAGCTCAATGCTTTACGATCTTCCAAATTTTGCTGCACTTGCGCTTGTGTGGGATACTACTTATAATGAAGATGTTTTATATGTAGGAATGAATTACGGAATTTATTACCTGAGAGCGAATACAACCTCTTGGACGCCTTATAACACAGGATTGCCAAATGTTAGGGTAAATGAGCTCGAGATAAACTCTGCTGACAAAAAAATATATGCAGCCACTTATGGACGTGGACTTTGGAGTGTTGAATTGTACAACCCTGCAGGCGTATTTGGATTGGACGCATTCGATATCTCAGGTTTAGAAGTCTCGCCAAACCCCTCAAATGGAGTGTTTAAACTGGACTGGAAATTAAACAAACTAGTGACTGTAAAAATTTATGACCCCCTAGGAAAGTTGGTCTTTTATGAAAAAAATAGAGATTTATCACGAAACCCTGAAATCGAATTAAGGGCTCCTAAAGGATTGTACTTTTTAAAAGTAAACACTGCGAATAGCGAAATCACTAAAAAATTGATTGTAAAATAGACACCAATAACTACTATAACATTTTAAATAATAAAGGCGGCTATCCCATAGGAAGTCGCCTTTTACAATTGAAGTTATTTACGCCGAATCAGTATTAGTCCTAGAAAAGTAAAGAAGCCGTTCAAAGGCAGAAGTTCGTAGCCAATCACGTAGCCACCTAAGTAGTCCGAAGGTATGTTTCCAAGCATAAACACAATTGCAACCGAAGCCAAGGCGACCATCCATACATACCGATCTTTTATCTTATAATTTGTAAAGATTCCAAAAGCAAACAATCCTAAAAGTGGGCCGTAGGTATAACCCGCAACGGTTAAAAGGCTGTTAATCACATTGGAATTTAGAATGTATTTGAACGCGATGATGACCACCACCAAAAGTACACTCATTCCGATATGTGTTTTTTTACGAATTGATTTTTGTTCTTGTTCCGTTTTGTCTTTCATATCCAAAATATCCACACAAAATGAGGTCGTCAAAGAAGTCAGGGCACTATCGGCGCTGCTGTAGGCCGCAGCTATCAATCCAAGAATAAACGTGATGCCTAACGTAATTCCCAAGCCGCTATTGAGGGCTATTTCTGGGAATAATAAATCTGTTTTGGGTTTGCCATCTAACAACGGAATCGCAATATTATTTTGCTCGGCATAAATAAACAAAAGCGCTCCCAAGAGCATGAATAAAAAGGTCACGAAAGTAAGCACAACACTGAACGAAAGCATGTTTTTCTGAGCGTCTTTAAGCGATTTGCACGTCAAGTTTTTTTGCATCATATCCTGATCCAATCCAGTCATACAAATGGTGATAAACAGACCGCCAAAAAAGGATTTTAGAAAGTAATTTTTGTCCAAAATGCTGTCCGTATTAAAAACAGTACTGTAGGACTTTAATTCGTCAGAGGCTAGAAACTCAGAGAAACTCCAACCCAAACTATCGGTGATGAAATAAATGGACAATACCACCGCAGTAATCATAAACAAGGTTTGAAGCGTATCCGTCCAAACAATGGTTTTTATACCGCCTCTGAAGGTATAAATCCAGATCAATAAAATTGAAATAATAACGGTGACTTCGAAAGGAACATTCCATTCGTTAAATACAAATTGCTGTAACACAATCGCCACTAAATACAGTCGAAATGCAGCGCCTAAAACTCTTGATACAAAAAAGAAAAAGGCACCTGTTTTATGACTTACAAATCCAAAGCGTTGAAAAAGATACTCGTAAATGGACGTTAAATTTAATTTATAATAGACAGGAAGTAGCACAAAAGCGACCACCACATAACCAACCATATAGCCTAAAACAAGCTGAAAATAACTAAACTGAGACGCTTCTACCCAACCTGGAACCGAAATAAAAGTAACTCCCGACAACGATGCGCCAATCATTCCAAATGCGACGAGATACCAAGGCGATTGTTTGCCCGCTTTAAAAAAATCGACATTAGAATCGTTTTTCCCCGTTAAGTAAGAAATCAGAATTAAAACTAAAAAATAACCTAAAAGGAGCGTTAAAATTAAAAAGGAACTCATGTGTTGAAGTAAATTAGATTACTTTTCGAAGTTAACCAATTATAACTTTATTATGAAAAAATCAACCTTTATTTTAGGGGTTTTCCTATTGTCATTTTTATCTATCGAAGCTCAAGACTATCTTGAGATGATGAACTCAAACCAATATACAGTTTTAGAAGTTCAAAATGCTGCAGAAGCCCATTTTGAAAACAGAGATAAAGGCAGAGGAACTGGCTACAAAAGTTTTAAACGTTGGGAGTATGATGCGATTCGTATGCAAGATGACAATGGACTTTTAAAGTCGCCTTCGTTTTACTATAACGAGTTAGAGCGGTACAATTCTTACAAAAACAGCGAGGCGCAATTAGGGCGCATGAGTATGGTTTCTAACTGGGAACAATTAGGGCCATCCTATTGGAACCAAACTTCGGGATGGAATCCAGGAGTTGGAAGAATTACCAGTATAGCCATTGATCCCACTAATGAAGATCATATCATTATTGGATCTCCAGGGGGAGGTGTTTGGAAAACAACTGATGGTACTACAACCTGGACTGCATTAACAGATAATCTCTCTAATATTGTGGTGTATGCATTGACAATACACCCCACCGATTCAAACACCTATTTCTGGGGGACTTCCTATGGCGTAATTTATAAATCTACAGATGCAGGTGCCACTTGGAACCTACTAGCAGATACTGGAAATGGAAGAATTAATAAAATTTTGATTGACCCTACAAACACCAATAAAATGTTTTGTTCTGGGGAGTTTGATGGGATATATAAATCAGTTGATGCTGGTCAAACATGGGCATTAATTCATCCAGAGTCTACTACAGGCTTTGATGTAGAATTTAAGCCAGGGGACACCAATACAATTTATGCATCAGGAAATTCATTTTTTAAATCTACGGATGGTGGTCAAAGTTTTGAGATTATCAATAATGCTTTTGATCCTTTAGTTTCTTGGAGTCAAGAATATGTATCTGAGGCTACAGATTGGGCCATAGCTGAATCTAACCATAATAGTTCAGTGACTGCTAAAAGCGGTTCAAAGTTAGCAATTTTAACACTGTTTTCTGCATCAAATTCGATTACAAAATTAATTACACCTGCAATCGATCTTAGCGGGATTTCAGATTCAACATTAAAATTTTCTTTTACAAATGTAAACATTCGATATCCTCAGAATCCTGCTAATCCTTTTAAAATATTTTATAAAACAGGAGTTTCCGAGCCATGGACGCTGCTTGCAACTATACCAGCTGAAGTTTCAGCATGGGAGGACGTTTCAATTCCTTTACCAGATCCATCTGGAGACTATTATATAGCTTTTGAAGGGCATTCCTACTATGCCAGCGAAGTCACATTAGATGATATTTCTGTAGAAAGTCCAACACAAGGAGTTGTTTATTTTGATGATTTTGAAGCGGGTGCAAATCAAGATAATTTCCTAAGTGGTCCAAAAATGATTGGCGTTTCTGCAAACAATCCTGAGGTTGTGTATGTACTCGAAGCTGCTGGCCGCATATTTGGAGGGTTTTATAAATCAACCGATGGTGGTGCTAATTTTACTGAATTAGACCATGCCGGAAAAAATTATTTCGGTTATACATCAGATGCAAGTGATGATAAAGGGCAAGCCCCAAGAGATATGGATATCATCGTCAATCCATCTGATGTAAATGACGTTCATATTGCTGGTGTTCTTTCATGGAGATCAACGAATGGTGGTACGGATTTTACGGTGACCTCTCAATGGCAACCAGGTACTGCAGCAAATGAAAACATAGGCTATTGCCATGCCGATATTGATCTTATGATCTATCATAATGACAAAATATATGTGGGTAGTGATGGCGGCATTTTTGTAGCCAATGACTCAACGAATGTCAGCAGTACTTATTATACCGATTTAACAGCTGGTTTGGGGATACGTCAATTTTATAAAATTGGAATTAGTCAAACAAATCCAGTTATTGTTTCTGGAGGCTCACAAGACAATGGAGCCTCGGTTTATAGAGCAGACGGTGTTTGGTATGATTGGTTAGGTGCTGATGGGATGGAAACGTTTATCGATCATTCAGATCCAAATGTTTTGTACGGAACTTCTCAATATGGGACTCTATATAAATCATATGATCAAGGAGTTAGTATAAATTGGATCAACCATGGATATTTTGATGATGTTGATGGTGCCGATGGTAGTTGGGTGACCCCTTTTGAGCAGGATCCTAATGTTGCTGCGACACTATACTCTGGATACCGTGAAATATATGAATCCCTTGATGGAGGAGATACTTGGACTTCTATCTCACAAGATTTTGGAAGCACTGCAAACCACCTAAAAATAGCACCTTCTGATAGCGATACCATGTATGCTGCCTTTGGGAGTAATCTTTACAAGACGACCAGTGGTGGTTCCAATGGAGATTGGGCGCAACTGACAGGGTTTTCTGGAGATATTAATTCGATTGCCATTCATCCAACAGATTCAAATAAACTAGCCATTGCGACAAATTCATCAGATAAAGTCTATATTTCTAGTGATGGCGGTCAAAATTGGAGTGTTACAACGCATGACTTACCTAGTTTTAGTGCCTTGGCATTGGTTTGGGATATAACGTATGGTGAAGATATACTATACTTAGGGATGAATTATGGGATTTATTATTTGAGAGCTAATGAAACCACCTGGACATCTTACAGTACTGATTTGCCAAATGTTCAAGTCAATGAGCTTGAGGTAAATACGGCTGATAACAAACTATATGCGGCGACCTACGGAAGAGGGCTTTGGCGAGTTGATTTGTTCAATCCTGCAGCCTTGGGCGTGAATGATTTACAAATCTCAGATTTGATCGTGTCACCAAACCCAACAACGGGAACTTTTAAATTGAATTGGAAATTAAACGATCTAGTGACCATCAAAATTTATGATCCCCTAGGGAAGTTGGTTTTTTATGAGAAAAACAGGGATCTATCCCAAAATCCTGAAATAGAATTACAGGCTCCACAAGGACTGTACTTCTTAAAAGTGAATACATTAAATAAGGAAATCACTAAAAAATTAATTATAAACTAAGCACTGTTTTCAGTGTTTAGAGATGTTTGATTTCATGACATAAATTCGTTTAATTTTATCTAAATTTGTGTCATGGAATTTTCTTCTAAATTATTACAAAGCGCTGTGGATGAAGTTGCGCAATTGCCTGGTATCGGACGCCGAACGGCTTTACGGCTTGTGCTTCATTTGATGCGTCAGCCAGAGTCGCAAACGCTTCATCTGACGGAAGCCTTGCAGAAGATGCGCCAAAACATTAATTTTTGTAAAAACTGTCACAATATTAGTGACTCCGAATTGTGTGAAATTTGCATCAACACCAACCGTCAACAAGACGTGGTGTGTGTGGTGGAAGACATCAGAGATGTCATGGCTATTGAGAGTACTTCCTCCTATAGAGGGGTCTATCATGTATTGGGTGGTAAAATTTCCCCCATGGATGGAGTAGGGCCTCACGATTTAAAAATTAACAGTTTAATTGAAAAAGTTCGCTTGGGAAATACTAAGGAGCTCATTTTTGCGTTAAGCTCAACGATGGAAGGCGATACCACTAATTTTTATATATTTAAACAAATTCAAGATACAGAAGTCGTCATCTCTACCATCGCCCGCGGAATCTCTGTTGGAGACGAATTAGAATATGCAGACGAAGTCACGCTTGGACGAAGCATCACCAATAGAATTCCTTTTGAACTCTCTCTTAAATCCTAATTATTCTTGAAACTATCAGTTGTCATTCTAAATTACAATGTTCGCTACTTTCTAGAGCTATGCTTACAAAGTGTAGAGGCTTCTTTAGAGAATATTCCTTCAGAAATTATTGTCATAGACAATGATTCTAAGGACGGTAGTTGTGCCATGGTGAAAGAAAAATTTCCTTCGGTAATTTTAATACAAAACAACTCCAATGTAGGATTTTCAAAAGCCAATAATCAAGCCGTTCAAGTCGCAAAAGGCGAGTATGTCTGTATTCTAAATCCAGATACCGTCGTTGCAGAAGACACCTTTGAATCCATTCTCGGTTTTGCAGAAAAACAAACAAATTTAGGAATTATAGGCTGTCGATTGATAGATGGTTCTGGGAAATATCTTCCAGAAAGCAAACGAAATATACCACTCGTTGATATTGCGATTAAAAAAGTATTAGGGAATTCTGAACACTATTATGCCAATCATATTACGGAATATGACACTGCAAAAGTAGAAATTTTAGTCGGTGCTTTTATGGTATTAAAGCGTTCACTTTACAATTCTTTAGGGGGCTTCGATGAAGATTATTTCATGTATGGAGAAGACATCGATTTTTCTTTTAAATCGCTTAAAAAAGGATATGACAACTATTATTATGGAAGCACTACAGTGATCCATTATAAGGGAGAAAGTACGCGAAGGAACGCCATTTATTTCAAACGTTTTTATGGTGCCATGCAGATATTCTATAGAAAACATTTTAAATCCAATGTGCTGTTTGATTTAGGTGTCTTTTTTGGAATTAAACTATTTACTCTCATTAAGCCATTCAAACAACATCAACCAGAATTCAAGTATAAGCATGTTTTAGTTTCAACCAATCCAGAGGCTCAATTAGTTAAAAAGTTGAACCCAGAAATCATCTCTTCAGTTGATGAAATTGATTCCAACTTTGAAATAATTTTGGATGCCTCGAGTTTATCATTTAAATCGATTATCGATCAGATGCAGGATTCTAAAACAAAACAGTCTATTTTTAAAATTCAACCCAAAAATTGCAACTATATACTAGGGAGTAATTCGGCGGATAGTGTAGGGGACGTAATACAATTCTGATATTTCTTAATAATTCCATCTATTTTAGTTAATTTTGTAGTCTATATTAATTTACCTATTCGCATTAAACTATGGCAAAATTTGAACTTAAATTACCCAAAATGGGTGAGAGTGTAGCCGAAGCCACGCTAACCGCTTGGCTAAAAGACGTTGGAGAAAAGATCGAAGCCGACGAAGCAGTCTTAGAAATTGCAACGGATAAGGTCGACAGTGAAGTGCCGAGTGAAGTTGAAGGAATTTTAATTCAAAAGCTATTTGAAGTAGATGCCATTGTCGAAGTAGGGCAAACCATCGCCATTATAGAAACAGAATCTGACGCTCCAGTGAGTGTTGTTTCAACCCCAGAAGTTGCAGTGGATACTGAGCCCGAAGCAGTGGAACAATTAGAGTCTTCAATTGCAAAGGTTCAAGAAACAATAAGCACGATCAGTTCTAATGACGCACGTTTTTATTCGCCATTAGTTAAAAATATAGCTAAAAAAGAAGGCATTTCTCAACAGGAACTAGACGCCATCAAAGGCTCTGGTAAAGAAGGCAGAGTCACCAAAAATGACATTCTATCTTACTTAACAAATAAATCTCAAGCTGCTCCAGTTGAAGTAAAAGCACCAAGCGTGTCCATCGCACCTAGCGTATCAACAACGCCGAGCCCATCTGCAGCAAGTCCTGTAGTGAGTAGTGGAGAAGATGAAATTATTGAAATGTCTCGCATGGGGAAACTGGTATCTAAACACATGACCGATTCCATTCAGACCTCGGCACATGTACAGTCTTTTATCGAAGTAGATGTTACTAAAATATGGAATTGGAGACTGCGAATTAAAGATGCTTTTAAAGCTCGAGAAGGGCAAAATATTACGTTTACACCTATATTTCTGGAGGCTGTTGCGCATGCGCTAACCGTGCATCCAATGCTTAACATTTCCGTTCAAGACGGTAAAATAATCAAGCGAAAAAATATCAATATCGGAATGGCTGCAGCCTTGGCAGATGGCAATTTAATTGTGCCAGTCATCAAAAATGCAGATCAATTAAACCTTATTGGGATGACGAATCGCGTGAATGATTTAGCACTTCGCGCACGTACCAATCAGCTCAAACCAGATGATATTCAAGATGGAACTTATACAGTGACCAATGTTGGAGGATTTGGAAGTATTATGGGAACACCCATTATCAACCAGCCACAAGTTGGAATTTTAGCACTTGGTGCCATTCGAAAAGTACCCGCCGTAATTGAA
Organism: uncultured Formosa sp.; assembly: GCA_963933105.1. Classification (GTDB taxonomy): domain Bacteria; phylum Bacteroidota; class Bacteroidia; order Flavobacteriales; family Flavobacteriaceae; genus Hel1-33-131. The sequence goes on from CAWVRW010000015.1 coordinate 22,943, forward strand.
ACCAGCGAAGGCGATTTTATCGGAATTAGACAACGTATGTTTTTGTCACATTCCTACGATCACAGAGTTGTGAACGGAGCCTTAGGCGGTCAATTCTTAAAGACAGTCAAAGAATACCTAGAAGCATGGGACGATAATAGAACACTATAATTATGCAATTAAACCTAAGTAAACCCATTTGTTTTTTCGATTTAGAAACAACAGGAATCAGTATTACCAAAGATCGAATCGTAGAAATTTCGATCTTAAAAGTAAATCCAAATGGTACTGAAGAAAAGAAAACCTGGTTAGTAAATCCAGAGATGCCAATTCCTGCAGTAGTCATAGCCGTCCATGGCATCACCAACGAAAAGGTGGCCAATGAACCTACATTCAATGAACTTGCAAAAGAAATTAATACATGGATTAAAGATTCTGATTTAGGAGGCTTTAATTCCAACCGTTTTGACATTCCCTTATTAGCAGAAGAAATGCTAAGAGCAGGCATCGACTTTGATATGAAAAACCGACAGTCGGTAGATGTGCAAACTATTTTTCATAAAATGGAACAACGCACCCTGACAGCTGCATTTAAGTTTTATTGCGACCGAAGCCTCGAAGATGCACACAGTGCAGAAGCCGACACCATGGCGACTTATGAGGTTTTAAAAGCACAGTTAGACCGCTACGAAGATTTAGAAAATGACACAACTTTTTTAGCAGATTTCAGCTCTCGCAAAAAACTTGCGGATTTCGCTGGTTTTATTGCCTATGATAAAGAGGGCGATGAGTGTTTCTCTTTCGGGAAACACAACGGTAAAAAAGTAACTGAAATTCTCGAAAAAGAACCAGGGTATTTTGGTTGGTTGCTTTCAGCAGATTTTCCACTTTACACCAAAAAGGTGTTAACAGCTATTAAGTTGCGTGCATTCAACAATAAATTGCAATAGATGAAACTCATTTGTATTGGGCGTAATTATGCGCAACACATCTCAGAACTCAAAAACGAAAAACCCACAGAACCGGTGATCTTTTTGAAACCTGATACTGCGATCCTTCTAAAAAAACAACCCTTTTTTATTCCAGACTTCTCTGATGAGGTGCATCATGAAGTGGAGGTATTGGTCAAAATAAATCGAGTTGGCAAACATATCGATTCAAAATTCGCCCATAAATACTACGAACAAATTGGTTTAGGAATTGATTTTACAGCACGTGACCTTCAGCAGAAACTTAAAGAACAAGGCTTGCCTTGGGAAAAAGCGAAAGCCTTTGACGGGGCTGCAGTTGTTGGGAAGTGGGTGTCAAAATCAAACTTCGAGAATCTGAACGACCTTCCGTTTAGTCTTCATAAAAATGATGAAATTGTACAGTCCGCCACAACCAGCGATATGTTGTGGAATATTGACGAGATCATTGCGTATGTATCCCAGTTTTTCACTTTAAAGATTGGAGATATTATCTTTACAGGCACCCCTTCAGGAGTCAGCCGTGTGCAACCCAATGATTCTTTAAAGGGATTTATTGGAGAAGAAGAATTCTTTTCAATTAAAGTTAAATAAGAAATGAAAGCAGAAATAATTACGATTGGCGATGAAATTCTAATTGGTCAAATAGTGGATACCAATTCTGCATTTATAGCGAAAGAATTAAATAATATAGGCGTCTCCGTCTATCAAATCACTTCAGTTCAAGATGATAAAACGCATATATTAAAAGCATTTGAAGCTGCTGAAGCCAATGTTGATATTGTCATTATTACAGGAGGGTTAGGCCCCACAAAAGATGACATTACCAAAACAACCTTGGCGCAGTACTTTGAAGACACTTTGGTCTATGATGAAGCAGTTATGGACAACATAAAATATCTGTGGAAGAACTTTGTCAAACAACCCTTGCTTCAGGTAAATATAGATCAATCATTGGTGCTTTCCAAAGCGACGGCCTTAATGAATAAATCGGGGAGTGCCCCCGGCATGTGGCTCGAAAAAAACAACACAATATTCATATCCTTACCGGGAGTGCCTTACGAAATGAAAGGTCTGATGAATGATGAGGTCTTGCCACGAATCTCCGAAAAATTTGAACGTCCTTATATCTTGCACAAAACACTTTTAACGTACGGGCTAGGGGAGAGCGTCATTGCCGAACGGATTAAGGATTGGGAAACTGCCTTGCCAGAATCTATAAAGCTTGCATACTTACCAAATCTTGGTAGAGTCCGCTTGCGACTGTCTTCAACAGGGTTTGATAAAGTGGCGATCACCGATGGAGTTGATGCACAAATTGAAGCCTTATTGCCTCTGATTAATGACATCTTTGTAGGGTTTGAAGAACAATCCTCAATTGAGCAAATCATCGGAAATCAATTGGTGAAATTAGGAAAAACCCTTTCAATCGCCGAAAGTTGTACGGGAGGTAAAATAGCAGAAAACATTACGGCTTATGACGGCGCGTCTGCCTATTTTAAAGGAGGCATTGTCGCCTATGCAACGGAAATAAAAACAGAGGTTTTAAAAGTAGATCCGAAATTGATTGCAAAACACTCTGTGGTCAGCTCTGAAGTCGCGGAAGCGATGGCTCAAAATGTAAAAACGGTGTTTAATTCCGACTATGGAATCGCAACAACGGGTAATGCAGGCCCGTCCAAAGGCGATTCGGAAGCAGAAATTGGAACTGTTTGTATTGCAATTGCGACGCCAGATGGTGTATTTTCACAGGAGTTTAACTTTGGGAAACAACGACTTAGGGTCGTTCAAAAAGCGGTTACTATGGCCTTTACTTTGTTTCAAAAAGAAATTTTTAAAAAATGATAAAATAAAGTTTGCGTACTTCTAAAGAATTCGTATTTTTGCACCTCGTTTTGAAACAACAAAACAATTAAAGTTAAGAAAAATGTCAAGAATTTGTGAACTTACGGGTAAAAGAGCAATGTTTGGAAACAATGTATCTCATGCCTTAAATAGAACTAAACGTAGATTTAATGTAAATTTAATCAAAAAGCGTTTTTACATTCCAGAAGAAGATAACTGGGTAACATTAAAGGTTTCTACTGCAGCCTTGAAAACTATCAATAAAATTGGTATTTACGCAGCAATCAAAGGAGCAAAGTCTAAAGGTTTTTTAAAATAAACCAACGTTAAAAGCACTGTAAAATGGCAAAAAGAGGAAATAGAGTTCAAGTAATATTAGAGTGCACTGAGCACAAAGAGTCTGGAAAACCAGGAACTTCTAGATACATTACAACTAAGAACAAGAAGAATACACCGGATCGTATGGAGATTAAGAAATTTAATCCTATCCTTAAAAAAATGACGGTTCATAAAGAAATTAAATAATTAGAGATTTTACATAAGTAAAATTTCAAATGTAACACATTTGAATCATGGCAAAGAAATCAGTAGCATCATTACAAACAGGATCAAAACGTCTAACGAAAGCGATCAAAATGGTTAAGTCAGAAAAATCTGGAGCTTACACATTTGTAGAATCTATCATGACACCTGAAAAAGTAAATGAGTTCTTAAGTAAGAAATAATAACATTTCTACAGTATCCTATTTAAAGCTGCTTTATCACAAAGCGGCTTTTATTTTTTAGTTTCCTCGCATTTAATGCTATTTTTGTAAATAGATAAATAGTTGACTTATGAGTTTTTTTAAAAACATATTTTCTTCCGATAAAAAAGCCACGCTTGATAAGGGTTTAGAGAAATCTAAAACTACTTTTTTTGATAAGCTAAGCAAAGTCGTTGTTGGAAAATCTAAAGTTGATGCAGATGTATTAGATGACTTAGAAGAAGTTCTTGTCACGAGTGATGTGGGTGTGAATACCACTTTAAAAATCATTGAGCGTATTGAGGCGCGCGTTTCCAAAGACAAATATGTTGGCACCGAAGCTTTAAATCTTATTTTAAGAGAAGAAATAGCAGGACTATTATCCGAAACAAATTCTGGAGAAGAAACCGAATTTTCTGTTCCACAAACACAGAAGCCATACGTAATTATGGTGGTTGGAGTGAACGGAGCTGGCAAAACTACTACCATTGGCAAACTTGCCTATCAACTTAAAAAACAAGGCTTAAATGTCGTCTTAGGCGCTGCCGATACTTTTAGAGCTGCTGCGATCGATCAACTACAAGTTTGGGCCGATCGTGTGGGTGTTCCAATTATAAAACAATCCATGGGGAGTGATCCTGCCTCTGTAGCGTTTGACACCTTACAAAGTGCGGTGACTTCCAATGCCGATGTTGTTATTATTGATACGGCAGGTCGCTTGCACAACAAAGTTAATTTGATGAACGAATTAACCAAAGTCAAACGCGTCATGCAAAAAGTCGTGGACCATTCTCCACATGAAGTCTTGTTGGTTCTTGATGGTTCTACGGGACAAAATGCTTTTGAACAAGCCAAACAATTTACCGCTTCTACGGAAGTAACAGCCTTAGCGATTACCAAATTAGATGGAACCGCCAAAGGAGGCGTTGTCATCGGAATTAGCGACGAGTTTCAAATTCCTGTCAGATATATTGGCGTTGGAGAAGGTTTAGAAGACCTTCAAGTTTTTAATAAATTTGAATTTGTAGATTCTTTTTTCAAATAAATCACAGTACTTAATATTCCTTCATGAGAACCAAAACACTTAAAAAAAATAAAATTAACGTCATCACTTTAGGATGTAGTAAAAACGTCTATGATAGTGAAGTGTTAATGGGGCAACTCAAAGCCAGTGGAAAAGAAGTTGTCCATGAAGAAGAAGGTAATATTGTGGTGATTAACACCTGTGGGTTTATTAATAACGCCAAAGAAGAAAGTGTCAATACCATCTTGGATTACATGAAGAAAAAAGAAGATGGCGAGGTTGATAAAGTCTTTGTTACGGGTTGTTTAAGTGAGCGTTACAAGCCAGATTTACAAAAAGAAATTCCCAATGTCGATCAGTATTTTGGTACGACTGAATTACCACAATTACTCAAAGCATTAGGAGCTGATTATAAACACGAATTGATTGGAGAACGTCTCACAACGACGCCAAAAAATTATGCCTATTTAAAAATTGCAGAAGGCTGCGACCGCCCATGTAGTTTTTGTGCCATTCCGTTGATGCGTGGAAAACACAAATCGACACCCATTGAAAATTTAGTCATAGAAGCTGAAAAATTAGCAGCCAACGGCGTTAAAGAGTTGGTGTTGATTGCTCAAGATTTAACATATTACGGATTAGATATCTATAAAAAACGAAATCTTGCCGAGCTTTTAGAAGCGTTAGTAAAGGTAGAAGGCATCGAATGGATTCGTTTGCATTATGCTTTTCCAACAGGATTCCCGATGGATGTGTTGGATGTGATGAAACGCGAGCCAAAAATCTGTAACTATATTGATATTCCATTACAGCATATTTCAGATAAGATTCTGAAGAGTATGCGTCGTGGAACTACCCAAGTAAAAACAACCAAGCTCCTCAAAGACTTTAGAGCGGCTGTCCCAGAAATGACCATCAGAACCACTTTGATCGTAGGATATCCAGGCGAAACAGAAGAAGATTATCAAACCTTAAAAGCGTGGGTAGAAGCCATGCGTTTTGAGCGTTTAGGTTGTTTCACCTATTCACACGAAGAAAACACACATGCCTTTAATTTAGAGGATGATGTGCCAGAAGAGGTAAAAATGGCTCGTGCCAACGAAATTATGGAAATTCAATCTCAAATCTCATGGGAATTGAACCAAGCCAAAATTGGTGAAACCTTCAAGGTTGTGATTGACCGTAAAGAAGGTGAATACTTTGTCGGACGCACGGAATTTGATTCTCCCGACGTGGATAATGAAGTTCTCATAGATGCTTCTAAAACCTACCTTAAAACAGGGGAGTTTGCAACGGTTAAAGTCACAGAAGCTGCTGATTTTGATCTGTATGCAGAAGTGGTGTAAGGCCTGAAGCCTTGTGCGCTCAAATTACTATTTTTTTAATTCCATCAAGTATTCATTTGTTATAACATCCCTATTATACATAAGGCAATTGCTACCTGATGTCATTTCGATATTATAAAAGTTCTGTTTTTTTTATTATATTTATTTTTTATAAATTTATAATAATAAGGTCAATTCGGGTATGGATTCCTGAACCTTAGGTCAAATTCCCCAAATTTGTCACAGATCATGGCTAAAAAATATTTAAACAAATACCGTATCGAATCCATCCGCCTGAAAGGATATGATTATTCATCAGAAGGGGCATATTTCATCACCATTGTCACCAAAAACCGTGAACATTTTTTTGGTGAAATTGTGGACGGTAAAATGTTTTTTAACGCGATTGGGGAAAATGCCCAAAAATATTGGGACGAAATTCCACAACATTTTTCATTTATTCGATTGGACGAAATGGTGGTCATGCCAAATCATATTCATGGGATATTATGGATTGATAAATTGGGCGGTATCGGTTGCGACGTTGCATGCAACGTCGCAACGGGGAATACGAAAAACAAAAAAATGATGGAAATATCACCAAAACGGGGATCCATTGCAACGGTCATCCGATCGTATAAATCGGTTGTGACCAATAAATCCCGCCAAATAAATCCTAATTTCGCATGGCAACCCCGATTTCATGACCACATTATTCGGAATGAAAAATCATTAAACCGTATCCGTAAATACATTCGTAACAACCCTGTAATATGGCAACGGGATCGAAATAAAGAGGATGTATTGTAATCGTATGTTAGATGTGCCAACTACAAAAGAAATAAAGTATCTTTACGTCCATTAAGTAAATGCTATGCCAACAGACTGTATTTCTTTTCGAGACACTGCCTATGTATCCAAGCTGATCTGCGATTATGTAGAAAACCGCTCGGAACTACAATTCCTGTATAATCAGTTTCCAACTTTAGAAAATTTTAAAGCACAATTAGAAGCAAAGCAATCGGAGTTTAGTTCTGAGAAAAGAGATGTGTTAGTGAAGGTCTTGATGCAACAATATGCACAAATTAAGCCGTCTGAACTGACCATTAATGCCATTCAGTCTTTGGGAGATGAAAACACCTTTACCGTCACGACTGGGCATCAATTAAACCTGTTGGGTGGGCCGCTGTATTTTTTGTATAAAATCATATCAACGATTAATTTAGCAAAAGAATTAAAACATAAGTACCCTCAAAATAAGTTTGTACCTGTCTTCTGGATGGCTACAGAAGATCATGATTTCGAGGAAATTAATCATTTCAATTTTCAAAACAAACGGTTCCAATGGACGCAAGAAACCTCGGGGGCTGTGGGTGCTTTATCCACTTCAGAACTTTCGGAATTTATTGAAGTATTTTCCAATGTATTGGGTAATTCGAGTCATGCATTGGAGCTTAAAGCCTTAGTTAAAAAAGCATACTTAGGACATACAAATCTAGCGGATGCCACACGTTATCTTGTACACGTGCTTTTTGGGTCTGAAGGCTTGGTGATTATCGACGGAAATGATGCTGCTTTAAAGCAGTTATTTATTCCACATATCACTTCTGAATTTACAAATCAACAGGCGTTTAAAAATGTTTCAGAAACGAATCGACAACTAACAGCCATTGATGCGACTTATAAAATTCAGGTCAACCCCCGTGAGTTGAACTTGTTTTATCTCAAAGAAAATTTACGCGAACGTATCGTTAAAGAGAACGAGACTTACAGGGTTTTAAATACAGATATTGAATGGGATTTATCAAGTGTTTTAGAAGAAGTAAAATCTCATCCTGAACGCTTTTCACCTAATGTCATCATGCGCCCTTTGTATCAGGAAATAATTTTGCCGAACCTCTGTTATATTGGTGGGGGAGGTGAATTGGCATACTGGCTCCAACTCAAATCTTATTTTGAAGCGGAACACATTCAATTTCCAATTTTATTACACCGAAATTCGGTGCTTTTAATCAATGAAAAACAACATGAAAAATTAGATAAATTAAAGGTCTCTGCCTCCGATTTGTTTCAAGAAAAACAAGCGTTGATTCAATCTCAAATCAAAAAAATATCGACATTGCCTATTGATTTTTCATCTCAAAAGGAGCAATTAAAACAACAGTTTAAGCACCTATATAGACTTGCTGACCAGACGGATAAATCCTTTAAAGGCGCTGTATCTGCACAAGAGAAAAAACAAATTAAAGGTTTGGAAGTATTAGAAAAACGTCTTTTAAAAGCTGAAAAAAATGCACACAAAGATTATATTGAACGCCTTGAAGCTATTCACTTAGAATTGTTCCCGAAGGGCGGTCTGCAAGAGCGTATCACTAACTTTTCAGAGTTTTATTTAGCGCATGGTGATGCGTTTATAGAACACTTAAAATCAGAGCTAGAACCCTTAAATCAAAAATTTCATGTTTTGACCCTTTAAAAGTTTCAAAATTTAGGGCTCAATTTATTTATAAATATTACTTTTGACCATGCAACACGATAAGGTATTAATTCTCGACTTTGGATCTCAATATACACAACTTATAGCTCGCCGTGTTCGGGAGCTAAATATATATTGTGAGATTCATCCCTTCAATAAAATTCCAACCAATTTAGACGAATTCAAAGCTGTAGTGCTTTCTGGCAGTCCTCAATCTGTGAGGGGCGACGCTGCTTTGCATCCGGACTTATCAGGAATTCGTGGACATAAACCCATGTTAGCGGTTTGTTATGGTGCCCAATATTTAGCTCATTTTTCGGGCGGTGTTGTAGCGCCGTCAAATACAAGAGAATACGGCCGTGCCAATTTGTCTTTTGTAAAAGAAAATGAAGTCTTTTTTGAAGGTGTTAGTGCAGGCAGTCAAGTTTGGATGAGCCACAGTGATACGATCAAAGAATTGCCAACCAACGGGGTTTTGTTAGCCAGTACACATGATGTGGTAAATGCAGCTTATAAAATTGAAGGTGAATCTACTTATGCCATTCAATTTCATCCTGAAGTGTATCACTCAACAGATGGGAAAATACTCTTACAAAATTTTTTAGTCAACATAGCTGGTCTTCAGCAAGATTGGACTCCAGATTCGTTTGTGGATGAAACGGTCGCAGATTTAAAAGCCAAAATTCAAGATGATAAAGTTGTTCTTGGATTGTCAGGCGGCGTTGATTCGACCGTCGCAGCGATTTTATTACACAAAGCGATTGGTAAAAACCTCTACTGTATTTTTGTAAATAATGGCCTGCTCCGTAAAGACGAATTTTCAAGTGTTTTAACCCAGTATGAAGGCATGGGACTGAATGTGAAAGGCGTTGATGCTTCGGCACGCTTTTTGGATGCTCTTGAAGGACTTGAAGATCCAGAACTGAAACGTAAAGCAATTGGACGTGTGTTTATTGAAGTCTTTGATGATGAGGCCCACATGATACAAGATGTAAAATGGTTAGCACAAGGAACTATCTATCCCGATGTGATTGAAAGTGTGTCTGCCACTGGCGGTCCTAGTGCCACTATAAAAAGTCATCATAATGTTGGGGGTTTACCTGATTATATGAAATTAAATATTGTAGAGCCTTTAAGGGCTTTGTTTAAAGATGAAGTAAGACGCGTAGGAGCTTCAATGGGTATTGATCCTAAGTTATTAGGACGTCATCCCTTTCCAGGACCTGGATTAGGAATTCGGATTTTGGGAGATATCACTGCGGAAAAAGTTCGTATTTTACAAGAAGTAGATGCCATATTTATTAATGGTTTAAGAGAGTGGGATTTATATGATAAAGTTTGGCAGGCCGGCGCAATGCTCCTCCCTGTGAATAGTGTGGGAGTGATGGGCGATGAGCGTACTTACGAAAAATGTGTTGCTTTGAGAGCCGTTGAAAGCACGGATGGAATGACCGCAGATTGGGTGAATTTACCCTATGAATTTTTACAGAAAACTTCAAATGACATCATTAATAAAGTGAAGGGTGTAAACAGAGTGGTGTATGATATTAGTTCAAAACCACCTGCAACCATTGAATGGGAGTAACCATTAAATTAGTTTACAGGAAATTAGTAATTTTATAGTATGAAAAAGTTTTTAATCGTTTTAGGAATCTTCGCTTTTAGTTGTTTTGGTTATGCCCAAAACTTAAAAACACATAGTGTACAAGTTGGAGAATCTGTTGAGAGTATTGCTCAATTTTATAAGATTACTCCAGCAGATATTTATGCCTTAAACCCAGATGCACAATCTAATTTTTCTGTGAATACGGTTTTAATTATTCCAGAGTCTTTTGTACCTAAATCAACTACTACTGAAGTTGTAAAAGAGTTAGCTTCTTATAAGGTTCATAAGGTAAGACGTAAAGAAACCTTGTTTGGGATTGCTCAAAAATTTGAGGTGACGGTAGAGGAAATAAAAGCCCATAACAAACAGTTGTATTCTAAGAGTTTAAGAAGGGGAGATAAAATTTATATTCCTCAATTTAAAATGATAACAAGTCAGGTTTCTACTCAGGTAATCCAAAAATACACCGTTTTGCCAAAGGAAGGCAAATGGCGCATCGCTTATAAATTTGGGATTTCAGTTCCAGATCTAGAAGCGCTCAATCCAACTATGGGACCCTATCTTAAAGAAGGGCAGCTATTGAACGTTCCAAATATTTTGGATTCAGATGAAAAAGTAATTCAAGAGGATGAATATGGTTATTATACCGTAAAGGCCAAAGAAGGATTTTTTAGACTCGAAAAAAAGTTAGGATTAACAAAAGAACAATTGGAAACCCTTAACCCCGAATTGATCGAACAAGGGTTGAAATTGGGAATGGTGTTAAAGACGCCAAAGATGAGTATTCAAAATATTGCAACAGAGTCGTTTCCTGTGATTAATTTGGCAGATAGTTTAGTCAATTTTTCCCCTAAAAAGATCGCTCTTTTATTACCGTTTAAAACAAAAAGTATTGATTTTGACTCCCTTAATTTAGCCAAAAGCCAACTTAAAAGAGATGGGTATATTAATATTTCTACCGACTTTTATGCGGGTGTAGTCATGGCGATTGATTCTGCCAAACGTCTTGGGATTTCTACAAAACTGGATGTGTTTGATACCAATGCAGAAACACTTGATTTGAAAACGGTATTACTACAAACAAATTTTTCAAACTACGATGCTATTCTAGGACCTATTACAACTCGAAATTTAGAGTTGACCGCTCAATACGTTCAAAGGGATAGTGTTCCTGTGGTCTCACCTTTTGTGAAAACTAAAAACGTATATTCCAATCTGTTTCAAACAATTCCAGATGAAAAATGGATGCGGACTAAGATGGTCAATTATGCAAAATCCGATACCATACCGCATCAAACATTGATTATATATGATGCCAAAAATTTAGCAACTGCAAACTATTTAAAAGTAGCATTTCCAGAGGCTTCTTTACTGACTTCAAAGCAAGATAAAGAGGGCGGTGAGCAGTTTTTTTTAATGTTAGAAGATGTTCAGGCCGCACTTTTATCGGGTCGGACCACTGTTTTTCTAGAATCTAATAACGAAGGATTTGTGTCTAATGTTACTAGCATGCTAAACGCGATGAATGGCACAACTGTTTTAAAAGACAAAGACGATAATGAAACGGAGATTGAACGCGATATATTTTTGATGACAACCTCTAAAAACAGAGCTTTTGATGGAGCAAATGTTTCTAATTATGACTTGTCTAATCTACATTTTATGTACCCATCCGTGAATTTTGATTCGCGATTTTCAGAAGCATTTGAAAAACGGTATATACAGCAGTTTGGAACGTTTCCTAACAAATATGCAATCAGAGGTTTTGATGTAACCATGGATGTTTTATTGCGACTTTCTAAATTTGGAACCTTATATACTCAGACTTCTAGTTTTCAAACCGCTTACTTAGAAAACAAATTTCAATACTTCCTTCAACCCTATGGAGGCTATAAAAATGAAGCAGGTTATATTCTCAAATATGAAGATTTACATATAGTAAAAGTTCAAGACTAAAACCCAATCAACGCTTCTAGGTGTTTAATTTGTGCCATTGCGTTTTTGTTTTCAGGGTCTATTTCCAATACTTTTTCATACATCTTAAGTGCCACTACGTGTTCGCCACTAAGCGCCAATGCTTCTCCAAAACTATCATAAACATTGGGGTTGTATTTAAATAAATATGTATTGAGTTCAAAACAGATTAAGGCTTCTTTAGTGCGGTTGTTTCGTAAGAGTACATAGCCCAAAGTGTTTAATTCTCTACTGTTACGCGTCTTATCCCTAAGTATTTTATAATGAGCATTAAAATTTTCTTTTATCGATTCAATTGACTCCGAGTCAAATACCTTAAATAAATAATTTGCACCTTCATAGTTAGGTGCAGAAGGAAATCCAAGTGCTATTTGCGCAACATCGGTTACTAAATCCTTTTTTGGAGTCTCCACGATACGTGCATATTCGACATTGTCTTTTTTGAAAACAAAGACAGGTACGCGGTGAATTTGCTGTCCCTGTTCCTCACCATCTGGGGACGTTTTATAACGTTCTTTGTCATTATAAAGACCAATCAATCGCAGCTGACTTCTTTTAAGGCCGAGTTCGTCCCATAACTTGATAAATTGCGGCACCCACTTTTTACTATCGCCACACCAGGTTCCTAGATAGATATCTACCGTCGTTTTTTTTAGTTTAGATTTTAATCGCAGTCGTTTTTCTGGGAGTTTTAATTCATTATAATATTTATTGAACCAGATGCTGTAATTGCTGTCGTGTTCTAAATAGTCCAGAGGAAATTCTCCACAAATATGGGTGTCCCCTTGAGCATTTTTGTAAAAATTAATTTCTTGGGAATAGGAATTGGTGTAAGAAAAAAAGGTACACAGTACCAAAAGAATGGCAGTTTTCATAAGAATTAGAATTTGGGGTTCTAACTCAAAAGTAATAGATTTTAGCTTTAAAACAAATAAATTAAGAAGTTTTCCATTTGATATTACAGCCAATACTCGGTTTTTGTGGACGGGCATTCGCTTTGTTTTCAATCATGCATTGGACGGCATGCAACACATCTGTCCCATCAACGGGCAATCCATTTCCCGGTCTAGAGTCGTCCAATTGACCTCGATACACGAGTTTTAAGTCAGCGTCAAAAAGAAAAAAATCAGGAGTACAAGCCGCATCATAGGCTTTGGCGACGGATTGTGTCTCATCGTATAAATAGGGGAAGGGATAGTTTAGATTTTTAGCGTGTTTCTGCATTTCTATTGGACCATCTTGAGGATAATTCTCGACATCATTACTCGAAATTGCAACCACGCCAATGCCTTTGTTTTGAAGGTCATTTGCAAGAGAAACTAAGGCTTCATTGATGTGAATTACAAACGGACAATGATTGCATATAAATAGGATTAAAGCTCCTTGAGTCCCTTTTAGTTTGTTTAATGTTTTTATAGAATCTGAAACAGAATCCCGTAATTCAAATTGTGGTGCTTCAGTTCCTATGGGAAGCATTTTAGAAGGTGTTAATGACATTAGACCGTGTTTTTTATCAAATATATAAAGATTTGAACCTTTGCATCTATGAACTCCTTAAAAATTTATACCTTCAATTTTTATAATGTAGCAATGATATGAGTGAAACGATAACATTTGAAGACTTTTCTAAAATTGACCTAAGAGTGGGGACTGTACTGGAAGTGAAAGACTTTCCAAAAGCACACATGCCTGCCTACCAATTGACCATTGATTTTGGAGATTTAGGGATTAAAAAAACATCTGCTCAGATTACTGCCTTATACTCCAAAGAAGATTTATTGAACCGGCAGATCGTAGCCAATGTCAATTTTGCCGACAAACAAATTGCGAACTTTATGAGTCAATGTCTGGTTGTAGGGGCTGTTGATTCGGAAAAAGTTATCTTATTATCTCCAGAAGAGCAGGTGCCCAATGGGACGCCAATTCGTTAATACGTTACTTTTTTTCAAAAAAAAAACCGCTACATAGTAACGGTTTATAGTTGATTTTTTTAATAAATTAAATATCATCAAAACTCACATCTGTAAAGCTGTCAGCAGAAGTTCCCTCCTTTGAATCTTCAGATGGAAATTCTTCCTTAACGTAATCTTTTTGGTGACGCTCGCTTATAACTTCTTGTCCTTTTTCATTGACAATATAATCGGTCATTTCAGCTAAAATTGCATTGAACTCTGTAAAATCTTCTTTGTATAAATAAATTTTATGTTTCTTATAGTGGAAGGAGCCATCGTCATTTGTAAATTTTTTACTCTCCGTTACTGTTAAATAATAGTCACTTGCTTTCGTGGCTCTCACATCAAAAAAGTAGGTGCGTCTTCCAGCTCTTAAAACTTTTGAATAAATTTCTTCTTGTTCCATATCTTTAGTGTCAATGATAATGAGCTGTTTTTAGTAGCTGTTATTACAACCAAAAGTCCAAAAAATAAATTAAGACACCAACTAATTTTCGATTTTATTTTCGAGAAATAAGCGTTTTTTTATTTTAAGAAATTAATTTGAAGTTTCCCGTAATTGTTTTTGATAAAGTTCTTTGTAATATCCTTCAACAGAAATCAGCGCCTCATGTGTGCCTTGTTGCGCGATAATTCCATCATTTAGAACGATGATGGTATCTGCATTTTTCGCTGACGAAATACGATGACTTACAATAATGGTCGTTTTGTTTTTAGTTACCAACTCAATGTTATTCAAAATTTGCTCTTCGGTCTCCGTATCTACTGCAGAAAGACAGTCGTCTAAAAGAAGAATTTGAGGGCTTTTGATAAAAGCTCTCGCAATAGAAACACGTTGTTTTTGGCCTCCAGATAACGTAATGCCTCGTTCTCCTAAAATAGTGTCATAGCCATTTTTGAAATTGATGATATTTTTGTGAACCACTGCTTTTTTAGCGGCTTCTATAACTTCGGCTTCTGTAGCATTGTTTTTTCCAAACTTGATGTTGTTTTTTAAAGTATCTGAAAACAAAAAGGGATCTTGAGGTACAAATCCAATCGCAGTTCTTAAATTATTTAGGTTTAGTGTTTTTATGTTTGCGCCATCAATTTCTACAGCTCCTTTTTGAACATCATACAGCCGTCCGATTAATTCAAGGATGGTCGATTTCCCCGAGCCTGTATTTCCAATGATGGCAAGGGTTTTTCCTTTTTCAACCTTAAAACTAACGCCTTTTAAGGCTTCGATGTTGGTATCTTCATAAGTGAAGTGTACATCTTTAAAAACGATTGTCCCATCAATAGAAGTCTCTTTTTTAGTGGGGTTGATGATGCTAGGCGTTTCTTTTAAAAATTCATTAATCCGTTTTTGTGATGCTTCGGCTTCTTGCACTAAGGAAGTGACCCATCCTATGGAAGCCACTGGCCAGGTGAGCATGTTCACATAAATAATAAATTCGGCAATGATTCCGATCTCCTCAATTTGTCCATTCATGTATTGTTTACCACCGATATAAATAACCAATAGGTTACTAGCACCAATAAGAAGTAACATCAGAGGGAAAAAAACAGCTTGTATTTTTGATAACCCCAGTCGTTTTTCGCGTTGAGAATTTGCGAGTTCAGAAAACGTTTCTTCCGTTTGTGTTTCCAATGCATACGCTTTGGTAATCCAAATTCCACTAAAAAACTCTTGAGTAGAGGACGATAGTGTGGATAGGTGCGATTGTACAATGGTACTTTGTTTGTGTATGAATTTACTTAAAAAGTATATTGAAACGGATAACAATGGCAGTGGTAATATGGTATAAAGCGTCAGGGTAGGTGACTGGTCGTACATGTAAAACAACGCCACAATAAAAAGCGTTAAGGTATTGATAGTGTACATAACCGCTGGTCCAATATACATACGAACTTTGCTCACGTCTTCACTAATTCGACTCATCAAGTCTCCGGTGCGGTTGCGTTTATAAAATGCAATAGAAAGTTGTTGGTAATGGTTGTAAATTTCGTTTTTCAAATCAAATTCGACGTAACGCGACACATTTATAATGGTTTGACGCATTAAAAAAGTAAATATTCCTGTGGCGATTGCAGCCCCAAAAATGTATAAAATATTTAAACTAATTTCATGTCTAAAGACCTCCGTACTGCTAGGATTTGTAATCTGATTGGAAATTAAAGTAATGGATTTTCCAATAAGTTGGGGGGTGAAGAGTGCAAATATTTTAGAGCCAATGGTGATAAGAATGCCCAAAATAATTCGATATCGATATTTTAAAAAATATTTATTTAAATACTTGAGCTCGTTCATGTGATCATTTATAGCCCATAACGAGGGCTTTTGCTTAAGTTACAAAGATACTTGTTTTAAGCAAAAAAGACATTGCGTAAAAAAATGTTTTTTTGGATTTTTAGAAGCAAATTAATACTATTTTTGTCGAGCAATTTTATTTAACCAATAAGTTCTTTATACCATGCTGAACAGAAGACATATTCGAACCAAAGTAATGCAAGTGATTTATGCCCTCAAAAGATCAGAGGAACTGAACTTGACTTCTGAAGAAAAATTCCTCAAATTGAGTATGGATAATATGTATGATCTTTATTTGCTCATGCTGTCTCTACTTGTTAAAGTGCATGAAAAAGCAAAAGATCAACAAGAGAAATCTCAACAAAAACACCTTTTAACTTCTGAGGATTTAAACCCCAATATGAAGTTTATCAAAAATGCTTTATTGGTTCAGTTATCTGAAAATCAATATTTAAAGAACGCACTTGAACGCCATAAAGTCACCAATTGGGAATTGGATAACGAGTATGTAGAAGTCATCTTTAGAGCCATTCTTGAAAGCGACCGTTTTGCAAATTATATGGCAGCAGAATCGACTAATTACAATAAAGACCGCCAGTTTATAGTAGAGTTGTTTAAAGAAGTGATTGCGCCCAATGAAAAATTATATAATTATTTAGAAGATCGCAATTTGACTTGGATTGATGATTTGCCTGTAGTTAATACTGCTTTGGTGAAACTTCTTAATAAATCTAAGGAAGAAAATTATGAAGACTATTTTACTCCAAAGTTGTTCAAAGACGAGGAGGATAAGGAGTTTGGTATAAAATTATTAAAACATACCATTAAAAATTTAGAGCCTTACACGGAAGAGATTAGTTTAAAAACTAAAAACTGGGACAAGGATCGTATTGCGGATATTGATTTTGTACTGCTTCAGATGGCTATTTGTGAGTTTCATGAATTTCCATCCATCCCAACTAAAGTTTCTATTAATGAATATATCGAAATAGCAAAGGAATATTCAACCCCAAAAAGTAATGTCTTTATAAATGGTGTTTTAGATAAAATTGTGAAGGAGTATAGTGAAAATAAAACCTTAAATAAGATAGGGCGTGGATTAATGTAAATTTTTAATTACATTTATACCCTCGTTTTTTATGAGAATCAAATAGAAACATTAACCATTAAACATCAAACATGAAAAAATTAATTTTAACTCTAACCGTAGCAAGTCTTGTTGTTTTTACTTCTTGTAAAGAAAATGCAGCAGAAAAAATAAACCAAGAAAACGTTACGAAAGCGGCTGAAAGAGACGCTCAAGCGATTGTTTTTCCAACCATCTCATTTGATAAAACGGAATATGATTTCGGTCAAATTATGAATGGAACGCCTGTTGAAACTGTGTTTTCTTACACAAATACAGGAAAATCTCCTTTAGTAGTTACAAACATCAAAAGTACTTGTGGATGTACAGTGCCTCAAGGGTGGAGTAAAGAACCTTTAATGCCAGGAGCATCGTCTCAGTTTTCTGTGAAGTTTAACGGAAAAGGTGCCAACAAAATTTCTAAAACAATTACGTTGACTACCAATACAGAAAAAGGAAATGAGCAAGTAAGAATTTCAGCATTTATCACTCCAGATCCAAATGCACCAGTGAAAACTCCTGCGAACAAACCACTTAGCATACAATAATAATAACAACAATACAATAATACGATATGGAAGGTCTTGGTGAATATGCCCCGTTTATTTTAATGGCTGTAATAGTCTATTTCTTTATGATTGCGCCTCAAATGAAGCGTGCTAAAAAAGAGAAAGCATTTGCGGCAGAGCTTAAAAAAGGGAACAAAGTAATTACTAAAAGTGGAATGCATGGCAAGATTGCCGAATTGAATGATAAAGACAATTCCTGTGTGATTGAAACTTTAGCTGGTAAAATTAAATTTGACCGTTCTGCCATTTCGATGGAAATGAGTCAAAAGCTTAATACACCGCCTCCAGTAAAAAAATAACATTCAAAAAAAAGCCGCTCATTGAGCGGCTTTTTTTATAGGTAACGTTTTTGAGTCAGATCGGCTATTTTACAAATAACCTCGGTTGCACTCAAAATACTTTCCAATGGCACATATTCATAACGACCGTGAAAGTTATGACCACCCGCAAAAATGTTTGGACAGGGCAGCCCCATAAAACTCAATTGTGAGCCGTCTGTTCCGCCTCTAATAGGTTTGATCAATGGTTGGATGTTTAACGCTTTCATAGCGTCTTCAGCGATGTCAACAATGTGCATCACAGGCACCACCATTTCTTTCATATTGTAATACTGATCTTTAATTTCGATTTCAAAAACACTGCTTCCTAAGTTTGTATTGAGTTCTTTTACCAAATCAAGCAAGTGTTGTTTTCTGGCTTCAAATTTATCCCGATCGTGGTCTCTTACAATGTATTGTAAAACAGTATCCTCCACCTTGCCTTCCATGCTGTGTAAATGATAAAACCCTTCGTAACCTTCCGTTTGTTCAGGAGTTTCAGCTTTTGGAAGTGCCTCTATAAACTTAGAAGCATAGTACATCGAATTGATCATTTTTCCTTTGGCATAACCCGGGTGTACAATTTTACCTTTTACTTTGATGACGGCACCGGCTCCATTAAAATTCTCGTATTCGAGTTCCCCAATTTGACTGCCGTCCATCGTGTAAGCCCAATCCGCTCCAAATTTTTTCACATCAAATTTATGCGCTCCACGTCCAATTTCTTCGTCGGGAGTAAAGCCAACTTTGATCGTGCCATGCTTTATTTCAGGATGCTGAACAAGGTATTCCATTGCACTCACAATTTCACAAATTCCGGCTTTGTCATCCGCTCCCAAAAGCGTTGTACCATCTGTTGTAATCAACGTTTGACCTTTGTAGAGTAATAAGTCTTCAAAATAATCAGGCGATAAAACGATGTTTTCTTTTTCGTTTAAGACAATGTCCGATCCATCATAATTTTCTATGATTTGAGGCCTCACATTTTTGGCTGTAAAATCTGGAGAGGTATCAAAATGAGATACAAATCCGATCGTCGGTACTTTGTGCGAAACATTGGACGGTAAGGTCGCCATGATGTAAGCATTCGCATCAATAGAAACGTCTTGCATACCAATCGCTTTGAGTTCGTCTGCCAGTTTATGTGCCAAGTCCCATTGCTTTTCAGTACTCGGGGTTGACGTGGAATTTGGATCGCTTTCGGTGTCTATTTTTACATAGCCAATAAATCGATTCAGAATGTGATTTTTATCTAACATATAATTTTGTCTTTGGTCAAAAATAATTAACCCAGCCTTCAAACACAAGAGTTCGCTTGCTTTCTTTTATATTGTGTCTATTTAATGTATTTTTGTACTCAAAATACGCTTCATGTACAAATCGATTATCCGTCCAATTCTTTTTAAATTTGACCCTGAAGCGATTCATTATTTCTCGTTTGATGCCATCAAACTGTTATCTAAAATTCCTGGAATTCCTTTTTTAATTCGACGTCTTTTTCAGGTCAATCACCCTGCATTGGAACGCGAATTGTTTGGACTTCGCTTTAAAAACCCGGTGGGACTTGCGGCTGGATTTGATAAAAATGCCGTGCTTTATAACGAGCTTGCAAACTTTGGATTTGGGTTTATTGAAATAGGAACCGTCACCCCAAAACCACAAGAAGGGAATCCAAAAAAACGCTTGTTTAGGCTTCAAGACGATAAAGGAATTATCAACCGAATGGGCTTTAATAATGCCGGTTTGGAAGCGGCGATTGTACAGTTAAAGAAAAACAAAAAACAACTCATTATAGGAGGGAATATTGGCAAAAATACCCAAACGTCCTCTGATGGATATACGGCTGATTACTTAGAATGCTTTGAAGCCTTACACCCTTATGTCGATTATTTTGTATTGAATGTAAGTTGTCCCAATGTTGGGAGTCATGCCAAGCTGAATGACAAAGATTATTTAGAGGAGTTGATAAAAGCGGTGCAAGCATTAAACGCCACTTTTGAGGTGTCTAAACCAATCCTTTTAAAAATAGCACCCGACTTGAACGACACCCAATTGGATGAAATTATAGAGATTGTAGCCGTAACCAAATTAGAAGGGGTCATTGCTTCGAACACCTCTATTTCTAGAGAGAACCTCAAAACCGATGTTGCGACCTTGGAAGCCATTGGAAACGGCGGCGTGAGCGGTCAACCCATCAAAGAAAAGAGTACTCAAGTCATTAAATATTTGTCAGAAAAAAGTCAAAAAGCATTTCCAATTATTGGAGTAGGAGGGATTCACTCCGCACAAGATGCTTTAGACAAAATTGCTGCTGGTGCCGATTTGGTTCAAATTTATACGGGCTTCATTTACGAAGGTCCCGCACTTGTCAAGCGCATTAACAAAGCGATTTTGAAATCATCTCTTAAAAATTAGTTTGGATACTGAAATTCTCATTTCCTTTATAATTGCCACTGCGACTTTGGCACTCTCCCCGGGGCCAGATAATATTTTTGTGCTTATTCAAAGCATGACCTATGGCAAAAAACAAGGCATGGCGATTGTTTGCGGACTGATATCAGGCTGTATAATCCACACGTCTTTAGTTGCTTTTGGACTGTCCACCTTTATAAAATCAAACGCCGAATTGCTTCTTGTTTTAAAACTATTGGGAGCAGGGTATATGCTCTATTTAGCCTACCGTGTTTTCACATCACCGGCGGTCATAAACACAAACACAGCCACTAAAAGTAAATCGGTAGTTGCGTTGTTTAAGCAGGGGTTTATCATGAATGTAATCAATCCAAAAGTCTCCATATTTTTTATGGCCTTTTTCCCCGCATTTTTATATAGCAAAACCCAGTCTTTAGTAGTTCAGTTTTATACGCTTGGATTTTTATTTATGACGACCTCCTTTTTAATCTTTTCGATGCTTGTGTTTTTCTCGAGTTCGGTAGCTTCCACCTTAAAGTCAAATACACGTTTTGGGGTTGTATTAAAATGGGCTCAGATCACCGTCTTTTTAGGCATTGCAATTTTTATATTAATCACACAGTAGCTTCAACCATAAATCAACAGATGGAAAAAATTAAACTTATTTGGGATTTCAGAGGTCCCGCAAGCCCTCAGACTGCGGCACATTTTAAGATTCACTTATTAGAATTTTTTGCATCCGAAAAATTACTCCTCATAGAATCAGGAGTGGAGTCCGTCAATGAAGTGCACCACTATACCTATGCCATCATTGATAAACAGAATTTAGATACAATTAAAACTGCATTAAAACCCACTAGAGGTCAGCGCGTGAAGTCGGACGATTAGGATTCCTATTTATAGGTTTCTAAAAGTTTGTATTGGGCTTTGATGGCTTCTGTAAACTCCGTTTTCATGCTTGCCACAAGTTCCGCAACTGAAGGCGAATCATGAATACTGGTCACACCTTGTCCAGCAGACCAGATGGTTGCCCAAGCTTTTGCTTCATTTTCATGAGCGGTGAGTTCTTTTCCAAAATCGATTTTCTTTTGCTGACTGAGCATTTCCTCGGTAATGCCCATTGCTTCCATACTCGGGCGTAAGAAATTAGCTGCGACTCCAGAAATTGCAGCCGTATAGACCACATCATTGGCACCACTGGAAATAATCATGTCTCTATATTCTTTAGGCGCTTTACTTTCTTTTGTATTGATAAACCGTGTTCCCATATAAGCCACATCAGCACCCATTTGCATGGCAGAGGCGATGTCACGACCGTTACTAATACATCCTGATAGAATCACTGTTTTCTTAAAAAAACTTTTAATTTCAGCCACTAAAGGCATTGGGTTGAGAGTTCCTGCGTGGCCTCCTGCACCTGCAGCGACGACGATCAGTCCATCTACATTGGCTTCTGCTGCTTTTTCGGCATGGCGTTTTTTGATCACATCATGGAAGACCAATCCGCCATAACTGTGAATTGCATCGACCAATTGAGGAACGGCTCCTAAAGACGTAATGATAATAGGCACTTGGTGTTTCACGCAAATAGCCAAATCCGCTTGTACGCGTGGATTCGATTGATGCACAATTAAATTCACTCCATAAGGCGCGGGTTTTTTGCCTGTTTCTTTTTCAAAATCCGCAAGCGCTGTTTTAATTTCAATCAACCATTCCTCAAAACCTTCTGTGGTGCGTTGGTTCAATGCTGGGAAGGTTCCAACAATTCCGTTTTTACAACATTCAATGACCAGTTTTGGACCGGATATTAAAAACATTGGTGCCGCAATGGCTGGGATGGACAGTTCTTTTATAAAGGAGGGTTGACTCATGGTATGTATTTTTAATCGTTGTGTTTGTTTTAATTTCCACTTGCAATATAAGACTTGTAGGGCAAATAGTTATTTTAATTTTAAAGTACTCTTTAATATAGTGTCAGATTGCAGTCGTCTAGCGGCGTTAATTTTATGATAAAGACAAATATTACTGTTTAATTAAATACTATATTTGGGTCAACAAAACATTAAACACCTCTTTCAATGAAGTCAAAAGTCATCACTACTCTCGCGCTCGTATTTGTTTTTTTAATCTCAACAAGTGTGAATGAAACACAGACTGTGCAAGAATTTCAAGCGAAAGCGTATTATTTTTCTAAATCTAAAATGGATCTCGGAAAGTGGGGGGCTCGACTGAGTGAGGCTCAGAAAAAAGAAGTTGGGGCACGGATGAAAAACAGGCTCGAAAAAGGCTATGTGTTGTCCTTTAATAAAGAGGAATCTGTTTTTACTGAGGAGGATCAATTGGATGCGATATCTGGAGCAACGGATTCTTGGGGTAAAAATTTCGCACCCGGCAAACAGTATAAAAATGTAAAAACAAATACGCAACTTCAGCAGCAAGAATTTTATGGGAAAAAGTTTTTGGTAAAGGATGTATTGCAACCCATAGAGTGGAGCTTAGAATCTGACACAAAAAAAATCGGAAACTATTCTTGTTTTAAAGCGACTGCCTTAATTCCGACGAATGAATTGACATGGTATTCCTTTTCTTGGGATAAGTTGAGGAACACAACTGAGTCCAATTCTACGGAAGTCAAAGAAGTTAAGATGACACAAATTGAAGCGTGGTATGCGCCTCAAATTCCAGTCCGTCACGGGCCTTTAGATTATTGGGGACTTCCAGGTTTGATCTTAGAAGTGAGCGCGGATAATACAACGATGCTTTGTTCAAAACTCGTGTTGAACCCAGATGAAGTTATTGAGATTGTAGCACCTACTAAAGGGAAAGAAGTTTCTAAAATCGAATACCAAGACATCATTACAAAAAAAATGAAAGAGTTTCGTAACAACCGTATGCGACGTTAATATCCCATAGTAAATTATTAACACATTTTTTTTAAAAACTGAAATTCACTCTTTAGTTATACAGGGTGTGTTGTAGGTTTTGAGCAGAGCGATGGGGCTTCCTTATTTTTCATCGAGAGGAGCGTACTGTAGTTACAACTGTGTTTTTTAATTGCTACTTCAGCTATAATTCTCTCCTACTTATTTGGCTAATGCACTATTATTTGCATTAGAGTTCATTCTTTTTTAAAATTAATTTATATTTGCAAGTAATATACTGCCGTTTGATTGATACAATCAAATTAACCAATTACTAATTTTAATTAACCAAATTCATATATCATGAAAAAAATTGCTTTAACTTTTAGTGCCTTATTTTTTACCTTAATTAGTTTTTCACAAGGCATCGCCGTTCAAGGCCTTGCTAGAGATGAGAACAATACTGCGAGAACGGGTGTAGACGTATCATTAACATTTTAAATTTATTATTTAGACTCCAGTAATAGTCCTGTAGATGTTTACACAAATACATCAACACTTCAAACAGATGCATTTGGAGTCTTTTCTCATGTTATTAATTTACCAAACACTACAGAAACTCAATTTAGCAATCATGAGTTGTATTTAAAAATCTCAGAAGGAACTACCATTATTTCTAATGAAGTTTTTAAACGTGTGCCTTTAGCATATGCTGCTAGTAACGGCGTTTCTACGGGATATATCATGCCATTTATAGGAACGGCAGCTCCAGCAGGCTGGATATTATGTGATGGTGGCGCGATACCTATTGATTCTAACACATTAACGTTAAGAACCTTATTAGGAAGTACCAATGCCCCCAACTTACAAGGAATGTTTTTAAGAGGGGCAGGCACAAGTCCTGTGAACTCTCAGGACGGTCCCGCATTACAAACAACACAAGGCGATGCTAATAAATCACATAGTCATGCTGATGGTACTTTAGCTACAGGTACTGATGGGGACCATAATCATCATAAAACAGTTGGAGCTAGAATTTATGACCGTATTACCAGGGTTGGAACAGGTGGAGCTGTTACAGCAGGTAGTGCAGATGCTAATGGAGTTAGTGAACTTGATGTTATAAATAGTGTATTAATGCCAAATGCAGGTACTCACACCCATCCTATTACTGGATCTGTAGCATCATCTGGAGGTACTGAATCACGCCCCGTAAACTATGGAGTTAATTATATTATTAAACTGTAATTCTCCTAGCTATGAAATCAAATTTATTAATTAAAAAGAGATTAGCAATTTTTGCTTTTCTTCTAGGACTGTGCTATTCAGTCCATTCACAGGACCAAGAGGGTGCAAGGGTTGTGACGGTTTCGCAAGCAAGCGACAGTAATCAATTTTATGTACAAGTTGGCCTTCCTTATTTAGGAATTACAACAGGTTCAGTACATACTACAACAGCAGTGGATGTTCGTTTTCCATGGCACATTCTGTATTTACCTAAAACGTTTTCCGATAGTACGTTTACAGTTTCAAAAGGGTATTTTACAGATGTAATCCGTCAAACCAAAGCGGACTGTTTAGTATAAAACTCTAGTATATAGTTTTTATTAATTTTAACCTTTTAA
>CAWVRW010000016.1:0-46513 GCA_963933105.1 uncultured Formosa sp.
ACAGCTATGGCAATTATTATAACTGACGAATGTATCAATTGTGGGGCTTGCGAGCCCGAATGTCCAAACACAGCCATCTATGAGGGTGCTGACGATTGGCGTTATAAAGATGGTACAAGTCTTGAAGGAGATTTGGTGTTAACGGACGGCAAGCAAGTAAACGCTGATGCCGCTCAGACGCCTATAAGCGACGAACTCTATTATATAGTACCCGATAAATGTACGGAGTGTGTTGGCTTCCATGAGGAGCCTCAGTGTGCTGCTGTATGTCCTGTGGATTGTTGTGTGCCAGATGATTCTCATGTAGAGACTGAAGAAGTGTTGTTAGGGAAACAACGCTTTATGCATCCAGAATAATTTAGAAATTTTTTTATATAAAAAAGCCACGCAAATTTTGCGTGGCTTTTTCGTTTGTTTCAATCTAGCAATAGATTAGAACTTGTAGTTTAACGATAAGTTAAACATCGTTCCTAACTGGCTAAAGTGGTAACCGTCATACGTCATTTGAGAATAACGTTGGTTAAAAGTAATTAAGTTAGATTGGTTTTTCACTTGACTAGCATCTGCTAAAAGTGCTTGACCTGCAGCATTTTCTGCTTTGAATTCCCATTCTGGAAGAACATTAAATAAGTTGTTAACGTTTAATGCAATTGTGAATTTTTCAGTAGCGTTAAAGTTAATACCTAAATCAGTGACCACCTTAGGAGTAAATTCCGTTCTTAAGTCATTACTCATTCCTTGTTGCTTGAATGTTGTTTTACCAAAATACGTGTTGTTTAAATTCCATCCGAATTTACCAACTTCGTAATTAGCTCCTAAAATCCATTTTGTTTCTGGTCTAGACGTAAAGAATAAAGCTTCTTGAGTTGCATTCACAACAGATTGTCCAGCATTTGCTACAAGAGGAATATCTTTAACATCACCTACTCTTTCGTTTGTGATGGTATAGTTTCCAGATAAGTTAAGGTCTAATACACCAGAACCTAATTTGATGTCTCTTTGGCTAATAACAACATCAAGACCTGAAGTTCTTGTGTCTAAAGCATTAGAAAAGAAACTTACATCAGATAAGTTATTATCTCTTAAAATATCATCAAGAGATGTTGTACCAATATTGTTACCATCTGCATCAAATGCAGTTCCACCAATTTCAGAACCCAATACAATACGGTCTTTTACTGCAATGTTATAGTAATCAACTGTAAAGCTTAAAGTGTTTGTTAATTTACCACCTAAACCAATTGTAAAGTTGTTAGATGTTTCAGCATCTAATTCGTTGATGCCTAAAAGCTTCGCTTGCGTCGATACATTGTTAATTAACCCACCAACTTGAATCCCTTGACCTGGTACAAAGCTGTATTGTGCTTTTTGCGTATAAATCTGGTGTAATGTTGGTGCTCTAAATCCTGAAGATACAGAAGCTCTAGCAGTAATCTTGTCAGATAACTTCAAACGAGAACTTAACTTGTATACAAATGTGTTACCGAAATCAGAATAGTTTTCAGCTCTAACAGTACCGCTTAATAAGAAAGCATCCGACACATCATAATCTAAAGAGAAGTAACCCCCAAAGTTGTAACGGTTGAATTTACCAGAATTTTCTGGGCTATTTCCTGCAAAAGAATCGGCACCACCACCATCGTAAGATGCTAATTCACCTTCAATCACTTCAAACGTTTCGTTTCTAAACTCAGCACCCATACCAATACTTACTTTATCAGAAAGAATTCTATTGATATCAATGTTTCCTACATTATGAGAAAAACGGGTTCCACCCGGATCAAATGATTGCTTACTATTTGCACCATATAAAGGAGTCGCTTCAAAATCGCCTGATGTAGGATTAAAAGAAACACCATAAACTTCATTTCTGTTATGAGAATCACTCACCTTGTAGGTTTGTGCATTACCACCAGTTGTAAAACTTAAATCAACATTCCAATCGTTGATCGTTGTTTTAAGGCCAACAGTTCCATTGTAATCATTCAGTAAACCTTCAAAGGTTGGTACATATCCGTCATAACCTCCAGCTGTATTAGGATTGTCTCCAGGGAAAAAATCAGCTAAATAAGGAAATTCATCAGCAGTTCTCCAATAAGGAGTTCTGTAGTTTGCAAAAGAATTTACTTTCTTATATACGTAGGCTGCGTTAAAATACAACTCTGTATTGTCAGCAACATCATAACCACCATTGATTAAAAACTTAGAAGCAGCTGTCTCAGGAGATCCATTAATGTTATTAGCATCTGGATTACGAGTTAAAAACTCTTCAACAAAAGCTAAATCTGCAGCAGTATTTGCTGTAAAATCAGCAGCTTCACCAGCAGCATCTACTGTTCCTGGTCTGTTTGCTAAGCTTGTTTTAGACATGTCAACTGTATAGTTAATAAACCCTTTATCGTCTCCGATAGCAGTTCCATTATTTACACTTACACCCAACATTTCGCCATCACCTTCAGAAGTGATTCCTGTTCTTACAGTTACAGATCCATCTGCTACGTTGTCTTTTAAGATGATGTTCATTACACCCGCAATTGCATCCGATCCGTACTGTGCAGAAGCACCGTCACGAAGAATTTCAACACGCTTGATAGCATCTGTTGGAATTGCAGAAATATCAGCACCTGTTTCACCACGACCTGGAGAGGTTTGTGTGTACAACAATGCACTTAGGTTTTTACGTTTTCCATTAATAAGGATCAACGTTCTACTAGGTCCCATGTTTCTGATTTCATACGGATCTAATAAAGAAGTCGCATCGTTCACTGGCGTTTGAACCGTGTTAAATGATGGAATTCTGTACTGTAATGCTTTGTCAAACGTTGCTTGACCTGTTCTAGAAAGCTCTTTGGCTTGTAGAACATCCACTGGAAGTGGAGAATCCGCATTACTTCTTGGCGCTGTACGCGATCCAACAAGAATGATTTCGTCTAAAGAAGAACCATCTTGAAGGGTCACATTCACGACCGACTGATTTGCTACGGCAACTTCTTGAGTCTCGTAACCTACATAACTGAACACAAGTGTTGCATCTGAAGCTGCACTGATTTGATAGTTACCATCAAAGTCAGAAATTGCTCCATTGCTTGTGCCTTTTTCAATGACATTAACTCCAGTGATAGGAGTGCCATCGGTTCCCAAAACCTTACCGGTAACGTTTTGAGAGGTTGCAAAATTGATACTAGCAAATGCTAGCATCAGGATGTAAAATTTTTTCATTTTTGTTTAGTTTATTTAATAATTAGTTAAACAAATATATTTAATATAATTAACAAATCTTTAAGAAATTGATATAATACCAATTAAATCAGCAATATTAAAGTTAAATTTTAATAGATAATTAAATATAATTGAATTATAATTATTAATAATATAATATAAGTCAATTCAATAATCGGTGTGATTATTGTATTAAGATTAAATAAATACACTGTAACTTAAAGAATGTGATTTATAAAAATTGCACTATAACATAATTATTGTATTTAAGTCATTGTAAACCAAGTTTAAATTGCATAATAATATTAATTGATAGCAAGGAGTTTTGTTTGGGGTTGCCTATTTATACAACTGAGAATGCAGATTCAGAATTAATTTTATAAATAGACCGTGTTGTTTACATAGCAATATTAACCTACGATACATACAACATAAAAAAAGCCATGCAAAATTTGCATGGCTCTGTGAATTAATTGTGTACTTATTTATTCAATAAGGGTCGCTAACTCAAATACGAGGTATTCCATCACTCTGTCAACACACGTAAAACCATCTTCATGATTTTCGCTGTGGAAAGAGGAATAAAAAATACCACCATCTCCGACTAAAAATGTAAACGCCAAGTCCTTATCTTCACTTACGGAACCAGAATCATCTGAGTACGTCACAGGGCCATTTAACCAAGCAATCGTGTTGGATGCGTCATAAGTTTCAACAACTTGCCATGAAGGTAGAAATTCGTCAATTACTACTGTATTGTCTATTGTTAAATCAAAATTCAAGTCCAACCAATCATTTAGTTCAGTACTAAGAATGGTCGCTTCTGTGGTTGTAGATTCTCCACCTTTATAAGGTTGTTGGTACGTAATAAACTCTGTCCCAGATAGGGTATTAATAGATTCAATAAAGGGGTAAGTCCAATCCGTTGCATATAAGATACCTCCATTATTAACGTAATCAAAAATAGCAGTACTCGTTTCAGCCTCGCTAGTGTCTAATCCGCAATTAAGAAATAAAATGTCATAGGATGCTATCTGTGCAGGATTGCTTAATAAGTCTGCAAAATCAAAATCTACATTAGGTTCTAATTGAGGGTTGTTTGTAATTCGATCCGATGTACTTGAGTGGTGCCCATGATCTTGACTCAAACGCTCAAAATTTCCGCCATCAATGATATCAAATAAAGGAACCCCAGTAATTGGATTGACCAATCCGATGTCATATAATATACTCTCTATATTATCGTAAGACCCTTTTACAACTCCAATGTTTGGGATGCCATTTAAAATAATATCTCCTAAATCAAAATCAAAATCTGAAGTCGTGTTTGAGAGGTCCATGCTGCGTTGGCTGCTAAAAAGCCCTTTTGTCAATGAAACCTCATAGACTCCGTAGTCAACATTTTCTATAGAAAAATCTCCTTTAGCATCTGAATAGCCGATTTTAATATCGCCATCCAACTGTTGTAAAGTTATTTTAGAACTCGCTATTGGATCTGTGCCATTAGGCGCTAAAATCCGACCGTTGATTGTAAAAGGGCCGTCGCTAGTTTCGCCTGTAGGTTCATTGGATGAACAACTATAAATAAATAGACAAAGCGAAATAATTTTTAAGTATTTCATAATTGGTTAATTTCAGTAAATATACAATTTTAAATTCTACTCATGTGTTAAGGACTTTACTATCTGTTGTTTATATTTAAAAGTTGATTGCAAAACTTCTAGCCATCCTAATTAAAGTAATTTCTGTACTCATGTAAAATATTGATTTAAATAATTACATTTGCAATCAAATTTTTAAGATATGAAAGCAGGTATTGTTGGATTGCCAAACGTTGGAAAATCGACCCTTTTTAATTGTTTATCAAACGCCAAAGCACAAAGTGCTAATTTTCCATTTTGTACAATTGAACCTAACATAGGAGTGGTCAATGTACCAGATCCACGTTTGTCAAAACTGGAGGAATTGGTTGTGCCAGAAAAAGTTGTTCCTGCAACCGTAGAGATTGTAGATATTGCAGGGCTTGTAAAAGGCGCTAGTAAAGGTGAAGGGTTAGGAAACCAATTCCTTGGAAACATTCGTGAAACAGATGCAATTCTACATGTATTGCGTTGTTTTGATGATAACAATATTATTCATGTCGATGAAACCGTCGATCCGATCAGAGATAAAGAAACCATTGATATGGAGCTTCAATTGAAAGATTTGGAGACCACAGAGAAAAAGCTAGAAAAAGTAAAACGCGCTTCTCGAACAGGCAATAAAGATGCTCAAAAAGAAGAAGTGATTTTAATGAAAATAAAAGAAAATTTAGAAGCGGGAATTTCCATTCGAGCGCTTGAGTTTTCTGAAGATGATTATTTAGAATTTGTAAAACCCCTCCAATTTATTACAGACAAACCTGTGATGTATGTTTGTAACGTTGATGAGTCATCCGCAGTTTCAGGAAATGCCTATGTGGATTTAGTCAAAGCAAACGTTGCCAATGAAAACGCAGAAGTATTGGTTCTTGCAGTAGGGACAGAAGCGGATATCAATGAATTAGATGACTATGAAGAACGCAAAATGTTTCTTCAAGACATTGGTTTGGACGAACCTGGCTCTGCAAAATTGATCCGTTCGGCTTATAAATTATTAACGCTTCAAACGTATTTTACGGCGGGTGTTAAAGAAGTGCGTGCATGGACTATCAATATAGGAAGCTCTGCGCCACAAGCTGCGGGGGTGATTCATACTGATTTTGAAAAAGGATTCATTCGTGCAGAAGTCATTGCATATGAAGATTTTGAAAGTTTAGGATCTGAAGCAAAAGTAAAGGAAGCTGGGAAAATGCGCGTCGAAGGTAAAAACTATACCGTGAAAGATGGAGACGTCATGCATTTCCTTTTTAATGTATAAGAAAATAAAACACTAATAAATTGAAAGCCAATGTTCTCAACAACATTGGCTTTTTTTTGTTAATTAATTTGTGTTTTAAAGGTTTCATTTTTTATACTGATGTACTATATTAGCATCCTGTCAGGAAACACTTTATGACTCAAAATTCAGACTACACAGAAGATAACATTAGATCCCTCGATTGGAAGGAGCATATTCGTATGCGCCCCGGTATGTATATTGGAAAACTTGGAGATGGCTCTTCCGCCGATGATGGTATTTATATTTTATTGAAAGAGGTTTTAGACAACTCTATTGATGAATTTGTCATGGGTGCTGGTAAATCCATTGAGATTTCCATTCAAGGCAGTAAAGTCATTGTACGCGATTTTGGTCGAGGCATTCCGTTAGGAAAAGTGGTTGATGTAGTTTCTAAAATGAATACCGGTGGTAAATACGATTCTCGTGCCTTTAAAAAATCGGTAGGATTAAATGGTGTTGGTACCAAAGCCGTGAATGCATTGTCCTCCTTTTTTAGAGTGGAATCAACCAGGGATGGGAAATCGGCTTCCGCAGAATTTTCATCAGGTGTTTTAAACCATCAAGATTTATTAGACGACACCACCAGACGTAAAGGAACCAAAGTATCCTTTGTGCCCGATGAAGTTATATTTAAAAATTACAAGTACCGAAATGAATATGTGGCACGTATGCTTAAAAACTACGTGTATTTGAATCCAGGGTTAACCATTCTGTTTAATGGTGAAAAGTTTTTCAGTGAAAATGGACTAAAGGATTTATTAGAAGACAATACCAATGCTACGGATATGACCTATCCAATCATCCACCTGAAAGGGGAAGATATTGAAGTCGCCATTACCCACAGTAAAACCCAATACAGTGAAGAATACCACTCCTTTGTCAACGGTCAAAACACCACACAAGGAGGGACGCATTTAGCGGCTTTTAGAGAGGCGTTGGTCAAAACCATTCGTGAGTTTTATGGTAAAAACTATGAAGCTTCCGATGTTCGGAAATCGATCATCTCCGCCATTGCAATTAAAGTGATGGAACCCGTTTTTGAAAGTCAAACAAAAACAAAATTAGGATCCACAGATATGGGGGGCGAGCTGCCAACCGTTCGAACCTTTATCAATGATTTTTTAAAAACACAGCTAGATAATTTTCTACATAAAAATCCAGATACCGCCGAAGCCATTCAGCGTAAAATTTTACAAGCCGAACGCGAACGTAAAGAGTTATCGGGAATTCGTAAGATGGCGAAAGATCGTGCAAAGAAATCGAGCTTACACAATAAAAAACTAAGAGATTGTCGCGTACATTTTGGAGATATCAAAAATGGTCGCAATCTTGAATCTACCTTATTTATCACCGAGGGAGATTCCGCATCTGGTAGTATCACCAAATCTAGAGATGTCAATACACAAGCCGTTTTCAGTTTGAAAGGGAAGCCCTTAAATTGTTATGGACTTACCAAGAAGATTGTGTATGAAAACGAAGAATTTAATCTGTTGCAAGCCGCGTTAAATATAGAAGAATCGATTGAAGATTTGCGTTACAATAATATTGTTATCGCCACGGACGCCGATGTCGATGGAATGCACATTCGTTTGTTATTGATTACATTTTTCCTTCAATTTTTCCCAGAAATTATTAAAGAAGGCCACTTATACATATTACAGACACCCTTATTTAGAGTGCGTAATAAAAAAGAAACCATCTATTGTTATTCTGAACAAGAACGTAGAGATGCCGTTCAGAAATTAAAACCAAAACCTGAAATCACTCGATTTAAGGGGTTAGGGGAAATATCGCCAAATGAATTTAAATATTTTATTGGCGAAGACATCCGTTTGGATCCTGTGATGCTAGATTCTGACACCACGATTGAATCTTTACTTCAATTTTATATGGGTAAAAACACACCCGACCGTCAAAAGTTTATTATTGAAAATCTAAAAGTTGAACTTGATATTATCGAAGAAGAGGTATGATAGAAGAAAACGATGGTATCACAAATGACAACACGGACAATCAAGAAACGATTACCCGGGTTACGGGCATGTTTAAAGATTGGTTTTTAGACTACGCATCCTATGTTATTTTAGAACGTGCAGTTCCTGCTATTGAAGACGGATTTAAACCTGTTCAGCGTCGGATTTTACATTCCATGAAAGACTTGGATGATGGCCGCTACAATAAGGTGGCTAACATTGTAGGGCACACCATGCAGTACCACCCGCACGGAGATGCAAGTATTGCCGATGCGATGGTTCAAATTGGTCAAAAAGATTTACTCATTGATGCGCAAGGAAACTGGGGAAATGTTCTTACAGGAGACAGAGCTGCGGCCTCAAGATATATTGAAGCACGACTTTCTAAATTTGCGTTAGACGTTGTTTTTAATCCAAAAATTACGGAATGGCAAGCCTCTTATGATGGGCGTCGTAAGGAGCCGATTAACCTTCCAGTCATGTTTCCGTTGTTACTAGCACAAGGAGCAGAAGGGATTGCCGTTGGACTCTCTACAAAAGTATTGCCTCATAATTTCATCGAACTTATTGAGGCGTCTATTAAGCACCTTCAAGGGAAGCGTTTTACCATTCTCCCTGATTTTGCAACAGGTGGTGTGGCCGATTTTAGTAATTACAATGATGGATTACGTGGAGGTAGAGTCCGTTGTAGAGCGAAAATCTCACAACTGAACAAAAACACCTTGGTCATTACCGAAGTGCCTTTTGGGACCACCACTTCATCATTGATTGATTCTGTTCTTAAAGCCAATGAGAAAAGTAAAATTAGAATCAAAAAAATAGAAGACAACACTGCTGCGGAAGTTGAGATTTTAGTACACCTACCAGCAGGGATATCACCTGATAAAACTATTGATGCGTTATTTGCGTTCACTTCTTGTGAAACGGCTATTTCGCCTTTGGGATGTGTCATTGAAGACAACAAGCCACTGTTTGTCGGTGTCACCGAAATGTTGAGACGTTCTACAGATCATACGGTAGAATTATTAAAGCAAGAATTAGAAATTAAATTAGGTGAGTTTGAAGAACAATGGCATTTTGCCTCCTTAGAACGCATCTTTATAGAAAATAGAATTTACCGCGATATTGAAGAAGAAGAAACGTGGTCAGGTGTGATTAGTGCGATTGATAAGGGGCTTCAACCTCATATCAAACATTTAAAGCGTGCCATCACTGAAGAAGATATTTCAAGATTAACAGAAATCCGAATTAAAAGAATTTCTAAGTTTGACATTGACAAAGCCCAACAAAAAATTGATGCTTTGGAAGATCAAATTGCAGAAACGAAAGGGTTTTTAGCAAATCTAATCACCTATGCGATTGATTATTTCAAACGCTTAAGATCTGATTACGGCGCTGGAAAAGAGCGTAAAACCGAAATCAAAACTTTTGGAGATGTAGATGCGACAAAAGTCATCATTAGAAACACAAAACTCTATGTCAATCGTGAAGAAGGCTTTGTAGGAACAGGCCTGAAACGTGATGAATATGTATGTGATTGTAGTGACATAGACGATATTATCGTGTTTACTCAAGATGGTAAACTGATGATTACGAAGGTGGATAGTAAAACCTTTGTCGGTAAAGATATTATTCATGTAGCAGTTTTCAAGAAGAAAGACAAGCGTACCATTTATAATATGATTTATAAAGATGGTAAAGGCGGCGCTTCTTATATCAAACGTTTTGCGGTTACAGGGGTGACTCGCGATCGTGAATATGATTTGACGACAGGAAAACCAGCTTCTGATGTCTGGTATTTTTCTGCCAATCCAAATGGCGAAGGCGAAGTTGTTTCGGTCTTATTACGTCAAGTAGGAAGTATTAAAAAATTAAAATGGGACATCGATTTTGCAGATGTTATTATAAAGGGACGAGTATCTAAAGGAAACCTAGTTACTAAGCATGCCGTGAAACGCGTCGAACTTAAGGAAAAGGGCGTTAGTACGCTGAAGCCTCGTAAAATTTGGTTCGATGATACCATTCAGCGTTTAAACGTGGACGGTCGTGGCGAGTTGGTAGGAGAGTTTAGAGGGGAAGACCGTATTTTGGTTGTCACACAATCAGGAATTGCTAAAACAATTATTCCAGAAATTACGGCGCATTTTGATGAGGACATGATTGTATTGGAAAAATGGATTCCAAACAAACCGATCTCCGCAATTTATTTCGATGGTGAAAAAGAAAAGCACTATGTGAAGCGTTTTTTAATTGAAAACGAAAACAGAGAGGATGTGTTTATTTCTGAACATGCTTCAAGTGTTTTAGATATCGTTTCCACAGATTGGAGACCTGTAGCCAAAGTATCGTTTGCCAAAGACAGAGGCAAAGAACGTCGTGAAGATCAAATCATCGATTTTGAACAGTTTATCAGTGTCAAAGGCGTTTCGGCTTTAGGAAACCAATTGACAAAGCTAAAAGTCAACCAAATTGACCTGATGGAGTCCTTACCCTATGAGCAACCAGAGGAAACTCCTGCAGATGAAATAGATGTTGTTGGAGAAGAAGTTGTAGATACGCCGACGGAGACTTCTACGGAAGCGCCAAAAGTAATCTCAGAAAATACGATCCCTGAAAATAAGGCTGTAGATCCAGCAAAAGACTCTGATTCAGATATAGATGCTAATGATGAAGGGCAAATAACCTTATTCTAATATAAGACGTTTCGCTTCTCCTTGTTGTTTGTTGGTATCGCCTACGTAGCCGTATTCAAACCTGTAGCTATCTTTTGTTGTTGTTAGAATTTTAAGATGAATGTCTTTTTGTTCCGCACGATTTTTAGGGTTAATGGTTTTAAAAACCATCTCACAGTCATTGATCCACCGTACATTGGTAGAGTCTATTGCACCATTAAACGTTTCCACCTGAAGGTCTGACGACCTAGAGAATGTCGATGTATAATCAACTCCATCGATGGAGATTGTACTTTCAAAAGCTCCTGTTTTAAAATCGTTGCAATTGCGTTCAACTTCGTAGCAACTGCTTAATATTAAAGCACTCAATATTATTAGATATTTCATTTATTTTGGATGTAAAAATTCAAATGTTTCATGTTACAAACATACAAAACGGATGTAGCAATTTAAATTATTTAGATGTATTCATGGAATAATTTTTAAAACTCCCATCTCGATAAAAAATGACAATGCGTTCAATAGAGTCGTCTCCATTGGAAATTGCAGTAATTGGGTTTGAAGGAATTTGTGTGGGCTGGACTTTTGGGGGTGGGGCAGTGCTTTTGGGAAATTCTCCGACACCACTTAAGAGCCATAAAAGTTCAATGTCTGGAAAAGCATTGAGCACTTTGGTGATAAATTCTAAGCTAGGTTTATTTCGGCCACTTAAAATATGAGAAATACTGGAGCGTTGTACCGTGATAATTTCAGCAAAGGCAGAAGCCGATAAACCATAATAGTCAAGGATTTTTTTGAGTCGGGTGTTGAATTCGGTCGTGTTTATCATTGTTTACATGTGTAGCATTATAAGGCGGTTACAAATGTAACACATTGGTGTCTTATATGCAAATAACGATGTGAATTGACTAAATATAAACCAAACTATAACTTTAGTTAAACCTCGCAATATATTGATAAACAGTAGCCTAAGTTACGTTTAGTAAATATTGTTTTTAATCGAGTTTGTAGTGTGAGTTTTTAACTTAATCTCGTATACAATTGTAAATTACAAAGATCATTTTATTGTTTACAAATGTAAAAGGTAGAATGTTTACATTTGTAATCTCACTAAATACGCATGTTAGACGCACCTTATTTTATATCACACTATAATTCCTTAAAAGCAACTGCTTTAAGAAATCGTTATATCACAAATACCCATATTGAACCCTTATTAAAATCTTTATCAAATCAATTTAATCAAACTATTTTAGGGACTTCGGAAGCTGGATTGCCAATTCATGGAGTTCAAATAGGTACTGGATCGAAGCGTATTTTAATATGGTCGCAAATGCATGGAAACGAAAGCACGACTACTAAAGCGCTTTTTGATCTCTTTAATTATTTTGAGTTATCCGATTCTAAAACGCTTTTAGAGGCGTGTACGCTTTTTATAACCCCAATCCTTAATCCAGATGGAGCAGAAGCTTATACGCGCTTAAATGGCAATCAAATCGATTTAAATAGAGATGCAAAGTCGTTAAGTCAGTCTGAAAGTAAAATTCTAAGAACAGTCTATGAGGACTTCAAACCGCATTTTTGTTTCAATATGCATGGACAGCGTACAATTTTTAGCGCAGGAAATACGCACAACTCCGCAGTTCTTAGCTTCCTGTCACCCTCTGAAAATGAAGAACGCTCTTTAACAATTACCCGACAGAAATCGATGGAAATCATTCAGGTTATGAATAAGGTATTGCAGCCGTATTTACCAAATCAAATTGGGCGTTACGATGATGGGTTTAATGATAACTGTGTAGGAGATTATTTTCAGAGTCATGGAACGCCCACCGTTTTGTTTGAAGCAGGTCACTTTCCTAAGGACTACAACAGAGAGGAAACACGAAAATACATGGCGTTAGCGCTCTTTAGTGCCATAAATTATGTTGCAACCAGCGACGTTTTAGGAGATGCTTACAAACCCTATTTTGACATTCCCGAAAATGGTAAATTATTTTACGATGTCATTATAAGAAATGCACTTCTCAAGCCATCAGACCCAGAACTATTTAACGATATAGGGATACAGTACACAGAAGTGTTAGCTTCTGGCGCAATTACGTTTAAGCCTAAAGTCGTTTTTGTAGGAGATTTGAATGAGAAACAGGGACATTTTGAGATGGATGCTAACTTTAAGCAGGTATCGCATCCTGACTTTGAGGCGGTGTCTGAAGGTCACGAAATCGATTTCATTACTATAGAATTAACTAAGATATCATTGTTTGGTAACGATAATTTAACATAAGCTTTCATTTTTTAGTTAAAATTTAGTAAATTTGTAATTATATTGAATATTAATTATTATGAAAACAAATAAAGTGGCTAAAGTAAAATTAGACGAAATCGATCACCAAATATTAGATATGTTGATTGACAATACAAGAGTTCCATTCACCGATATTGCAAAAAAATTACTCATTTCTGCTGGTACTGTCCACGTGAGAGTAAAAAAGATGGAGGATGCCAAAATAATTAAAGGCTCTTCTTTAACCTTAGATTATCAAAAGTTAGGGTATTCTTTTATTGCTTATGTAGGCGTTTTTCTACAGAATACTTCTCAAACAAAATTCGTTTTAGAGCGTATTTATGAAATTCCACATGTAACCGTTGCACACATCACCACTGGGAAATTTAATATCTTCTGTAAAATACGTGCTAAAAGTACGACACATGCAAAGGAAATCATCTTTAAGTTAGATGAAATAGAAGGGGTTTACAGAACAGAAACGATGATTTCGTTAGAAGAAAGTATCAACGACAAAAAGCGTTTGATGCATTCTATTTTTAATGATATGAATGATTAAATTGGTTTATGAAGCGTAATACACAAAGGCTTCATCAATTAATTGATCCTCAACAATAACATCAACCTTACAAGTTCCAATAGATTCTAGCAGTGCATATTTAATTTGCCCGTGAGAATTCTTTTTATCATACTTCAAAAGCTCAATTATTGAGCTTTTGTCGTTTTCGGAAAAATCTACAGTTCCGTAAATCGTTTTAAACGTATTATTTATTTGGGTAAGTTCTTCTTCTGAGAGTCCACAAGTTTTCATCGATAAATAGCCTTCCATAATCATTCCTGCGGCAATAGCTTCCCCATGGAGTAAGGTTTGAAGGTTGTCGTTTTCCAAACAATACGATTCAATCGCATGCCCCAAAGTATGTCCGAAATTCAATTGCTTTCGCTCGCCCTGCTCATTTGGATCTCGTTTTACTACTTCATTTTTTATAACAATAGATTCGTGAATCAAGCCTTCTAAGTCAGCAATATTTAAAGCCTTTAAATTGCACAAACGGTTCCAATAATCCGCATCTTTAATCAAACCATGTTTCAACATTTCAGCAAGTCCTGAGCGCATTTCTTCCGCAGGAAGTGTTTCTAAAAAGGAAACATCTACTAGCACCATGTCACTAAAATTAATGACTCCAACTTGATTTTTAATCGTTCCTAAATCCACCCCTGTTTTTCCTCCAACAGATGCATCTACCATGGATAGGAGAGAAGTCGGTACGTTTATAAAACGGATACCCCGTTTAAATGTGGAGGCTACAAACCCTCCTAAATCGGTGACAACGCCACCTCCTAAATTGATGATCAATGATTTTCGATCGCCATCCAAATCAGAAAGACTGTGCCAAATTTGAGTACAAGTGTCCAACGTTTTGTGGATTTCTCCCGCTTCCATCTCAATGATTTCTAAAGTCATGTCATAGTCAATGTTTGATAAAAACTTTGGCAAACAATGGGTGTGCGTATTCGTGTCCACCAAGATGAAAATTTTAGAAAAATTAGATGTTTCTAAATAGGTGTTTAATTCCTTATAACAGGTTTCATTAAAATGAATGGAATATGATGTGGACGGAATGGATTTCATGAAATAGGTGGTCAAAATATTAAAGCGTGAAATTAAGTAGAAATTTATAAATAATATAATTACTATTAAATATATTTGTGAGAAACTAAAAGCAATTATTATGGCTGTTGATTTTAACAATACAAAAATAGCGTTTCATCTAAAATCTGATTCAGAATTGGAGCGTGCTTATTTTTTGTTTAAAATGATTTCGATTGAACCGCTTGTTCGTATTGGAACTGCCGCTACTAATTTTGCACTGAGAGCACATCTCCCCGTTGAAGGTCTGATCCGATCCACGGTATTTGATCATTTTTGTGGTGGGGTCAATGAAGAGGATTGCGTGCCAACAATTGATAAAATGTATGCCAGTAAGGTGTACAGTGTTTTAGATTACTCCGTAGAAGGAAAAGGGGTAGAGAGTCAATTTGATTTAGCTCTTGAAACCATCTTAAACCTTATTGAGTTTTCTAAAGATAAAGAAGCCTTGCCAATCGCCGTATTCAAACCGAGTGCTTTTGGAAGTTTTGATTTGTATCAGAAGGTAAGCGAAAACAAAACGTTAACAGCATCTGAAATTAACGAATGGGAACGCCTCAAAGTTCGCTTTGAAAAAGTATGTGCATCCGGGAAGTTAAATAATGTAAAAATCCTTATTGATGCAGAGGAAAGCTGGATTCAAAAGGCGGTAGATGATTTGATTCTTGAATTGATGCAAACTTTTAATACGGATGCTTTGATCGTGTATAGCACCTTGCAAACCTACCGATGGGACCGTTTGGACTATCTCAAAGAAATTCATATCAAAGCCAAACAGAATAATTTTAAACTTGGGTTTAAGGTGGTTCGAGGGGCTTATATGGAAAAAGAACGCCAACGGGCTAAAGAGTTGGGTTATAAATCGCCTATTTGCGACACGAAAGAAATCACGGACGCCCTGTTTAATGATACAATTACGTATATACTTTCTAATTTAGACTCCATCCATCTTTTTATTGGAACGCACAATGAAGAAAGTTCTCAATTAGCATTAGAGCTCATGGAAACCTCTAACATCTCTAACAATGACCCTCGTGTTTGGTTTGGACAGCTTTATGGTATGAGTGATCACATTAGCTTCAACTTGTCTGAACAAGGCTATAACGTTGCTAAATACGTCCCATTTGGCCCTGTAAAAGATGTGATGCCTTACCTAATTAGAAGGGCTGAAGAAAATACGTCGATTGCAGGACAGACCAGTCGAGAACTCTCCTTGATAAAAAAAGAAAAACAAAGACGAAACGTCTAACGAATTATAAGTGTTTTGATTGTTGCCACGCGCTCACAATTTTCAACATCCAATTCATAGACATCTCCCACTACGCGATAGGTTTTGCAAGGCACTGATTTGGTGTCGCTTTTGCTGAAATTTATATCTGCCCCTCTGAATATAGAATTCAAAGTGAGTGTGTCAATTACTTTAGCGTTTAGTTGCTCTTGGACGGATTCAGAATATTTAATACTTTTAATTTGAATGTTTTTTAACACACGCGCATCAGGGCCGTAGGCACAACTTGTTTTTTTACCACTTAAAAAAAACATTAAAAAAACCAATCCGATGGAGAAGCCTCCAAAGTAAAAGACAAAACGGTAAGCTAGCTTCATGTGTATATATTTATTGATTTTTATCGGTCACACGGTTCATCCATATAATCATTTTCTTGGGTATCAAGATTTAGATATGGATGGTTCATGTATTAACTTTAAAAGATTAAAAGATTAGCATCGCTGTACTCTAAATCAAACCAATCGGCTACAGATTTATTCGTTAAAACGCCGTGGTAAAAGTACAAACCATTTTTTAATCCCATGTCAAATCTCAGTGAATTTTCTATGCCTCCATCTTCTGCTATTTTCAGAAGATAAGGGGTGAATATATTACTAATTGAAACTGAGGACGTTCGTGCGTATCGCGAAGGAATATTAGGGACACAATAATGAATCACATCGTGTTTTACAAAGGTGGGGTTGTCATGAGAAGTGACTTCACTGGTTTCAAAACAACCGCCCATATCAATACTGACATCTATAATTACAGATCCTGACTTCATTTGTTCTACCAATGCTTCACTCACCAAAATAGGCGCTCTGTTGTTTCCTTTTGCCGCTCCAATAGCAACATCGCAACGCATCAGTGCTTTTTGAAGGTTTTTAGGTTGCATCGTAGATGTGTAAATGGTCCGACCAATATTTGCTTGGAGTGCGCGTAGTTTTGTGATCGAATTATCAAACACACGGACATTGGCGCCGAGTCCAATGGCAGCACGTGCTGCAAATTCTCCAACTGTTCCGGATCCAATAATGACCACTTCTGTTGGGGGTACTCCACTGATATTCCCAAACAAAAGACCGTTGCCTTCATTTGTTATCGACATAATTTCGGAGGCGATTAAAATAGAGGCAGAGCCTGCAATTTCACTCAATTGGCGCACGGCTGTAAATGCACCATCTTGATCTTTGATAAATTCAAACCCCAATGCTGTGACTTGTTTTTCGGCCAGTTTCTTAAAATATTCTTTATGCTGCATCTTTAATTGAAGTGCAGAAATCAAAAGTGCTTTTGGATTTAAAAGGGTGATTTCCTCTAAAGTTGGAGGCTCAACTTTAAGAATAATGGGACAGGCAAACACCTTTGCTCTGTCCTTAGATATTTCTGCGCCCGCTTCGCTGTATTCATGATCTTCAAAACAAGCATTGTCTCCAGCTCCTGATTCAATCAATAAACGGTGTCCATTGCTTGTGAGTGCAGAAACGGCATCGGGGGTAAGACACACTCTTTTTTCCTGAAAAGAGGTTTCTTTTGGGATGCCGATAAACAAAGCGCCCTTTTCCTTTGTCAATTCTAAGGTTTCTTCTTTTGGAAGTAATTGTTCTCGTGTAAAAGGGGAAGTTGGTTTATGCATAGCCTTTAGTATAAAGCATCTAATTTACAATTATTTTTTTGACCACCCATCAGAAAGTTTTTTTTCTGAGAGTTTGAGAGTTCTACCGCCATTTTCAGCAAGTGACAATTCTAAAACAGTGACGTTTTCAGGAAGTAAATTTTCAATCTTTTCAGGCCACTCAATAAAATTCCATGCACCAGAACAAAAATAATCTTCAACCCCCATATCCAATGCTTCATATTGGTTTTTGAGTCTGTAAAAGTCAAAATGATAGACAGTATCTTCTGTAACTTTATACTCATTTACAATGGAGAAGGTAGGACTGGAAGCGGTGTCGGTGCCTCCCATTTCTTTGACCATCGCGCTAATAAGTGTTGTTTTTCCCGTGCCCATCTCTCCATAAAACAGCAGTGTTTTGGACTGCGCATTCTTCAGAATTGTTTGTGCGATACTTGATAGTTCTTCGAGCTTGAAATGTAGT
Organism: uncultured Formosa sp.; assembly: GCA_963933105.1. Classification (GTDB taxonomy): domain Bacteria; phylum Bacteroidota; class Bacteroidia; order Flavobacteriales; family Flavobacteriaceae; genus Hel1-33-131. The sequence goes on from CAWVRW010000016.1 coordinate 18,088, forward strand.
TCTTTGGCCATGTTATCGAGGATTTAAAACCACAAATGGAATGATGACTTCTTCTAATGAGATGCCTCCATGTTGATAGGTGTTTCTAAAATAATTCACATAGTAATTGTAATTATTTGGATATGCAAAAAATAGATTGTCCTTAGCAAATATAAAGGTGCTATTCATTGCCGCAGAAGGGAGGTGAATTGATTTAGGATCCTTTACTGCTAAAACATCTTTCTCTTCATAAGAAATGCTACGTCCTGTTTTGTAGCGTAAATTAAGACTGGTGTCTTTATTGCCAACAACTTTGGAAGGGTTTTTCACGTTAATCGTTCCGTGATCCGTAGTGATAATGAGCTTAAAATTCAGTTCTTTTGCTTGTTGGATAATTTCTAATAAGGGCGAATTTTGAAACCAACTCTTGGTAAGCGATCTGTAGCCTTTGTCGTTGGAAGCAAGTTCTTTCAGAACTTCCATTTCGGTTTTTGCATGGGATAACATGTCCACAAAATTATAGACCAAAACGGTTAAGTCATTCTGCGCTTTTGTTTTAAAGGTTTCAGACAGTTTTTTTCCCGCTCTTAAATTTGTTATTTTTATATATTCATGTTTCAAATGCGAAAGCCCTAAGCGTTTTAATTGGGCTTCTAAAAACTCGGCTTCAAATAAATTTTTACCACCTTCATCCGTGTCATTTCTCCAGTACTGCGGATATAATTTTTCCATTTCACTGGGCATTAACCCTGAAAATAGTGCATTTCTAGCGTATTGAGTCGCCGTTGGAAGAATGCTGTAATACAGACTTTCTTCTTGTGTTTTATAATAGGTATTTACTGTTGGCTCCAATGTTTTCCATTGGTCGTACCTTAAATTATCAATCACAATTAGTAAGGTAGGCTGGGAGTCGCTAAGCTCTTCTGCAATCTTGTTTTTAAAGAGAGTATGAGACATGACGGGGGCTTGGTGATCCTCAAACCAATCGGGATAAAACTTCTCAATGAAACGTCCAAACTGTTGATTTGCTTCCATTTTTTGAGCGTCTAATATTTCGCTCATGGTCGCATCGTTGGACGATTCTAACTCTAATTCCCAAAACACTAATTTTTTATAAAGTTGTTCCCATTCTTCAAATGAATTTATCTCATTTAAATTCATAGATATTTTACGAAATTCTTGTAAGTAATTAGAAGATGTTTTTTCTGAAACTAGCCTGTTGTGATCTAGATTTTTCTTAAGGGATAACAGAATTTGATTGGGGTTGACAGGTTTAATGAGGTAATCGGCGATTTTATTTCCAATCGCATCTTCCATAATATACTCTTCTTCACTCTTAGTAATCATCACTACCGGAAGTGTTGCTTTAATTTCTTTGAGTTCGGATAAGGTTTCTAATCCCGACAGCCCGGGCATATTTTCATCTAAAAATACAATATCAAAATCATTTTCTTTGATAAGCGTAAGGGCTTCTGTACCACTTTGACAGGGTGTTACGGTATAATTTCTTTGTTCTAAAAATATGATATGAGACTTTAAAAACTCAATTTCATCATCGACCCATAAAATATTAATGTTACTCATCTGTTATATTTTTTTTAGTTAAGAATAGAAGTCCTTTCATTTTAGTATTTTTACATCGTAAAACTTTTAAAGAAAGTTTAGAATGTAAATTTAACACTATAAAGTTTGAATACGAACAACAAGCTTAAAATATTTAACGATCCAATTTACGGATTTATTACAATCCCGAACACATTAATTTTCGATTTAATTGCGCACAAATATTTTCAGCGATTGCGACGAATTTCACAGATGGGTTTATCTTACTTGGTTTATCCAGGAGCACACCACACCCGATTTCATCATGCGTTGGGCTGTTTGCATCTCATGCAAAATGCGGTTCGGATTTTAAGATTTAAAGGAGTAAAGATTTCAGACGCGGAAGAAAACGGATTGTATATCGCTATTTTGTTGCATGACATTGGACATGGGCCGTTTAGCCATGCGATGGAACACAGCATTGTAGAAAACATCAGTCACGAAGCAATCTCTTTAAAATTCATGGAAACCTTAAACATAGAATTTAAGGGTGCTCTTGATGTGGCGATTTCAATGTTTAAAGGGGATTACAGTCGTAAGTTTTTTGGACAACTCATTTCTGGACAATTGGATATTGATCGTTCTGATTATCTAAAAAGAGATAGTTTTTACACAGGGGTTTCAGAAGGAAATATCAATAGTGAACGTTTGATTTCGATGATGAATGTTGTGGACGACGAATTGGTCATTGAAGAAAAAGGTATTTATTCTATTGAGAAATTTTTAACGGCGCGCCGCTTGATGTACTGGCAAGTCTATCTTCATAAAACAAGTTTAGTTGCCGAACAAATGATCACGCGCATTTTGAAACGTGCCAAGGAATTAACACAAAAAGGGGTGAAGCTAGAGGCGAGTTCCGCTTTAACCTACTTTTTAAACAGCAGTACCAATCCCACTAATTTTGAAGCTTCTACATTGAATCAATTTTCATTATTGGATGACTATGATGTCATGTCGGCTTTAAAATCCTGGCAATTCCATGACGATTTTGTTTTGAGTCATCTCTCGGAAATGATCTTAAACAGAACCTTATTAAAAATAAAATTTAAAAACAATCCGATTGCTGATTCCAAAGTGGAATCCATCAAACAAGACCTTATGTTAGAATATACATTAGATGCTCATGAAGCCTCTTATTTTGTATTTAATGGGCATGTAGAAAACTTAGCATACAACCCACAGCAGGGGGGACTTAAGATTTTATATAAAAACGGAAAAACTAAAGATATCATAAAAGCATCGGATCACCTCTCGTCAAAAGTACTCTCTAAAACAGTTACAAAGCATTATATATGCTTTCCAAAGGATATTCTTTGATAATTTTTTTTACTTTTGCAAGTAATGAAATTTACAGCCACACAAATAGCAGAGATATTAAACGGAGAAATTATTGGAAACCCGGATGTAGAAGTCCATACACTTTCCAAAATTGAAGAAGCTGCTGAAGGTTCTCTTACTTTCTTAGCAAATCCAAAATACACTCCTTATATATATACGACTCAGGCCTCAATAGCCATTGTCGGTCAGGACTTTGTTTCTGAACAGAAGATAGAAGCTACACTCATCAAAGTTGAAAATGCATACAGTTCATTTTCTAAATTATTGGAGTATTACAACCATATAAAAAACAATAAATCAGGGGTTGAATCTCCTATATTTATTTCGGATTCAGCTACTTATGGTGAAAATATTTATATTGGTGCATTTTCTCATATCGGTGAAAATGTAGTGATCGGCGATCATGTAAAAATTTATCCAAACACTTTTATAGGTGATAATGTCACCATTGGATCACATACAACTTTGTTTTCTGGAGTTAAAATTTATTCTGATTGTGTGATCGGAGCGCATTGTTTTATCAATTCTGCAGCGGTGATTGGAGCGGATGGATTCGGGTTTTCACCTGATGAAACTGGGGCGTATCAAAAAGTACCACAAATTGGAAATGTCATTATTGAAGACCATGTAGATATCGGAGCTGCGACTACTATTGACCGTGCTACGCTTGGATCGACTCTTATAAAAAAAGGCGTAAAACTTGACAATCACATTCAAGTCGCGCATAATGTTGTGATTGGCGAAAACACAGTGATTGCCGCCCAAACAGGTATTGCGGGATCTGCCAAAATTGGCACGAATTGTCAAATAGGTGGACAGGTCGGCGTTGCAGGGCATATCGTGATTGGAAATAATGTAAAAATTCAAGCTCAATCGGGCATCGGACATAATATTAAAGACAACGAAGTTTTACAAGGATCTCCAGCATTTTCGTTTAGAGATTATTATAAATCATATATTCATTTCAAGAACCTTCCAAAACTTGTAAAGACTGTTAATACACTAGAAAAAACCCTTAAATCATGATCATTAAATCTGAATCGAAACAAACAACGATCTCCAAAAGAGTATCTTTAAAAGGCGTTGGACTTCATACTGGTTTAGAAGTTGAAATAAATTTCCTTCCTGCTGATATTAATAATGGATATACTTTTAGAAGAATTGACTTAGAAGGTCTACCCATGATTAAAGCAGATGCCAATCTGGTAACTAATACCCAACGTGGGACTTGCTTAGAAAGAAATGGTGTCACAATTCAAACATGTGAACACGTACTTGCAGCACTTGTGGGACTTGAGATTGACAATGTCATCATTGAATTAAGCACCTCAGAACCCCCAATTATGGATGGGTCGTCTAAGTATTTTATAGAAGCCTTAGAAAGTGCGGGGACTAAAGAACAAGAAGCTTTTAGAGAAGTGTTTGTCGTTAAAGATGTTATCTCTTACTCCGATGAAGAAACCGGTAGTGAAATCACGATCATTCCTTCTGATGAATATCAGATCACAACGATGGTCGATTTTGGCACCAAAGTATTGGGAACTCAAAATGCAACTTTACAGCATTTATCGAATTTCAAAGAAGAAATTTCGGACTCACGTACCTTTAGTTTTTTACATGAATTAGAAATGCTCCTTGAGAATGGATTGATCAAAGGCGGTGACTTAAACAATGCAATTGTTTATGTGGACAAGCCCATTTCAACAGAAACCATGGAGCGTTTAAAAGTAGCTTTTAACAAAGATTCTATTTCAGTGAAGGCAAATGGGATTTTGGACAACCTTACGTTGCATTCTCCTAATGAAGCTGCACGCCATAAACTTTTGGATGTTATAGGCGATTTAGCACTTATTGGGACGCGTATTCAGGGGAAAGTCATTGCGAATAAACCAGGCCATTTTGTAAATACTCAATTCGCGAAAAAAATATCTAAAATCATTAAAATGGAACGTCGTAATAATGTTCCAAATATCGATTTAAATCAACCACCATTAATGGATATAAATGCCATTATGGATATGTTGCCACACCGTCCACCCTTTTTACTTTTAGATAAGGTTTATGAATTATCTCAAAACCATGTTATTGGATGTAAGAATGTGACAATGAATGAATCGTTCTTTGTTGGTCATTTCCCTGGAGCTCCTGTAATGCCCGGCGTTCTCATTATTGAAGCCATGGCGCAAACAGGGGGAATACTGGTTTTAAATACCGTTCCTGACCCAGAAAATTACCTTACTTTTTTCATGAAAATGGACAACGTAAAATTCAAACAAAAAGTAGTACCAGGAGACACACTGATATTCAACTGTTCTCTAATCACTCCTATAAGAAGAGGTATTTGTCACATGCAAGGCTATGCTTATGCCAATGGGAAATTATGTGCCGAAGCTGAATTAATGGCTCAAATAACGAAAGTTAAATAAATCTGTTTTACATCAAAAAACGAACAACATGAATCAACCTTTAGCATACGTACACCCTGGAGCAAAAATTGCCAAAAATGTGGTGATAGAACCTTTTACCACGATCAATAATAATGTGGTGATAGGAGAGGGGACTTGGATCGGATCGAACGTTACAATTATGGAAGGTGCGCGCATCGGAAAAAATTGTAGTATTTTCCCTGGCTCTGTCATTTCTGCAATGCCTCAAGACCTAAAATATGACGATGAAGACACGACTGTTGTTATTGGAAATAACGTTACTATAAGAGAATGTGTCACCATCAACCGTGGAACTACAGATAAAATGAAAACCGTTATCGGAGACAATTGTTTGATTATGGCCTATTGCCATATTGCGCACGATTGTACCGTTGGAAATAACTGTATATTTTCAAATAATAGTACACTCGCTGGACACACCACAGTTGGCGACTTTGTTGTATTGGCCGGAATGACGGCAGTACATCAGTTTTGTTCCATTGGAAACCACGCCTTTGTTACAGGAGGGTCTTTAGTTCGTAAAGATGTTCCCCCTTATGTAAAAGCAGCAAGAGAGCCTTTGTCTTATGTAGGAATCAATTCGGTAGGACTCAGACGTCGCGGATTTACTTCGGATAAGATTAAAGAAATACAAAACATATACCGATTACTCTATCAAAAAAATTACAACAATTCTCAAGCTTCAGAAATTATTGAAGCTGAAATGGAAGCCACTCCAGAGCGTGATGAAATTTTACAATTCATCAAAAATTCTCATCGTGGAATTATGAAAGGATATTTTAAATCTAATTAAACACACATATGGCAAGTACATCAGACATTAGAAATGGATTATGCATACGATATAGTCACGATATTTTTAAAGTGATTGAGTTTTTACACGTGAAGCCTGGAAAAGGTCCAGCGTTTGTAAGAACCAAAATGAAGAGTGTCACCAATGGAAAAGTGATAGACAATACCTTTTCTGCTGGTCACAAGATTGAGGAAGTCAGAGTTGAAACTCATAAATTTCAATTTTTATACAATGATGGGGAAACATTTCATTTTATGAATACAGCCGATTATTCTCAAATTGAACTCCAAAAAGCAGTTTTAGACAGTCCCGATTTAATGAAAGAAGGCGAAGTGGTAACGGTATTGATCAATACAGAAGACAGCTCTCCTCTTTCGGTAGATTTACCAGCAAGTGTTATTCTTGAAGTGACTTCAACAGAACCCGGCATCAAAGGCAACACAGCGACCAATGCGACTAAACCCGCCACAGTTGAAACGGGTGCAACGGTGATGGTTCCTTTGTTTATTAATGAAGGCGATAAAATTAAAGTAGAGACTGCCAAAGGATCGTACAAAGAACGTATCAAAGAATAGTATGAACTTTCTTCAGCCACAGGCCTTAAAAGAAATTGCGTCCCTAATTGATTGTGAGTATGTAGGAGACCCAAACTTTGAAGTATTGGGCATGAATGAAATTCACGTGGTATCTGCAGGTGATATCGTATTTGTAGACCATCCTAAATATTACGATAAAGCGCTTGCTTCCAAAGCAACGGTGGTACTTATCAATAAAAAAGTAGACTGTCCAGAAGGGAAGGCGTTGTTAATCTCTGACGACCCTTTTAGAGATTTCAATAAACTCACGGCGCATTTTAAACCCTTTCAAGCGTCTCATAAAGCGATTTCAGATTCGGCCAAAATAGGAACTGGCACAACCATTCAACCCAACTGTTTTATTGGAAACAATGTGGTGATTGGTCAAAATTCAACAATACATGCCAATGTGAGTATTTTTGATGATACCATTATTGGCGATAATGTAGTGATTCAATCTGGAACAATTTTGGGGGGTAATGCTTTTTACTACAAAAAACGTCCCGAAGGTTATGACCAATTACAATCGTGTGGTCGGGTGGTGATTGAAAATGACGTACACATTGGGGCTTCTTGTACCATTGATCGTGGCGTTACTGGCGATACGACTATCGGAGTAGGCTCTAAACTAGACAATTTGATTCAGGTTGGCCATGACACTCTTATCGGAAAAAACTGCTTAATCGCGTCTCAAACCGGTATTGCTGGTTGTTGTGTTATTGAAGATGATGTGACTCTGTGGGGACAAGTGGGGACCACAAGTGGAATCACTATTGGCGCTAAAGCGGTTGTCTTAGGCCAAACAGGCGTTACCAAATCGATTGAAGGTGGCAAAACATACTTTGGAACGCCCATTGAAGAGGCGCGAACCAAACTAAAAGAATTGGCATTTGTTCGTAAATTACCAGAGATCATTCAAGAATTAAAAGAAAATAAAAATGGATAGAATTTTAAATGCTAAAACCTTTAAAATTTCCATTCAAAAAATTACATTTGCAGCAGTTAAAAAACTAATAAAAACAAAACCACATGAGTGTTTTAGTAAATAAAGATTCAAAAATAATAGTTCAAGGATTTACAGGAGGTGAAGGGACATTTCATGCCTCTCAAATGATTGACTACGGAACAAACGTTGTTGGTGGTGTAACGCCCGGAAAAGGCGGACAAACGCATTTAGAAAAGCCTGTATTTAATACCGTTCAAGAAGCGGTAGAGCAAGTAGGAGCGGACACAACCATTATTTTTGTACCACCTGCTTTTGCAGCCGATGCTATTATGGAAGCGGCCGATGCTGGAATTAAAGTGATTATTACAATTACTGAAGGAATTCCTGTAGCGGATATGATCAAGGCGTCTAACTATATTAGTGGAAAAGATTGCCGTTTGGTAGGTCCTAACTGTCCTGGGGTGATTACACCCGGAGAAGCAAAAGTAGGCATCATGCCTGGATTTGTTTTCAAAAAAGGAACTGTAGGCGTTGTTTCTAAATCAGGAACATTAACATACGAAGCAGCGGATCAAGTGGTGAAACAAGGGTTAGGAATCACAACTGCGATTGGAATTGGTGGAGACCCGATTATTGGAACCACGACTAAAGAAGCGCTAGAAATGCTTATCAACGATTCAGAAACCGAATGTGTGGTGATGATTGGTGAAATAGGTGGGCAACTTGAAGGAGATGCAGCCAAGTGGTATAAAGAAAGTGGTAGCAAAAAACCAGTGGTTGGATTTATTGCTGGTGAAACAGCACCTGCCGGACGTACGATGGGACATGCTGGTGCTATTGTTGGTGGAAGCGATGACACTGCACAAGCTAAAAAACAAATCATGAGAGAATGCGGTATTCACGTTGTAGAATCTCCTGCAGAAATAGGGAAGAAAGTAGCGGAAGTACTGGCTTAGAAAGTTCCTTTTTTATATAATATCTAGCCTCCTAATTTTTATTAGGAGGTTTTTTTTGTGTTATACTTCAACCAAACGTTAACAATTTGTTAACATTTGACACATTAGTTTATTTTTTTTAAGTTTTTGTTATAGTTTTAGGATTCCTAAATCTATTACTATGAAAAAACTATTATTAAGTGCTTTCGTTTTTCTTAATTTCTATAATACAGAAGCACAAATTGAAGATACACCACTTAATGTCGATTTGCCAACAGCATCCTCGATCACAAAATATGAACAAGTTCCCGTTAATTTGTCTACTGGGACAGTAAATATTAGTATCCCTTTGTGTACAATACAAGAGAATGGAATTTCATTACCTATTTCGTTATCATATGAATCAACAGGAGTAAAACCTAATCAAAAACCTTCATGGGTTGGTACTAATTGGAGTTTAAATGCGGGTGGCGTTATAACAAGAGTGGTAAATTATGCTGTAGATGAATTATATTCAAGTATAAATGGCGGAGGCAATCCAACTGAAATTCCCTATATAGATCATTACTCACTATTAAATGTTTCTAATTGGATTGATTTAGTAGATAGTTATTCAACAATCCCAGATTTTTCAATTGATTTAAACCCTGATGAGTTTTATTTTAATATGAACGGGTATTCAGGTAGTTTTTTTTTAAATCATTTAGGAGAATGGGAAGCTAAGTCAAGTATAAACTCAAAACTTATAATTGAGGCTCAAACGAGTGCAGGTTTGGGGTTTAATTTACCAGAAAAATTTTATTCTGTTACAGGAACTCAAAACCATAATTTGACTAGAACATATGTGGGTTTTAAGATTACAACTCCTGATGGTGTTCAATATACTTTTGGTTATGACCCAAATGCAATCGAATTCACCAATTCCAGACCAGATATTAATCAATATAACGAACAGTATGTTTCTAAATCTTGGTTTTTAACAGAAATAACACATCCAAACGGAGTGGAATTTGATTTAGAATACGAACGTAAGTTAGAAGCTGTATTTACAGCTTCTAAATATTTTCAAGCTAGATTTGGAGCAGTGCAGTCTCTACGACTCTTTTACGCTCATCCGTCCCTTATAAGGGAATGTGCTGGTATATAGGGAGTTGGAATTAGTAGAGTAGAGGTGAAAGTGAAAATTATTTTCAGCTAGTTTAAGACCACTTAGCAAAGCTTAGCGAGATTAAAAACACTGCGCATCACACCTTTTTAAAAGTAAAAATAATGTTTAAATTTTCGTTGGTAATTAATAAATGTAATTCGTCATCAGAAATTTCTAGGACTTTAAAATGAAGCTCACCACTTTCGGTTGTATAAAATTGATTCAATCTTTCACCAGACAACTCCCAAGTACCACTACCTGTGTACACGTCAACAGTATTTCTAAACGTTTTGTCCTCAAAATATTCGTGATAAAACGTATTTGTTTCGAATGCTTCAAAAGCAGTAAATACGTGCCGTCAATTGTAAGTGTGAGCAATTCCCACTTTCCGATTAAATCTTCTGTGGTTGTTTGTGAGAATGTAAATGAAATAGAAATCAGGCAAATGAATAGGGCTAACTTTTTCATAATTGATTTTGTTTTAAGTAGGTTCTTTCTCAAATATACAATTATAAATGATTTTTCCCAGAGAATTTATTATAAACACAATGGCTTCACTATTGATAGACCTCTTACAAAACAAAAACAGCCACTCAAAGAGTGGCTGTTTTATATTTAAAATTATAGTGTTTTACATAAACAATTTAATCAAAAGCTTGTGTTTCTCCAACGTGCACTTCCTGTACGTTGTAAATATCGTAGTGCGGAGAATCCGTATGTGTTGTATTGAAATAATCAACAAAGGTTTTAGTGTAAGTGTTTCTTACAAATGCAATCACTTTTAAATTAGCAATATCATCTACATTAGATGGCAAGTCAATCCCTGTGATGGTACGTGTAAAAACGCCTGCTGCAACCGTACTAGTAGCCTCAATTGTATCCCCTAATTGATCCGTAAAAACAGCTCTTAAAACATCTTTGTGCACATAGTCAGCGCCCTCATTAGAACCTCTTTGTGGCTCAGAAGTTGTGACATTGTCTTCTACTAAATAGATCATTAACTGCACAGCTTCATTTGCAGCTGTGTTAAATGCAACTTTCACTTCTAAATCGAGTTTACCTCCTACAAGAGCTGCGTCAACAGCTAAGCCAACAGTAGCAGTCTCTGCCAATTCGTTGTTTACTTGTGACATGCTGTTATAATTCCATCTTGTATCCGGGCCGTTTACGTAGACCGTTGGAAAACCTGTGACACGATAGTAGCCAGACCAGTAAGCAGTTTCTGGAATTTCCATGGGGTCACCATTAAGCGCATGATAGCCGACTCCAAATATATTTGAATTTCCACTCTTAGCGTTCGTAATTGCGGATCCAGCTGGAGGGCATTGTGGACACCATGTTCCTGTGAAATCTTCTAAAAGTGCCTTCTTAGTGAAAGTTGTAGGAGCTCCAGAAGCTGTAAATGACGAGGTGTCACTTGGCTCAGATGCTGGTATGTCAACAACTGTAATTGTGAGTGTATTGGATGTTAAATCTTCGTAGGCAGCTACCACTGTAAAACTTCCTAATTGACTAAATGTAATAGGGTTGGTGGTTGTGGTGCCATCGAGCTCAAAGGAAGAGGCACTTGTAACGTCTGTATTCACATCACTTTGAACAGTGAATGTCACTGCAGACCCAATATTTACTTGATTAGATGCTGTTGATAGCGTAATAGCGGTCACAGGTTCATTGCCAGATCCAGAACCTGTAGGTTCGTTACTGTCAGAACAACCTGAGATTAATAATCCTAAAAGGATGAATTTAAAAAGATTCAATGTTTTCATTATTTTTGTTTAAATTATTTAGGAAACAAATAAACAAAATATTAATTTAATTGTATGCCATATCAATTTTTAATCCTGCTTTATTTTAGCACTCAAAAACCCAAGAGAGCAGATCTGTTCCCGTGTAATTGAAAAACAACAAAGTTAAATTTCATGAAGCTATCGTAATCTTCTACTAAATATCATTGGAATCAATAGATGCATAAGCGGTTCAAACTTCACCGTCAATGGTAATCGTGAGGAGTTGCCATGTTCCGAATGAATCTGCTTTGGTTGTTTGTGAGAATGTAAATAAATAGTAAACAGGCAAATGATAAATAAGGCCTTAAACACAAAAAAGCCACTCAAAGAGCGGCTTTTTTGTGTTTAACTTTATTAAGTTTTAACTTGAATAATTAATCAAAAGCTTGCGTTTCTCCAACGTGAACTTCCTGCACGTTGTAAATATCGTAATGCGGAGAATTGGTATGTGTAGTGTTGAAATAATCCACAAAAGTTTTAGTATAAGTGTTTCTTACAAATGCGATCACTTTTAAATTAGCAATATCATCTACATTAGAGGGTAAGTCAAGAGCTGTAAAAGTTCGTGTAAAAACCCCGCCAGCATTGGTGCTAGCAGCTTCAATAGCATCTCCTAGTTGATCTGTATAAACTTCTCTTAAAACATCTCTATGCACATAGTTAGCGCCTTGAGAAGAACCCGCTTGAGGCGTAGAAGTTGTAATATTATCTTCGACTAAATAAACCATCAACTGAACTTCTTCATTAGGAGTTGAGATAAACCCAACCTTTACTTCTAAATCTAGTTTTCCTGCAACAATAGCAGATTCCAAAGCTAAACCAACGGTTGCAGTCTCAGCCAATTCAGTATTTACTTGCGCCATACTATTATAATTCCATCGCGTATCTGGACCGTTTACATAAACTGTTGGAAAACCAGTCACATTATAGTAACTAGACCAGTAAGCCGTCTCTGGAATTTCCATAGGTTCATAACTACCACCTGCGTGATAACCGACTCCAAATATATTTGAATTACCACTCTTAGCGTTCGTAATTGCGGCTCCAGCTGGAGGGCATTGTGGACACCAAGTACCAGTGAAATCTTCTAAAAGCACTTTCTTTGTAAAAGAACTAGGAGCTCCAGAGCCAGATACAATAGTAAAAGTGACCGTATTGGAGGTTAACCCTTCGTAAGTAGCTACAAAATTGTAGGTGTTGTCTGCTGTAAACTCATATGGATTGGCTGTGACATCCGTTCCATTCACAGTCACTTCAGCGTCTGTTGTAACCGTATTATTAAAATTATCTATAACGACAAAGGTTGCGGATTCACCATTGTCATAACTACTTTGATCAAAACTTAATTCAATACTCGTAGCTGGAACATCAGTCACAGTTATTGTAAGCGTGTTCGATGTTAAATCTTCATACGTAGCAACCACTTGGTAAGTTCCTTCTAAGTTAAAAGAAAAAGGGTTTGAAACAGTAATGTCATCTACTTTTAAAGAGGACAAACCTGTTAAATCAGTAGAACTGTTGCTTGTAATAGTAAACGCTACTTGAGTACTTGTGTTGACTGTATTAGAAGCTGTTGACAGTGTTATAGAAGTGAATACTTCATTTCCATTCCCAGATCCTGAATCAGTAGATTCGTTGCTGTCGGAACAAGCAGAAATTAAAAATCCTAAAAGGATAAATTTAAAAAATTTTAATGTTTTCATTATTTTTTGTTTAATTAATTATCAAAACAAATAAACAAAATAATAATCATAACTCGTAATATTTCACCGATATAATGATATAAGTTGAAGTTGGAAAATTATAATTACGCACTCAAATTCGATTTTAATCCTTTAAATAAACACTATTTAGCAGTTCACTTTGATGTTGTGTTTTATGAATAGCATTCACAAATTATTTTTAAAGGAATTATATTTGAAACCATTTTACTATCTTTGATATCATTAATATTTACAGGTATTATTAATAAACTATTATAAGGAAAAATATGAAACTATTAGAAGGAAAAACAGCAATTATCACAGGCGCAAGTCGTGGTATTGGAAAAGGAATTGCAACCGTTTTTGCTCAGCATGGTGCAAATGTTGCATTTACATACAGTGCATCTGTTGAAGCTGCCAACGCTTTAGAAACAGAATTGCAAGCTTTTGGAACCACCGTTAAAGGATACCAAAGCAACGCCGCAAATTTTAACGATGCTCAACAATTAGCAGAAGACGTCCTCGCTGATTTTGGAGGAATTGATATTCTTATAAACAATGCTGGAATTACAAAAGACAATTTACTCATGCGAATGGGTGAAGATGATTTTGATAAAGTGATAGAAGTCAACCTAAAGTCTGTTTTCAACATGACCAAAGCCGTGCAACGCACCATGTTAAAACAACGCAAAGGCTCTATTATTAATATGAGTTCAGTTGTAGGAGTAAAGGGAAATGCAGGGCAAACCAACTATGCCGCTTCTAAAGCAGGTATTATTGGCTTTTCAAAATCTGTCGCTTTAGAGCTTGGTTCAAGAAACATTAGAAGCAATGTGATCGCACCAGGGTTCATTGAAACAGAAATGACGGCTAAATTAGACGAAGCAACCGTAGCAGGATGGCGTGCAGGGATTCCTTTAAAACGAGGAGGTTCACCTGAAGATATCGCCAACGCCTGTGTATTTCTTGCAAGTGATTTGTCAAGTTACATCACCGGACAAACAATAAATGTCGATGGTGGTATGCTTACTTAATATGTTATATAATTAGCTGTTCGCAGCTCATTTGATTATGTCCACACAAACAATTTTATACATTATTGGATCTGGAATTTTAGCGCTATTCATAGCCCTTTTTCAGTACATATATAAAACCAAACAAAACCGGCTTCATTGGAGTTTAGCAGGAGTGAGGTTCATTTCGATTTTTTCATTACTACTTCTTATCATCAACCCAAAGTTTGAAACTAAAGAAAGTGAAATTGTTAAACCGGTACTTGCGGTTATAGTTGATAATTCTCAATCTGTCAAGTATTTAAATAAAGACAGTATCGCTTCTAAGTCCGTTCAAACGATCTTAGGAAATACTGAAATCACTTCTAAATACGAGGTTAAAGTGTATCCTTTTGGAACGCAGATTAATCAAAACCCTGAACTTACTTTTGAGGATGCTCAGACTAACATCACAAAGAGCCTCCAAGACATTGAGTCTCTTTACCATTCACAATTAGCGCCCGTTGTTTTAATATCCGATGGGAATCAAACCATTGGTGATGATTATGAATTTGCTTCTAAACAGTTTGAACAAATTGTGTTTCCGCTTATTTTAGGAGACAGTATTTACCATACCGATTTGAAAATTCAACAAATCAATGTCAATAAATACACCTACCTGAACAATAAATTCCCTGTTGAAATCATCGCTTCCTACACTGGAAATACTGCTGTGCAGTCCGAATTAAGAATTGAATCTGGCGGTCGAATTATTCATAAAGAGCGTGTACGCTTGTCAGCCACAAATAATTCAATCATTCTAACGCCTAAAATCACATCTACCAAGGTAGGAGTGCAGCGGTATCAAGTCAGTTTAACACCCATTGAAAATGAAAAAAACACAATCAACAATCAAAAGTCCTTTGCGATAGAGACCCTTGACGAATACACGAATATTGCGTTAGTAACCTCTTTGTCTCATCCCGATTTAGGCGCTTTAAAAGCTGCCATTGAAACCAACAAGCAGCGGCTTGTTAAAATCTGCTCACCAACAGAGTATTTAGCAACCAATGAAACCTATGGTCTTGCAATTTTATACCAACCCAATCAAAGTTTTAAAGCTGTTTTTGATCTCATTGAAAAAAGAAAATTAAACACCTTTATCATAGGAGGGACCCAAACACAATGGGCATTTTTAAATTCCATTCAAACTGATTTTAAGCAAGAAATAACAGGTCAAAGAGAAAATTATCAAGGGTTTGTCAATCCGAATTTCAATAATTTCTCTGTAGATAATTTCACGTTTAATGCCTATCCACCCTTAACCGCAGAATTTGGAAGCATCTCTATAAATGTCCCTCATGAAACTTTGTTGTTCAAATCGATTAATGGTTTACCTACACAAGACCCCTTATGGTTTACATACGAAAACAACGCTCAAAGATCGGCGGTTCTTCTAGCCGAAAATCTTTGGAAATGGCGCATGCATTCCTTCCGTGAAGATCAAAATTTTAAAACTTTTGATTCCTTTATGGCGAAACTGATCCAGTATTTAAACATCAAAAATCAGAACACACGACTGCTCGTCAACTATGAATCTATTTATGATGGGAGTCAACCCTTAGAAATTTCAGCGCAATTTTTTAATAAAAATTACGAGCCAAACCGGAATGCAGAAGTACTTATATCCTTAATAAACAAAGACACTAAGCAACAATTAGAGTATCCCATGATTGCAGTTCAAAACAGTTATACTGTAAATCTAAACACTTTAGAACCTGGGAATTACTCATTTGAAGTAAACGCCGAGAATGGCGCACACCGTTCATTTGGAGCCATTGAAATTTTAGATTTTAATATCGAACAACAATTCATAAATGCCAATGTTCAGAAACTCGAGCAACTTGCGATTCACACAGAAGGAACCGCTTTTTTTGACACTCAAACGGATGAATTAATGTCAAAGTTAATTTCTGACAATCGTTTTTCAAGTATTCAGAAAATCACTAAAAAAACAGTACCTTTGATCGGTATAAAATTCTGGTTGTTATTGCTTCTATTAAGCCTGGCAATCGAATGGTTCATAAGAAAATACAACGGACTTATTTAATAATTTAAAACAAACAAAATGCAAAAATTTCCTAAAATTGGACTACCTGTTATTTTTATAATTGGTGCTATTATTCTTTTAATATCTAAATCTGCGGTCACCATCGGACCTGGAGAAGGAGGCGTCTTATTTGAGCGCTTTGGTGATGGAATCCAAACAGACAAAACGTATGGTGAAGGCTTTCAAATTGTAGCGCCTTGGAACAGTATGTTAATCCATAAAGTAAGACAACAATCCATCTCTGATGAAATGAATGTTTTATCTGTAAACGGATTAGAAGTTAAAGTAAACGGAACGATATGGTACGAACCAGAATTTGAAAACCTTGGGAGTCTTATCAAAACAAAAGGTGAAGACTATGAGAACGAACTTTTAGGTCCTGCAGTTAATGCAGCAGCAAGAAGTGTGGTGGGTCGTTATACGCCAGAACAACTGTATTCTAGTAAGCGTGATGTGATCGAACAAGAAATTCTTGATGAAGTCGTAAACTTATTAGACGGTCAATTTTTAAATGTGAAGCGTGTCTTGGTAGAAGATGTGAAACTTCCAAACACTATTAAAAATGCGATTGAGAGTAAATTAAAGCAAGAACAAGAATCTTTAGAATATGAATTTAGATTGGTGACTGCAGATAAAGAAGCTCAAAAAGTACGTATTGAAGCGCAAGGTAAAGCGGATGCCAACAAAATTTTAAGTGCATCTCTGAACGATCGTATCCTTCAAGACAAAGGGATTGAAGCGACTGTAAAGTTATCTGAATCTCCAAATACTAAAGTGATTGTCATTGGATCTGGGAAAACTGGATTGCCAATTATTTTAGGGAATCAGTAAATTTTAATTAATAGCTAGTTTTGTACCCGCTATTTTATCAAATCAATAATTCTTATAAATAAGTTAGGTTTACACTTTTTATTTTTTGAATATTTGTTTTTAACATCATTACAATGAATTTATTTTTAGCTATCCATCATCATCATATTTTAACTGGCCATCAAGCGAGGTAAAGTTGTGTAGGATACTAATTAAACTATATACGGACCCGTTTGAGAAATCAAACGGGTCTTTTTTTTTACTAAATTAATAAAGAATGAATACTTTAAAAATTGCAGTCCAGAAGTCAGGACGTCTCAAAGATGATTCCATGAAACTATTGAAAGATATTGGAATCTCCATTGATAATGGAAAAGACCAACTCAAAGCCACGGCTTCTAATTTTCCTATCGAAGTTTTTTACCTTCGTAATGGCGACATCCCCCAATACTTAAAAGATGGGGTTGTAGATGCCGCTATTATTGGAAACAATGTTCTTGTAGAAAAAGGAAATTCTATAGAATATATTTCCAAACTTGGATTTTCAAAATGCAGAGTTTCAATTGCCGTTCCCAAAAATATGGAATACAAATCACTGGAAGATTTGAACGGCAAACAAATTGCCACCTCTTATCCCAACACCGTCAATGCCTTTTTAGAAGACAATAACATTACTGCCAGCATCCATGTTATTAACGGCTCTGTGGAAATTGCACCCAATATCGGATTGGCAGAAGCCATCGTGGACATCGTTTCTACAGGGGGAACCTTGTTTAAAAACAATTTGGTAGAGAAAGAAGTCATTCTTAAATCAGAAGCTGTTTTGGCGGTCTCTCCAACAATTTCAGCCCCTCAAAAAGCGATTTTAGATAAGATAAAATTTCGTATTGAAGCAGTGCTCAAAGGACAATCCTCTAAGTATGTATTGCTCAATGCGCCAAATAACAGTTTGGAAGCCATTATCAACCTCTTACCAGGCATGAAAAGTCCAACCGTACTTCCATTAGCAGAATCGGGGTGGAGCTCCGTGCACAGTGTGATTGATAAGAACCAGTTCTGGGACATTATCGACGATTTAAAAGCCTTAGGTGCGCAAGGCATCCTTATATGTCCAATCGAAAAAATGGTACTCTAATGGAGACTCTTATTAAATATCCAGCCCGATCCACTTGGGAAACCGTCCTGCAACGTCCTACTCAATCTGTAGAAGCTATTGAAGCCATTGTAAATGAGGTCTTTTTAGCAGTCAAACAAGAAGGTGATTCGGCTATTGCCCAGTACACAAGACGATTTGATAAAGTAGATTTAAAATCTCTTTTTGTTACGCAAGAAGAAATTGAGACTGCATCAGCTTTGGTTTCAAAAGATTTAAAAGCTGCCATTCAACAAGCCAAGTCCAATATTGAAGTTTTTCACAGCGCCCAAAAAACCGCGAAGGTGGATGTAGAAACACAACCAGGCGTTCGTTGTTGGCAAGAAAAACGTCCGATAGAAACCGTAGGTTTATACATTCCTGGAGGTACAGCGCCCTTGTTTTCAACAGTATTGATGCTTGCCGTTCCGGCCACCATTGCAGGTTGTAAAAACAGTGTATTATGCACCCCTCCAAATTCAGAAGGAGCGATAGCCAATGAAATCCTTTATACAGCGGCTTTGTGTGGCATCACAACAATCATTAAAGTAGGAGGGATTCAAGCCATTGCAGGACTGACGTTTGGAACATCGAGCATTCCTAAAGTATCTAAAATATTTGGTCCTGGCAATCAATATGTCACTGTTGCAAAGCAATTGGCTACCAAGTTTGGCGTGGCAATCGATATGCCAGCCGGCCCTAGTGAACTGTTGATTGTAGCAGATAAAAATGCCAACCCTGCTTTTATCGCTTCCGATTTATTAAGTCAAGCAGAACACGGCGTTGACAGTCAAGTTGTTTTAGTGTCAACTGATGAGAAACTACTTTTAGAAACGGCCAATCAAATCCGCATTCAAACGCTGTTTTTAGACCGTAAGTCGATTATTGAAAAAGCCCTTGAAAATAAGAAACTTATTTTAGTTACTTCTGACCAAGAAGCGGTTGATTTAATTAATTTTTATGGGCCTGAACATTATATCATTTGTACAGAAAACAATTCCTTTTTTGTAGAAAACGTTATCAATGCAGGTTCTGTATTTATAGGGGAATTCACCCCTGAAAGTGCCGGCGATTATGCTTCAGGAACGAACCACACCTTGCCCACAAATGGTTATGCAAAAGCATATTCGGGAGTGAATTTAGATAGCTTTTTGAAAAACATCAGCTTTCAAGAAATCACTAAAGAAGGCCTAGTAACTATCGGAAATACCATCGAACTTATGGCGGAAGCTGAAGGATTGATGGCGCACAAAAATGCGGTCACAATTCGATTAAAATCTATAGAAGATGGATCTAAATAAATTAATCCGAAAGAATATACAACAGATGAAACCCTATTCGTCTGCACGCGATGAATACAAAGACTTGCAAGCGGATATGGTGTTTTTGGATGCCAATGAAAACCCTTTTGACAGTCCGTTAAATCGCTATCCAGATCCGCAGCAAACGGCTTTGAAAGCCCTTATCTCACAACAAAAAGAGGTAGCGGCCGATCAAATTCTTTTAGGGAATGGAAGTGACGAAGTTTTGGATTTAATTTTCAGGGCTTTTTGTGAACCCAATCAAGACAGTATTGTCACATTACCCCCGACTTATGGGATGTATGAGGTGTTGGCAAATTTGAATGCCATCGAAAACATTCAAGTGCCTTTGTCATCAGATTTTCAATTAGAAGTCGATCCTATTCTAGAAAACATAAAACCAACTACTAAATTGTTGTTTATCTGTTCGCCGAACAATCCTTCTGGAAATACGGTGGATCGCACCGCAATAGAACGACTTTTGAAAGCGTTTAACGGACTGGTCGTCATCGACGAAGCCTATATCGATTTTACAGAAGAAAGCAGTTGGACACAATGGCTGAATGCATATCCAAATTTAATCGTCACTCAAACCCTATCAAAAGCCTATGGTTTGGCAGGGATTCGTTTGGGAATTTGTTATGCCTCTAAAGAAATTATTGCGGTATTAAATAAAATCAAACCGCCGTATAATATCAACTCGCTTACGCAAGAAGCAGCCATCAAAGCTCTTCAAAACAAGGATGTGCTAACGGATCAAATCGACAGTATTTTAAAAGAACGCAACAGGTTAAATAATGCCTTTGAAACTTATCCTTTTATTAAAAAAATATACCCCTCAGAAGCGAATTTCATTTTAATCAAAGTGGATGATGCCAACAAACGTTACGATGAATTGATTAATAAAGGGATCGTCGTCAGAAATCGAAGTTCCCAATTACATTGTGACGATTGCCTTCGAATTACGGTAGGAACGCCTTCTGAAAACACACAATTATTAACGTTATTAAAGACTCTAAAATGAAGCCTGTACTATTTATAGATCGCGATGGAACGATCATCCGGGAACCTGCGGATGAACAAATTGACTCTTTTGAGAAATTAGAATTCTACCCTGATGTATTTTCTAATTTAAAAAAGATATGCCAAGAATTGGATTTTGAAATTGTCATGATTACAAATCAAGATGGTTTGGGAACAGAAGTCTATCCAGAAAACACATTTTGGCCAATTCATAATTTCATCCTTGAGACCTTTAAAAATGAAGGCATCGTTTTTGAAAAACAATTCATAGATCGCACGTTTGCGAAAGACAATGCACCAACCCGAAAACCGCAAACAGGTTTATTAACGGAGTATTTTACTGAAGCTTACGATTTAGAGAATTCTTTTGTGATTGGGGACCGTCTTACAGATATAGAACTAGCGAAAAACTTAGGATGTAAAGGCATTTTTATCAATGACGAGACACATTTAGGTGAAAATGAAATCTCCGTCAAACAAGAAGAGTTAACGCCGTTTATAGCTTTAGAAACAAACCGTTGGGAAGCTATTTATGAATTCCTTAAAGCGAAGCAACGTGTGGAGTCCATTGTGAGAAACACCAATGAAACGAAGATTGCGATTACTTTAAATTTAGACGGTACAGGGCAAAGTCAGATTGATACTGGAATTGCTTTTTTTGATCACATGTTGGATCAAATCGCAAGACACGGTCAAATGGATTTAGATATTAAAGTGAAAGGCGATTTAGAAGTTGATGAACATCATACTATCGAAGATACGGCGATTGCCTTAGGGAATTTATTTCACACCGCCTTGGGCTCAAAATTAGGTATTGAACGTTATGGGTTTTGTTTGCCAATGGACGATTGTTTGGCACAAGTTGCCATTGATTTTGGGGGTAGAAACTGGCTCGTTTGGGAAGCAGATTTTAAACGTGAATATGTCGGGAAAATGCCTACAGAAATGTTTATGCACTTCTTTAAATCCTTTACAGATGGGGCTAAGTGTAATTTAAATATCAAAGCTGACGGGAGTAATGAACATCACAAAATAGAGGCGATTTTTAAAGCGTTTGCAAAAGCGATTAAAATGGCGGTCAAACGCGATGTGAATAAAATGATTTTACCATCAACCAAAGGAACTTTAGAATAAATGAATGTCATCATAATCGATTACGGAGCCGGGAATATTCAGAGTATTCAATTTGCCTTTCAGCGTTTGGGAGTTGATGCCAAACTCTCAAATTCTATTGAAGAAATTCTAAAAGCGGATAAGGTCATTTTTCCTGGTGTTGGAGAAGCCAGTCAGGCGATGGAAATGTTGAAGAAATCAAAGTTAGACCTCTTAATTCCAACCCTTAAACAAGAGGTGTTGGGGATTTGTTTGGGAATGCAATTGCTCTGCAATCATACCGAAGAAGGCGATACCAAAGGACTCGGTGTTTTTGACGTGGATGTCAAACACTTCTCAAAAGCCGTTAAAGTGCCGCACATGGGATGGAGCACGATTCAAAACCTCCAGTCGGGTTTATTGAAAACCATCCCTGAAAACAGCTATATGTACTCTGTGCATAGTTATTATGCCGATCTAGGACCGCAAACCATCGCGAGTTCAACGTATGAACATGAATTTTCAGCGGCCTTGCAATCTGATAATTTTTATGGGGTTCAATTTCATCCTGAAAAAAGCAGTAAAGACGGGGCTCAATTATTACAAAACTTTTTAAACTTATAGTATGCGAATTATACCTGCAATAGACCTAATCAACGGGCAATGTGTACGCCTAACCAAAGGCGATTATAGCACTAAAAAAGTCTATAATGAAAACCCTTTAGAGGTTGCTAAAATATTTGAAGACGTTGGGATTGAACATCTTCACGTAGTGGATTTGGATGGTGCCAAAGCACAACACATCATCAACCATAAAATTTTAGAAACCATCGCCACCAAAACAAATTTAAAGGTTGATTTTGGGGGTGGATTAAAATCGGACGAAGATTTAAAAATTGCTTTTGATTCTGGCGCACATCAGATTACAGGAGGAAGTATTGCTGTCAAAAATCCATCACAATTTTTAAACTGGTTGGAATCCTATGGTGCTGATAAGATTATTTTAGGGGCGGATTGTTTGGATCAAAAAATTGCGATTCAAGGATGGCAGGAGGAAAGCGACAAAGAAGTCCTCAGTTTTATAAAAGAGTATGTGACAAAAGGCATTTCTTATGTGATCTGTACTGACATTGCTAAAGATGGGATGTTAGAAGGGCCTTCATTTGATTTATACGAAACGATTTTAAACACAGTGAATCCTGTAAAACTCATTGCTTCGGGAGGGATTTCAACTTTTGATGAGTTGCCTAAATTAGCTGATTTAGGCTGTGAAGGTGTCATTATTGGAAAAGCCATTTACGAAGGGAATATCAGTTTAAAACAATTAGAAACCTATCAACTAAACCGTTCATAAGTATGTTAGCGAAACGAATTATTCCATGCTTAGATATTAAAAATGGGCGAACGGTCAAAGGAGTGAATTTTTTAAATCTTCGAGACGCAGGCGATCCGGTGGCTTTGGCAAAACAATATGCTGAAAACGGCGCGGATGAACTTGTGTTTTTAGATATTTCAGCCACGCTAGAATCGCGCTCGACCACCATAGAGATGGTTCGAAATGTGGCGGAACAAATAGACATTCCTTTTACTGTGGGTGGCGGTGTAAGTACCAAAGAAGGTGTTGAGTTACTCCTAAAGTCTGGAGCAGACAAGGTAGGAGTGAATTCTGCCGCCATCAAACGTCCAGAGTTGATTAACGAACTTTCTAAGGCTTTTGGAAACCAATGCATCGTAGTGGCCATTGATGCAAAAAAAGTTGATGGTAAATGGTTGGTACATTTGGCAGGTGGGACGATTCCAACAGAATTGGATTTGTTTGAATGGGCGAAAGAAGTAGAAACGCGGGGTGCTGGAGAAATCCTATTTACCTCGATGAATAATGACGGCGTCAAAACGGGCTTTGCAAACGAAGCCTTGGCACAACTGTCGGAAACGGTCAATATTCCGATCATTGCATCTGGAGGTGCTGGAACGATGCAGCATTTTGTGGAGGTGTTTAAAGAAGGAAAAGCAGATGCCGCCTTGGCGGCAAGTGTATTTCATTTCGGAGAAATTGCCATAAACGATTTAAAACAAGAATTACAAACAAATCAAATTAACATACGACTCTAATGGATATCAAGTATAACAGTGAAGGATTAATTCCTGCAATCATTCAAGACGCAACGACGAAAACCGTTTTGATGCTCGGCTATATGAATGCGGAAGCGGTTGCCAAAACTTTGGAAACAAATAAGGTGACTTTTTTTAGTCGCAGTAAACAACGCCTTTGGACAAAAGGGGAGGAGAGTGGAAATTTTCTAAGCTTAAAAAGTTTACAGAATGATTGTGATAAAGACACGTTGTTAATTCAAGCAACTCCCCAAGGGCCTACTTGTCATAAAGGGACTGACACCTGTTGGGGAGAATCCAATACCGAGTCTTATGGGTTTTTAACGGAACTCGAAACAATCATCACGGATCGCAAGGAGAATGCTTCTTCAGAAACTTCTTATGTTTCTGAATTGTTTGAAAAGGGTCTTAATAAAATTGCTCAAAAAGTAGGCGAGGAGGCGGTTGAAGTTGTGATTGAAGCGAAAGATGATAACGATGATTTATTTTTAAATGAGAGTGCGGATTTGTTATTTCATTACTTGATTTTATTGCAAGCAAAAGGATTCAAGCTCAATGCGGTGATTGACGTTCTAAAATCCAGACATTAATTTTGTAACTGTTTATAAAATTACGACCTTGTAAAGATGTTGCAAAAGCGTTATTTTTATTTAGTAAAAGTTCAATTTTTAGGGTACCGTTTTCATGGGTGGCAAAAACAACCGAACACCAAAACAGTGCATTTGATGATCGATCGTACCTTGAAGTTCATTCTTGGAGAACAAAAATTCAAAACACTAGGAGCGGGGCGCACCGACGCCATGGTGTCTGCAAGTGAGGCTGCTTTTGAATTGTTTTTAGATGGACAGCCTTTAGAGGATTTAACGGCATTTTTAGAACTGTTTAATCAAAATCTTCCACAAGATATTCGCGCTTTAAGTTTCAAAGAAGTGGATGCGAAATTTAACATCATTCAGGATTCAAAATTAAAAGAATACCATTATGTGTTTGCACAGGGTGCTAAGTTTCATCCGTTTGCAGCACCGATTATGACCACTATTTTAGATGCTTTGGATATCGAATTAATGAAAGAGGGGGCACAACTTTTTGAAGGACAAAACAATTTTAAAACCTATTGTTATAAACCTACGAATGAAGGGGTGTATGAGCGGGAACTGATCTGTTGTGAGCTTGTAGAAAACACCTTATATACGGCCAGTTTTTTTCCAGAGAAAAGTTATGTATTAAAAGTGATCGGAAAGGGATTCGGGCGTCATCAAATACGATTGATGATGGGGGCTTTGATCAAATTAGGACGTGGCGAAATTGATTTGGAGTATATAAAAAACAGTTTAAAACCCGAGAGTCAGGAGGTGATGGATTATATCGCTCCAGCTTCGGGTTTGATTTTACATAAGGTTGAATTTTAAAAATTATGTAACTTGTAATCTGAAAAACATAAATAGACCAAAATATGAAGGGTAAATTGAATTGGGTTTTAAAGAATTTACATCTACTTGTTTCATTACTTATTGTAGTGCCTACAGGTCTCATTTATGGTTCTCCATCAATTCTATCAAGACAATTGGATATTCAAGTGAATACTATTGACCTTTCGAATTTGCTCAAGGCCAATATGTGTTTGTATCTTGGAATTTCGATGGTATGGATTTTGGGAATTTGGAAAACGAACTATTGGAAACGAGCCACCGAACTGAATATATTATTTATGCTAACTCTCTCCATTGGACGTGCGTTCAGTATGGTGATGGATGGGTTCCCAACGGCGGGTTTTGTTTTCGGGCTCATTGCAGAATGTATTCTCGGATTTTATTCGATATACCAACTTAAAAAATATAAGACATGATTTCTAAAGACGTATTTAGTTTCTTAAAAATATTACAAAAAAACAATAATCGAGATTGGTTTCACGAACATAAAGCGTCATTTAAAGAAGTTGAAATAGGAGTGAAGCAATTCTATGCTCAATTATTTGAACAGCTAAACACAGTGGATTCTATTGATACGTTTAAAGTTTTTCGCATCTATAGAGATGTTCGATTTTCTAAAAACAAATTACCGTACAAAACCCATTTTAGTGGGAGTTTTCATCGAACTAAACCAGAATTAAGAGGGGGGTATTATTTACATCTGGCGCCGCAAAACGAGAGTTTTATTGCCACAGGATTTTGGGATCCGAATAAAGAAGATCTTCTTAGAATCCGGAAAGAGTTTGAAACAGATGCGCAGGAAATACGTGCATTGATGGAAGCTTCTGAATTTAAAAATGTTTGGGGAACACTGCAAGGGGACGAATTAAAATCTGCACCAAGAGGGTTTGACAAGCTAGATCCTAATATTGATTTGATCCGTAGAAAACAGTTTATTTTCACTAAAAAATTCACGGATAAAGAAGTGCTTTCAAAGGGTTTTGAACAACAAGTGATTGATGACTTTGAAGTCATTCGACCTTATTTTGACTATATGAGTTCTGTGTTGACTACCAATTTGAATGGAGAATCTACGTTGTAGGTCCCATTTCTGAAAGTAACTGAACATGACTGATGAGGCGTTCTTTAATAATTCCGGTCATGCGTTTATTTAAGGCGGATGCATTGCTGATGTACTGGTTGTATTCATCTACGGTAAAGAACCCTACAATCATATCTTTTAGACTGTTTCTGAAGGTGCTATCTTTTGCAATGGCGTTTTCTATATAGGTTATTTTCTTCTCTGTTGACAAGTCAAAAAACACATTTTTATATTTGTTTGCAAAATTCAAAAAAGCGGCTATTAACAGATCGTTCTGAAATTTTATGATAGGTCTTAAAACACTGTTTTGAAAGTGTTCTTCAGAAGACATTTCTGATTTGATGGTGTTTGATATACGATCCAAACGGATGGTATTTAAACTGGAATCTCTAGAGTGCATTGGTTATTTTTTAAAAGTGGTAAACACAGGAGTTTCAGAAATCTCCAAATCAAAATCGTTGACGGATGCAATCATGTGATCAAAAACATCAGCAATGATAAATTCATAATTTTCCCAGCGTTTATCACTACTAAATGCATAAATTTCAATTGGTAACCCTTGCGAAGAAGGTTGCAGTTGGCGGACCATAATCATCATGTTTTTATTGATCGCGGAGTGCTGTTCGATAAAGGTTTCCATATATTTTCTAAAAACGCCGATATTGGTCAAGTTTCTTCCGTTGATCAAAAGCGATTTATCAACGGCATGGGTTTCGTTATAAGTATTGATGTCTTTTGAACGATTTAAAATATACTCCGAAATGAGTTGAATTTTAGATATTTTAAGAATATCGGCTTGGGTCAAATTCTTGACACTCTCCATACGAATATTTAAAGAGCGCTTGATGCGTCTTCCTTTAGATTCGTCCATACCGCGCCAATTCTTAAACGAATCGGAAATGAGGGCATAGGTAGGGATGGTGGTGATGGTATTGTCAAAATTCTGAACCTTTACGGTGGCTAGGTTGATTTCAATCACATCGCCATCGGCACCAAATTTCTCAAAAGAAATCCAGTCACCAATACGAACCATGTCGTTAATTGACACCTGAATACTGGCTACAAACCCTAGAATGGTATCTCTAAATATTAAAATAATAATGGCTGAAATGGTACCTAATCCTGCTATAAATTCTAAAAATGAGATTCCAGACACAATGGCTACGGTTGCAAAAACACCGGTGAGCCATACGAAAATCATAAAGACCTGAATGTAACTATCAACAGGTTTGTCTTTGAGGAAATTAAGGGTTTTTAAATAGATTTTTAAGGAGTTGAGAATATTTCTTAAGCCCCAAATGGTGAGTCCAATCCCAACCACTAAAATCGTTTTTTCACTAAAATCTTTTAATTTCTCGAAATCATAAAACAAATTTGGAATGAGCTTATAAGTCAGTATAAAGGGCACTATTTGCGCAATACTGCTCGGAACTCTATTGGCCAACATGATATCGTCAAAATCCGTTTTAGATTTGTTTGCAATTTTTGTAAAGGTCGCACGAATAATTTTCTTTAGGACAACGTCAATAATATAGATAAGGATGGTTAACCCTATAAATAAGATCGTAATACTTAGATTTGTTGCAACATTAGCGGGCAAGCCCCAAGAGGTTAATAACTGTACTATTAATTCGATGATATGTTTCATGCTAATTTTCTAATTTTCTAAGTTTGTGTTCAACGATAAACGTTCCAAAAGGAACGATGGATGCTAATGCAATTAAAATAAAATGTTTTTTGAACCAAGGATTATCAAATCGTAGGACAATTACAAACGCGATATATGCCATGAATAGGAATCCATGTGGCATTCCAAGTATTTTAACGAGGCTGACATCATTGCCAAAATATTTTAAAGGCACGCCTACAAATAGTAGTAGTATATAAGATAAGCCCTCTAGAAAGGCGATGATACGGAATAGAGTTAGTGTTTTCATTTGTATGGTATATTAATGCTGCAAAATTAATGAAGTTTAAAAGAATAGAGGGTATTGGATGTTGAAATTATCTATTTTACATAATATAAATTATAGGACATTGTAATCCGTCAAACCAAAGTGGACTGTTTAGTATAAAACTCTAGTATATAGT
>CAWVRW010000017.1:0-46354 GCA_963933105.1 uncultured Formosa sp.
ATAAAACTAAAATGAGTTTTAGCGTGTTGCAAAAAGTTTGGTTTGATGACTTGCAAGGCGGCAAAGGGGTTATTAGAAAATTGACTGATATTGATAAGAAAAACGAATCAAACTACCATATAAATACCCCAATTACATTGGGTGATGGCACTAAAATTGTCGTTTGTAATCAGTGGGGGAAAGAGAATTTATCAAATTTTATTTCACATGCGAGACTGCTAGGAGTCGATATCAAAACTCTCAACTAGAGCTGCGACCAATTAAGAATGACACTTCAAATGAAAAAGACCAAATTTTAACAGTCGTGGAGAAAAACGAGCAGAGTTGTTTTAAATTATGAACCCAATATGAATCAATTA
The DNA here is from genome assembly GCA_963933105.1 of uncultured Formosa sp. Lineage (GTDB taxonomy): Bacteria > Bacteroidota > Bacteroidia > Flavobacteriales > Flavobacteriaceae > Hel1-33-131. Next base: position 360 of record CAWVRW010000017.1, read on the forward strand.
CAGAGCTTTATTACCCTACAATCCCTTAAACAGGATTTATTTTAAGTTAGTTAGTCAAAAAAACCCGATGAAGTATCGGGTTTTTTGGGTTTAAATCGCTGAGTGTTGGTTACAACTCATAACGCACCCGAAAGGTCACATAACGGGGCTGGATGAAATATTCTGTCGCGCTCACCGAAATATTGGAGGCGCTGCTCTGATTTTGAGAGCGGGTGTCTAACAGGTTTGTTGCTTTAATTTCGTACTCAAATTTGGCATCTTCATCTTTTCTGTACGACAAGGACGCATTCCAAAATTCATAGGTATTAATCGTGCGGTCTTCATCGCTAAAGTCGTTGTATGAAAAATCGGTTTTAAGCGTGAATGCTTTTAAAATCAGTGCATCAATTTCGATGGACGGACTTTTTGTAAAAAACTTGGTAGTGTTAGGTCCTAGATTGTTATCCTGAATAGAGTAACGGTAGCTTAAATCGACATTAGGTGCCGTTCTGAAATTGGTACGCAGTTGCGCTCTGTACGTTTGTGAAAAACTTTCATTCACAGAAGGGCGGCCTTGTACAACCTGATTGAATTTGGAATAATTCAAATTCGCTCTGACAGAGGCGCGTAACTTCCCAAAAGTACGCTGAAAACGTCCATTGGCAGATAAGCTTTCATCGGCAAAATTAGAGTTAAATGGAGTCGATACACGAATCACACTTCCGGGTACAAACTCAGATACTGTTCTGACGTTGTCGATACTTTTGTTATAATTGATATTCGCAAAAACGTTGGTGTAGTTAAACATATTGAAACTATAATAAGACAAATTCACATTGTGGGTAAGCGCACTCTGCAAGTCTGGTGACCCCAAAAATAAGGAGTTGTAGTTGTTCAGCACCAAGCCACTCGCAAACTGTGATACGTCCGTAAACTGTGTTTGCATGCGGTAACTTAAATTCAAAGTTTCACTCTTTTTGATTTGAAAGATCACATTCATATCGGGTAAAAATCTGAAGAAATTATCCGTGGTCTTCGTCCCTGTCTGGGTGTTTGAAATCGCATAGGCATGCGCCGCTACACCAGGTGTAAACGTAAATTTACCAGACTTTAGGCGGTAATGAAATCCTAAATACACATCCGAAAAGTTATAAGCTATATCGTTGGCTGCTACCACACCTGGCACTCCAGGAGTCGGATTAATTTCGGTTTGGTTGTCTAAGTATTGAAAAATATTAGAGTCAAATTGTTGATGACTCAAAATGGTTCCAAGGGTCAGGTTGATGTTGCTTTTTTTGTTTACGATGTTCCAATAATCCAGTTTAGCATCCACTTGATTGGATTGCACACGTTTCTGTTGACCAAAATTATAATCCAGTTGAGCGCCGTCTAAACCCAAACTGTTTGCTGTGCCTTCATAATTATTTTGATTTTCACTGTCTTTATCTCTTATAATAGCATTGTAAAAAGGGTCTTCATCTTTGATGAGATGCTGCGCTTCAAATGCAAAAATATTGGTTTCGTTCAGGGTATAATAATAATTTAAACTCTGGTTAAAGCTAAATGGATTGGTGTCTTCCAACTGATTGATATCCCCATTTAAAGAGGAATTGAAACGTTGGTCTTGGGTGCTTTTAGATAAATTTCCAAGGGCTTCATATTCGAGTTGGTTGCTGCTGTTTGGTTGGTACTTCGTCGTTAACTTCAGCATGCCCAAATCGTTGTTCTGAGTGGTATTACTTTGCGTATCCTCATCAGAGAATCCCTCAGGTGCATCTGTATATTGAACACTTCTATTTTCTTGCAGTTCGTTTTTACTGTTCGAAAAAATAGCAAATCCACCAATGTCTAAGGTCTTTTTTGGAGACCAACTAAAATTAGCTGCTCCAAACTTTGTCTTGATGTCTTTGGCACGGTTATTTTGAAGCAATAAAAACCCGATGTCATTATTCCCTAAACTCAAACTGGTTCCACTGCTTTGACTTGGCGATCGAAAACCACCCGAGAAATTGAAATAGTCTCGACGTGAAAAGGCTACCTCGCCTATATTATTGATGTCTCCTATAAAATTGACACTGTATTCGGGACTGTAATAGAACAACTTTGGTTGGACTAGATACAGTGAATTTGCCTCTGAATCTCCCGCTCCCGCAGTGATGTTTCCAAACCAGAAGTTTTTCTTCCCATCTTTTAATTTGATGTTTATGGCGATGTTGTCTTGGTTGTTGGTAACACCTCCCAATTGACCCACCTCCGAATAGTTTTTCAATACTTGTACTTTATCTACCGCACTAGACGGAATGTTTTTAGTGGCTAATTTGGTGTCGCCATCAAAAAAATCTTTTCCTTCAACCATTAGCTTTGTAACCACCTTGCCTTCTACCTCCACTTGACCGTCGTCATTGATTTCGACCCCTGGTAGGTTTTTCAATACATCTTCTAACTTTCGTTCCGTACCCGTATTAAAAGAATCGGCATTATACACCAGCGTGTCGCCACTGATGGTGACCGGCATTTCATACACCAACTCCACTTCATCCAAAGAGTTGTCCTCAAAAAGGGTGAAGTCTTTATCGATGTTTTCTTCTTTCGTTTCTAAAACTTCGTCCAAAGATTTCATTCCAATATAACTGGCTTGGATGGTATAAATGGTATTCTTTTTTAAATCCAAACGGAACCGCCCTTTGTCATTGGTGATGCCATAAGAATCTAAGGATTTGGTCGCTTTGTTAATGGCGATGACATTTGCTAATTCTAAGGGGCTTCCTAAACTGTCTTTAATAACACCTTCTAGTTTCACTTGAGAAAACCCGGAAATACTAATTGACAGGAATATGATTGTAATAAAATTCTTCATAAAATTTTAGTTAATTTGGATGTGCTTAATTTCGACGTTTGTTTCTGCGACCTCCGTACATGGATCGCATTTCTTCCATTTTTTTCTTGACCGTTTCGCTGTATTCTTTACGTGAAACCACATCGCCTTTTTCTGGAGCTTTGATCGCTGCTTTCTCTTGTGGATTTAGTATGATTTTTGAACATAAAATAGTGGTCTTATCTGTATTCACTTCAAGGATCAATCCCGGAAGTCCCCAAAAATCTCCTGGACCTTGGCTCACAGGGATTTGTGGCGTGTACCATGCTGTGACTTCAATTTGTTTTGGTATTTCTATGTCCTCAGAAACAGCAGTTACGGTAGAATCTTTTTTGACTTCACCCTCTTTAACCTCTTTGGATTTCGGTTTCCTTCGCATACTACGCCAATCGAATTCGTCCACCGTTTTAATGGCGGTGGCTTTCATACATAGGTATTGACCAATTTGTTTTGTTTCGGTTCCTAGTTTCCAATCGAGTTTAGCCAACGAATCTGTGATCAAAAATTGCTTTCCAAAAAATTCTTGGTCTTGCAAAAATTGTTGAGATTTAATATTTTTGTATTGCATTCCCGCAGAAAAACTACTGCCCCACATGCCAAAGCCACGCCCCCCGCCGGGTGCCGCAAGAACCTCATCTTCCTTATAAGTAGAAGCTTCTCGGTCAAAGTTTAAAATATAGATTTTCTCTAACATGCCGCGCATGCGTTCTGCAATTTGTTTTTTTTGATCTTCACTCATTTTACGACCGCCCCAGCCATCCATATCAGCAGTTGTTTTGGAAAAATAATAGGCTTTACCTTGAAAGTTTTGTGCGAAGCTAGCGGTTGAAAATAGCAACGTTATAAACCCTATGAGAAGGGTTTTGTTTCTAAAAATCATAATTGAGAGTGTTAATTAAATATCTGGTTTTGTTAAACAAAACTACATATTGTTTAATCATATTCCGTTAAATTACTCATAAATCTAATTTCCGATTTTAAACTCAACCCTGTGTCCATCGCTATCATCTCGGTCGTATTGAGATTCCATTTCTTTCATCTTTTTGGTCATAATGGTATCAAACTCCGACTGGTTAACTGATGTTCCGCTAGTAGGTTCTTTAATCTTAATTTGCTTTGTGGGGTTTAATAAAATCTTACTGCACAAAATGGTTTGTGAATCGTAACTGATTTCTAGAATAAGCCCTGGCAATCCTTGAAATTCTTCGGGGCCGTTACTGACAGGAATTTGCGGCGTGTACCATGCGGTCACTGTTTGCATTTCTTTAGAACCGTCGTCCAAATCAGATTCTACTTCACGCTCGAGTGTTGCTTTAAAACAAGTGTAAGTACCTATGTTCTTGGTGTCGCCTTGTAGTTTCCATGCATTGGTTTTTAAGGAGTCTTGAATCAAAAACACCTTTCCAAGCAAGTCGCTTTGTCTCACATAACGCTGCTCCTTTATGTTTTTGTACAATTCCCCAGAACCTCCCATAACCGAAACAAATACCATCGCTCCTCCCGTAGAGGGCGGTGCTAAAGACTCGTCTTCTTTATAAAGGGATTCCTCTTTATTGAACGTTAAAATATATGTTTTTTCAAACTGCTTTTTAAGCATTGCCATGATCTCATCTTGCATACCTCCTACTTGGGTGCTGTCCATTTTAATATCTAATTTCCGCTGGGTTTTATAGGTGGCAACCCCCTGAAAGTCTTGGGCCATTAATGAAACTGTGGTAAAAAAAAGTAAAAACGTAATTTTGATGTTTGTGTTCATGCGCCTAATTTTATTAATTTTCAATAGTTACATGTATAAGACGAGCTAAGTCCAAAAATGTTTCAAATTTGTAACAAAAAAATTTGTACTTTTCGAGTCAGAATGAAACATACTTTATATTTTTTACTACTTTTCAACTGTTGGGGTTTTAGTCAAACTTCCTTAAGTGCCGACTTGGTAGCTTCCACATCTTTTGAATGGGACACCTTTGTTGGTGTTGATTCCTTTGAATCTGTTTACTTTCTAAAATCAAATACCCTTTATAAAAAAAACAGTCAAGGACTTCAAAATTATAGCAATTTAGATAAAGGGGCTATCGATGAAGTTTCGGTGTTTAATGCACTTAAACTTGCTTTGTTTTATAAAGATTTTAATAGCGTCACTCTCTTAGATAATCGTCTAGCAGATCTGATTACTATTGACTTTAATACCTTGAGTCCTTTGCGGACTCTATCGCATATTTCAAATGGAAATGATACCACTTTTTGGTTGTTTGATTCTAATACGCTTCAATTGGAGTTGTTCGATTATAACACTTCTAAAACACGGGTTAAGACGGGGCCGTTTCAAAATGAGATTCTCGGCTTAGACAGTGATTACAATTATTGTTGGGTGCTTACAGAAAATGAATTGCATTGTTATAATTATATGGGAAGCTTGATTTTGAAGCTATCACATGAGGGGTTTACAGATTTAAAACTGTGGAATGGCATTCTGTTTTTGTTGAAAGAAAACACGATTTATTATAAACTAAAAGACAGTGATTCATTTTTGATTTTAAACTTACCTAAAGTTTTAGTAAAACAGTTTTTTGTAACCAACCAAACCTTGTATATTTATGACGAAGAATTTCTTCATCACTACCAACTAATAAACAATTGATATTATGCATGTTGCAATTGCCGGAAATATCGGTGCAGGGAAGACAACCTTAACCCAATTACTCGCGAAACATTACAAATGGGAAGCCCAACTAGAAGATGTGGTGGACAACCCCTATTTAGATGATTTCTATAACCAAATGGAACGTTGGAGTTTTAACCTCCAAGTGTATTTTTTAAACAGTAGATTCCGTCAGGTGTTGCAGATTCGCGAAAGTGGAAAAGACATCATCCAAGACCGTACCATCTACGAAGACGCCAATATATTTGCGCCTAACTTACATGCGATGGGTTTGATGACCAATCGCGATTTTGAAAATTACTCCTCTCTTTTTGGTCTTATGGAATCTTTGGTTCAGAGTCCAGATTTGATCATTTATTTGAGAAGTTCTATTCCGAACCTTGTGTCTCAAATTCACAAGCGTGGACGCGATTATGAGAACTCTATAAGTATTGATTACCTGAGCCGTTTAAACGAGCGCTACGAAGCTTGGATTCATGGCTATGCTAAAGGAAAGTTACTTATCATTGATGTGGATGATTTAGATTTTGTTGAAAATGAAGAAGACCTTGGTTTTATCATTAACAAAATTGATGCTGAAATAAACGGTTTGTTTTAATAACGGGCTTACTATATAAACAAAAAAATCACCTCAATGAGGTGATTTTTTTATATCGTAATACTAATTTATACTGCGATTATTTTTCTTTTAAAAACGCATCGACTGCATTTTCAACTTCTTGTTCTGTTCCTTTAAAAGTTTTTTCAACTTCAACAACAGTACCGTTCACCATTTTACTATAGGTAATGGATGCTTTTGCTGAGTCTACTGAATCTTCTGAATTGTATATAACTTCTAAATTCACATCTTGAGGGTGTTCTGCTTCTAAAGAGTGTCCTCCTAAGATAGGTGCAATCACGAGTCCAATAAGACATGTAAGTTTAATAAGGATGTTCATTGAAGGTCCAGATGTATCTTTAAATGGATCTCCAACAGTATCACCTGTTACGGCTGCCTTGTGCGCTTCCGATCCTTTGTAAGTCATGACGCCGTTGATCTCAACACCTGCTTCAAAAGATTTTTTAGCGTTGTCCCAAGCACCACCTGCATTGTTTTGGAAAATAGCCCAAAGCACACCACTTACAGTCACCCCAGCCATATAACCTCCAAGCATTTCAGCTACCAACATATTGTTGTCTTGATATACTAACTTTCCTACCAATACAACTACTATTGGGAACCCAATTGTTAAGATTCCTGGTAACATCATTTCTTTCAAAGATGCCTTTGTTGAAATATCTACACATTTATCATATTCTGGTTTTCCAGTTCCTTCCATAATTCCTGGAATTTCTTTAAACTGTCTTACCACTTCATTTACCATTTCCATAGCTGCTTTTCCTACCGCGTTCATTGCTAGTGCAGAAAATACTACGGGTACCATTCCACCTACAAATAACATGGCTAATACGGGTGCTTTAAAGATGTTAATTCCGTCAATCCCTGTAAAGGTTACATAGGCAGCAAATAAAGCTAAAGAGGTTAATGCCGCAGAAGCAATTGCAAACCCTTTACCAGTTGCAGCAGTTGTGTTACCAACAGCATCTAAAATATCGGTACGTTCTCTAACGATTGGATCTTGCTCACTCATTTCTGCAATACCACCGGCATTATCAGCAATAGGTCCAAAAGCATCGATTGCTAATTGCATCGCTGTAGTTGCCATCATTGCAGAAGCTGCTAAAGCAACACCGTAAAATCCAGCTAAAGCATAAGACGCCCATATAGCCGCTGCAAATAATAATACAGAAGAGAATGTAGAAATCATTCCTGTTGCTAAACCAGCAATAATGTTGGTTCCTGCACCTGTACTTGATTGTTGTACAATTTTTAAGATTGGCTTCGAACCTAATCCTGTGTAATATTCTGTAAATGCTGAGATTCCAGCGCCTACTACAAGTCCTACTAAACATGCATAAAATACGCGTATTGAAGAAATCTCTTGAAGACCTTCACCAAAGAATTCCATTTGCATTGTTTCTGGCAACATCCAAGTGACCAATCCGAAACATGCTGCAGCAACCATTAAGATGGATGCCCAGTTTCCTATGTTTAATGCTTTTTGAACGTCTGCTTCTTTTGCATCGTTTGATGAAATTTTAACTAGTAAAGTTCCGATAAGAGAAATGATAATCCCAACACCTGCAATTGACATTGGTAATAAAATTGGTCCTATTCCACCAAAAGCATCTGTAATGCTTCCGCCCATATCTTTAATGACATAGTTTCCTAAAACCATGGCTGCTAATACGGTTGCAACATAAGATCCAAATAAATCGGCTCCCATTCCTGCAACATCTCCAACGTTGTCACCAACATTATCAGCAATTGTTGCTGGGTTTCTTGGATCATCCTCTGGGATATCCGCTTGAACTTTTCCTGCTAAATCAGCACCTACATCCGCCGCTTTGGTATAAATACCTCCACCAACTCTTGCAAATAACGCAATAGACTCCGCTCCTAAAGAGAACCCTGCTAATGCTTCTAATACAACAGTCATATCACTGGTGTTTGTCCATTCGCCACCCATAAAATGCCAAAAGAAAAAGATAAAAAATGAGGTTAAACCTAAAACCGCTAAACCAGCAACTCCAAGTCCCATCACCGTACCACCACCAAAAGAAACTTTCAATGCATTTGGCAAACTTGTTTTTGCAGCTTGTGTGGTTCTAACATTTGTTTTCGTGGCAATTTTCATTCCCATGTTTCCTGCAAATGCAGAAAATATAGCTCCTATAATAAAGGCCGCTACAATTAGATACGTACTGTTCATATAGAAAGCAACGCCGGCTAAAACAATACTTGCTCCAATAACGAAGAACGTTAATAATCTGTATTCTGCTTTTAAGAACGCTAATGCGCCTTCATAAATATGTTCTGAAATTTCTTTCATTTTCCCATCTCCAGCATCTTGTTTCATTACCCAGCTTTTTTTAATTAGCATGTAGATAAGACCTAAAATTGCCATGCCTATTGGCATATAAATCATCATTGATTCCATAGTGTAATTTTGTTTATTTTAACGGGCGTAAATGTAGTAAAATGTAAAGGAACTAAAAAGCCTAATTTAACATAATTGTAACAGGGAGTTTTTAACCCATCCTATGTATCAAAACAATAGGGCAAATTGACGCGGTTTTACTTCTTAAAAGTCAGGAGATATTTTTAGTCGGACTCCAAAATTGGGAGTCGAACTATTTAGGTTGACAAATTCCGAACGCCATATACAGTCAATGCGAAATATTCTCAGGTTTCCGAAGCCGATATTTTCAATTCCAAAACCATATTCATAGTACAAATCTGTAGGAGTGTTGTAAATAATGGACGATCGATTGATGCTTCTATTTCTGTCGGATACATTTCCAACAATACCTCTAAAGGTGATGACGCTTCTTAGTTTGAGTTTTTTAATGAGTGGGATTCTATTTAAAATAATTCCATTAAAATGATGTTCAAAATGTCCAACCAAAAATTGATCCACCACAAAATCATAATAATTTAAGAGCGAAAATGTATTGGGCACTAGCGAGTAAGTCTGATTGGCTGGCACGGGACTCAACACGGATAATTGTGCATCTCCAAAGATTTTACCTGCTGAAATGGTATTTCTCAGGAGGCCAAACTTTCCAAGTTTTAAGGGTTGATTATAGGAAAATAAAAGTTTTGAATACTCGGTCTGTCCTGCACCAACTTTCAACCCTTTTTGAAAGCTTAATAAAAAAGTGGGGTGTAGATTGACCTCAAATTTTCTTTCAACTCCATATCCAAATGCGTTTCGTGTTGGAGTGTATAATAGATAAAGTTCTGCACTGTTATCCACTAAACTCGATTTAACCTTTTGTTGTGCGTCATCAAAGTAATCAATTGAAAATTCATCCGGTGCTGCGGATTCGATGTGATTGTTTGAGTAGTTGGCTCCAACCAGAACGTTTTTATAAACCTCAATATTTATATTAGCAGACACTTTTTTGATACGTGACAAAAAATAATTTTCTCCTCTGCTAAAAAGAGAGGAGCTCCCAAACCTACTTGATGTACTGCCATTGCTATCTATAATCTTAGCCCCCAATTGTTCTGTGTCGTTTAAATAACTAAGCCCTGCCGAAATTCTTGGCTTGTAACTGAGCAAGTACTTTGTGTCTAAAAAATACTTGAACTGCTTATCCTTGGTTCCATAAGCTACTTTTCCTTTCACTCTAAATCGATCGTCTAAACTTTTGAACGATCTAAATCCTACGGATAGCTTCAATCCTTCAACATCGTTCACCGCGATTGTATTCCAAATAGATCCAAATTCAATGAAATTAGAAACTTTAAAATAGCCACTTGACAGGGTTCTTATCAAACCTGTTATGTTTTTAATTTTTTTATTATCATTTAGGTTTGAAAGTACAGACTCTGAATCACTGTTATTTATATTCTCTGGTAAATTCTCCTCCCAATAGGCATCGCTTTTTTCAAACTGATCTTGCTTGTATTGTACAACTTTCGCATCATAAAATTCAGCTGTTTTCTTCTTTGTGAAATCGTAATTTTCGAAGGTTTCAGTACGCTTTACATAGAGCCCTTTTTCTTTGTCATTTTTTGTCAACAAAGTAATATCCGCTTCATATACATTATTTTGAGGCAAAAACACACTGTCATTTTCAATCGAAAATGTTTTTTCAAAATAGAGATTCCGAATGAGGTTCAAATTGATTTTAGAATTGACCTTCATACTGATGGCGTTCACAGCAAAGATGCTATCAGTCACTACAAAATTTCCTTCAAACACTAAATCTCCTTCTTTACGAGGGAAAAAATAAATTCGATATTTAGTTCTTTCATTAGACACAATACTGTCCTGCAACACATAATCATAAGAGCCAAAACCTTCGGTTGACAGTGGGCTCACAAACGATCTGTTTAAGAGTTCTATATTATTATCATAAACATTAATCTCTTTGAAAATATTACTAATGCGATCAAACACAAATCCATCTTGTTGGATTCCAATCTGTTTTTCTGCCTGTATAAGTTCAAGTGTTTTATTTAGGGTGTTATCTCCATAAACGTTCTGTATCTTTTCATTTAAGTAGATGGGAACAAAGAATTTTTTATTTCGCTTGTCCTGTTTTATGATCGAAACTACGGAGTCATAATCATCTCTTAAAAGTGTTTTTAAAAATTTCTGATCAATATTATTGAGTCCAATTTCTGTAGAAGCGTATTTTTTGTATTCGTACTGCTCAACGAGGCTGAGTCCATTCTTTTTTTTATGAGCCCAAATACCTCTCATTATTTTATAAGCAGGATTTTCTTTCTTTTTTAAACGTTTTTTTGGCTTGTTGACAATTAAAACCTCATCCAACGCAAAGCCCGTTTGTAGCACAATTTCTAACCCTGAACTTATCTTGCTTTTAAGGTTTAATTCCGTCGTTTCAAATCCGACAAAAGACACCACTATGGTTGAATGGTTATTTTCAGATTGCAGTAAAAAGTTACCGTCAAAATCAGAAATAACTCCTTCAGAAGAATTCTTAAAAAGAACATTTGCAAATGCAACGGGCTGCTTGTCTTGGTCGTAAACCGTACCGCTAACTTTCGTTTGTGCAGAAATATGTATTGACAGCATCAACACTATACATAGTAGGTAGTATCTCATATTTTGTACTTCATCAACAATCAAACCAAGAAAGAGTGATCGGCAATTTATTTATATAATACTTTCTTTACCGCCTTTACAACATCATCGCTATTAGGCAACCATTCTTTTAATAAAACTGGCGAATAGGGTGCCGGTGTATCGGCTGTGTTGATTTTTATAATTGGAGCATCTAAGAAATCAAATGCTTTTTCCTGAACTTGATATGTGATCTCTGTCGATACATTTCCAAAAGGCCATGCTTCTTCAAGAATTACCAAGCGGTTTGTTTTTTTGACAGATTCCAAAATAGTATTGATATCTAATGGACGAACGGTTCTTAAATCGATCACCTCACAAGAGATTCCTTCTTTTGCTAATGCATCCGCAGCCTTATAAGCCTCTTTGATGATTTTTCCAAAAGACACAATGGTCACATCGGTTCCTTCGCGTTTGATCTCAGCAACTCCAATCGGTAAAATATATTCGCCTTCTGGAACTTCGCCTTTATCGCCATACATTTGCTCACTCTCCATAAAAATAACTGGATCGTCATCACGGATCGCCGCTTTCAATAATCCTTTTGCATCGTAAGGGTTGGAAGGCACAATCACTTTAAGACCTGGGCAATTTGCAAACCAGTTTTCAAAAGCTTGTGAATGCGTCGCTCCTAACTGACCCGCAGATCCTGTTGGACCTCTAAAAACAATCGGACAGTTAAACTGCCCACCAGACATCTGTCTGATTTTAGCCGCATTATTTATAATTTGATCAATTCCTACTAATGAGAAGTTAAACGTCATGTATTCAACAATAGGACGGTTTCCTGTCATGGTCGATCCTACCGCAATTCCTGAAAACCCTAATTCAGCAATCGGCGTGTCAATAACACGTTTAGCACCGAACTCATCCAACATTCCTTTGGAAGCTTTATAAGCACCATTGTACTCGGCAACTTCTTCTCCCATTAAATAAATGCTCTCATCGCGACGCATTTCTTCACTCATCGCTTCACATATTGCCTCTCTAAACTGAATTGTTTTCATTAATTGAATTTTATGAGGTACAAAAATAAGAATAATACTCAATTATAATTACAAGATTTCACTAAAATTTCCTATGCATGCATAGGAAATTTAAAGTTTTTTATTTACTTTCGTAGACTCATATAATTAGAACAAAAAAATGAAACTATTAGTCTGCATTAGTCATGTTCCCGACACGACTTCTAAAATTAATTTTACCGAAGGAGATACCAAATTTGACACCAATGGGGTGCAATATGTCATTAATCCTAATGATGAGTTTGGACTGACCCGTGCGATGTGGTTTAAAGAAAAACAAAACGCAACAGTAGATGTCATCAGCGTTGGTGGCGCAGAAACGGAGCCAACACTGCGAAAAGCCCTTGCTATTGGCGCAGATGCGGCGATTCGCATAAACGCAGAAGCAGTAGATGGCCATACGGTTGCTACTTATTTAGCTGCTGCTGCAAAAGAAGGAAATTATGATCTTATTATTGCAGGTCGTGAATCTATTGATTACAATGGAGGCATGGTTCCTGGAATGTTAGCAGCAATGTTGGACGCCAATTTTGTAACCAATTGTATTAGTTTAGAAATTGACGGCACAAACGCTACGGCAGTTCGTGAAATTGACGGTGGTAAAGAAACCATATCAACTGTTTTACCACTTGTGGTTGGTGGACAAAAAGGATTGGTAGAAGAAAGTGACCTAAGAATTCCGAACATGAGAGGGATTATGATGGCTCGAAAAAAGCCGCTCACTGTGGTTGAACCCACCAATGAAGCGTCCGAAACACATTCTGTTTCGTTTGAAAAACCAGCCCCGCGTGGTGCTGTTAAATTAGTGGAAGCCGATAATATTGATGAGCTTATCAACCTTCTTCACAACGAAGCAAAAGTTATTTAATTCATTTAAAAAAAAGAAACATGTCCGTTTTAGTATATACAGAATCTGATCAAGGAAATTTTAAAAAAGCAGCCTTAGAAGCTGCGTCATATGGCAAGGCCGTAGCAGAAGCTATGGGCACCAACCTAGTGGCACTTACCTTCAACGCAAGCGAAGCTTCTGAGTTGGGAACTTATGGTGTAGAAAAAGTATTAAACATAAATTCAGTGAATGCGTTTAATGCCAAAATTTATGCAGATGCCATCAAACAAGCTGCAGAAAAAGAAGCGGCAACAGTCGTTATTTTAAGCGCAAGCGCCGACAGTCGTTATATTGCACCTCTTTTAGCCGTTGGTTTAAAAGCGGGCTACGCATCCAATGTGGTTGCAGCGCCTTTAAGTTTAAGTCCTTTTGTTGTAAAGCGCACTGCTTTTACGAATAAAGCCTTTTGTAATACTGAAATTTCAACAGCTGTGAAAATTGTAGGCGTTTCTAATAACTCCTTTGGATTGGTGGAAAATTCAACCACTGCACAACTAGAAGACTTTTCGCCTAATTTAATAACTTCCGCAACAAACGTCACCTCTATTGATAAAGCAAGTGACAAAGTCACCATTGCAGATGCAGAAGTAGTGGTATCGGCAGGTCGGGGACTAAAAGGGCCTGAAAACTGGGGAATGATTGAAGAATTGGCAGATGTTCTAGGTGCTGCAACTGCGTGTTCAAAACCTGTTTCTGACTTGGGTTGGAGACCACATAGCGAACATGTTGGACAAACAGGAAAACCTGTGGCAACAAACTTATACATCGCTATTGGAATTTCGGGAGCTATTCAGCATTTGGCAGGCATCAATTCATCCAAAATAAAAGTGGTCATTAATACCGATCCTGAGGCACCGTTTTTCAAAGCTGCTGATTATGGTATTGTAGGAGATGCTTTTGATGTGGTTCCTAAATTGATAGAAAAATTAAAAGTTTTCAAAGCTCAAAATTCATAAAAACTATAACTTGTAGTTCTATTTGAACTCATGTTCATTCGTGTTTTAATCCAAAACTTATTTGTCAAGGGTTTGGTACTTTACGAATTAAAACTGTTCTTTGTGATATAACTTATGAGTTTAGTTCGTCTCAACATAAAAGGTATTTCATATAGCCAAACTCAAAGCGGTGCTTACGCTTTGATTTTGAGTGAAGTGGATGGGCAACGAAAACTTCCAATTGTCATTGGAGCTTTCGAGGCGCAATCTATTGCTATCGCTTTAGAAAAAGAAATCCAACCTCCAAGACCCTTAACGCACGATTTATTTAAAAACTTTTCCGATCGTTTTGACATTGTTGTAAAACAAGTCATTATTCACAAACTAGTTGATGGTGTTTTTTATGCCTCTCTTATTTGCGAGCGCGACAAAGTTGAAGAAATTATCGATGCTCGAACTAGTGATGCGATTGCACTCGCATTGCGTTTTTCTGCACCCATATTTACCTATAAAAACATTTTAGAAAAAGCTGGAATCATTTTAAAAACGGATTCCAGAAAAGAAGATGACGAAGTTCAGCCTGAAGATGTGTTGTTATTTAACGATTTAGAATTTGAAACCGAGGAAGTAGTAATTTCCGACCACGGCTATCCTTCTAAATCTATTAAAGAATTACAAGAATTACTAACAAAGGCAGTTGCGGATGAAGATTATGAAACGGCTGCTAAATTAAGAGACGAAATCTCTAAACGCTAACAACAAGCAGAATGAAAAAATTAATACTAATTGTATTTGTATTATTTACAAATATTCAAACGATTGCTGCGCAGGAATCAACCTCCGAAATCGTATCAAGTCAAGGATTTACGCTCAACAGTCTTTTGAGAGGACTTCTGGGAATGTTTGTGTTAGTTTTGATCTCATATCTTTTAAGTGCCAACCGAAAAGCGATCAACTGGAGAACCGTTGGGTTTGGTTTGGGAGCTCAAATCATTTTAGCGATTGGTGTTCTTAAAGTCTCTTTTGTTCAAACCTTTTTTGAATGGGTCGGAAGTTTATTTATTGCCGTATTAGATTTTACAATGGAAGGAACTAAGTTTCTATTCGCCGCGTTTTCTACGGGTGAAATTGAAGCACCTTTAGTAACGTTCGCTATTTCAATTTTACCAACCGTTATTTTCTTTTCTGCCTTGACCTCTGTATTGTTTTATTTAGGGATTATTCAACGGGTTGTAAAAGGAATGGCTTGGTTGCTAAGCAAACTTCTTCAAGTTTCTGGAGCAGAAAGCTTGAGTGTTGCAGGAAACATATTTTTGGGACAAACGGAATCGCCCTTAATGATTAAGGCGTATTTAGAGAAAATGAATAAATCAGAAATGCTTTTAGTCATGATTGGCGGGATGGCAACAGTCGCTGGTGGTGTTCTGGCAGCATACATAGGATTCCTTGGTGGCGAGGATGAAGTATTACGATTGTTTTACGCAAAACATTTACTAACAGCTTCTGTGATGGCAGCCCCTGGTGCGATTGTCATTTCAAAAATGCTCTATCCACAAGTGGAAGCGATTGACAATGAAATTCATATATCTCAAGAAAAAATTGGTTCAAACATTTTAGAATCTATCGCAAATGGAACCACGGAAGGTTTAAAACTCGCATTAAACATTGGCGCAATGCTCTTGGTGTTCTTAGCGTTTATCGCCATGATCAACGGCATCCTTGGATGGGTTGGAGATATAACGACTCTGAACGACTGGGTTGCATCAAACACATCTTATAAAGTCTTCTCATTAGAGTTTATTTTAGGGTATGCCTTTGCACCCCTCATGTGGTTGATTGGAATTGCGAAAGAAGATGTTGCTTTGATGGGACAACTCTTGGGAATAAAACTAGCTGCGAGTGAATTTGTAGGATACATTCAGTTAGCAGATTTAAAAAACCCATTAAACGTATTGCACTTAAAATATGAAAAATCCATTATCATGGCAACTTATATGCTTTGTGGATTTGCCAATTTTGCATCGATAGGGATTCAAATTGGAGGGATCGGATCGTTAGCACCCGGGCAACGAAAAACACTTTCTGAATTTGGAATCAAGGCACTTATTGGCGGAACAATCGCTTCTCTTTTATCTGCAACGATTGCTGGCGCAATTATCGGCTAAATAGTTAATAACTTTTAAAATTATTATAAGCTTCAATTTCTTTAAGATTGAAGCTTTTTTTATTTTTAACTTCATAAAATAATACTGAAAATGAAACAATATTTAGACCTTGTATCCCATGTACTAGAAACTGGAAATGAAAAAGGAGACCGTACCGGAACAGGCACTAAAAGTGTGTTTGGACATCAAATGCGTTTCGATCTTAGTGAAGGGTTTCCAATGGTGACCACCAAAAAATTGCATCTTAAATCGATTATTTATGAATTGCTTTGGTTTCTAAAAGGAGACACAAATACAGATTACCTTACCGAAAATGGGGTTAAAATCTGGAATGCTTGGGCGGATGAAAATGGAGACCTTGGTCCTGTTTATGGACACCAATGGCGTAATTGGAACAATGATGAAATTGATCAAATTACAGAAGTTATTGAAACTCTAAAAACAAACCCCAACAGCCGACGAATGTTGGTATCTGCTTGGAATCCCTCTGTGCTTCCCGATACTTCAAAGTCGTTTAGTGAGAATGTGGCGAATAACAAAGCAGCACTCCCACCGTGTCATGCCTTTTTTCAGTTTTATGTGAGTGATGGAAAACTGTCTTGTCAACTGTATCAGCGGAGTGCAGATATTTTCCTAGGTGTGCCATTTAACATTGCTTCTTATGCTTTATTAACCATGATGATGGCGCAAGTTTGCGGCTATGAAGCTGGAGAATTTATACATACTTTTGGAGATGCACATATCTACAGCAATCATATAGAGCAAGTAGAAACACAACTCAGTAGAGAGCTGCGTCCCCTTCCAACAATGAAACTAAATCCAGAGATAAAAGATATTTTTGACTTCACTTTTGAAGACTTCACTTTAGAAGGCTACGATCCACACCCACATATCAAAGGGGCGGTAGCCGTTTAATCTAATAGAAACCCTTACTTTTGCGTTCTAATTTATTCTATTGAAAACAACAAACCACCCTTCAAATCTCACGCTTATTGTCGCCGTTTCTGAAAACGATGTGATCGGAAAAGACAATGATTTAATTTGGCATTTGAGAAATGACCTGAAACGATTTAAGGCACTCACTTCTGGGCATTGCATTATCATGGGACGAAAAACATTTGAAAGTTTTCCAAAACCCTTACCCAACAGAACGCACATCGTGATTACAAGGCAACAAGATTATAAAGCTCCAGAAGGGGTCATTGTCGTGAACTCTTTAGAAGCCGCAATCGAAGCCGCTAAACAAGATGAAAATCCATTCATTATTGGAGGTGGCGAAATTTACAAACAAGCCTTAAATGTAGTGGACGTAATCGAATTCACCAGAGTACATCACAGCTTTGAAGGCGATACTTTTTTCCCTGTTATAAATGAAACTATTTGGGAAGAAACCAATCGTGATGATCATAAAAAAGACGATTTACATAAATTCGACTTTTCATTCATCACTTATAAAAGACGTTAAAAAACAAAAGCTATACAGACATGAAGGCATATATATTTCCAGGACAAGGCGCTCAATTTACAGGGATGGGTTTACCACTCTATGAAAATTCACCCGCTGCAAAATCACTTTTTGAACAAGCCAATGACATTTTAGGGTTTGACATTACATCCATTATGTTTGAAGGGAGTGTGGACGATTTAAAAGAAACGAAGGTGACACAGCCTGCAATATTTTTACATTCTGTGATTTTAGCAAAAAGCTTAGGGGCCAGTTTTCAACCTGACATGGTTGCAGGACATTCGCTTGGAGAATTTTCGGCCTTGGTTGCCAATGGCACCCTTCGTTTTGAAGATGGCTTGAAACTCGTTTCTCAACGTGCGCAAGCCATGCAAAAGGCCTGTGATTTAACAAAAGGAACGATGGCCGCCGTATTGGGCTTGGAAAATGAAATTGTTGAGGACACTTGCAAATCTATCGATGGAATTGTGGTGGCTGCAAATTATAACTGTCCAGGTCAATTGGTGATTTCTGGTGCGGTTGACGCCATTCATTTGGCTTGTGAAGCACTAAAAGAAAAAGGGGCACGACGTGCGCTCGTACTTCCTGTTGGAGGGGCTTTTCATTCGCCCTTAATGGCACCTGCTAAAGAACAATTGGCAGCCGCTATAGAAAACACTACATTCCATACACCAAGTTGTCCTATTTATCAAAATGTGACCGCGATGCCTGTTCTCAATGAAACGGAGATCAAGGCTAATTTAATTTCCCAACTGACAGCACCCGTCAAATGGACACAGTCCGTTCAACAAATGATTCAGGATGGTGCAAATGAATTTATTGAAGTTGGTCCTGGCAAGGTGTTGCAAGGGTTGGTGAAAAAAATAAACAGAGAGATGGATACAAAAACTGCAACTTTCGAAAATTAAACGTCATGAACACTAGAACTATTTTAATACTTATTCTCGTTATTTTTAATATTGGGTTGGACCAAGTTTCAAAAGAACTCGTCCGCGAAAATGTGGTACCAGGTTCTAGAACGGAAGTTTTGGGAACTCAATTGCAATTAATGAATGTTGAAAATTCAGGCGCATTTTTAAGCATGGGAAGCGACTCCAATCCTACAGTCAAACTTATCTTTTTACTCATCCTCCCCGTGATTGTTTTAGGGGTAGTATTGTATTATGTGTTAACCAACAAAGCCCTTGACAACTTATCAATTATAGGATTAAGTTGCATCGCAGGAGGCGGGATCGCCAATCTTTACGATCGCTTTTTATATGGTTCGGTGACCGATTTCTTGTATATAGATTTAGGGGGCGTATTTAAAACAGGCATCTTTAACAGTGCAGATTTATCGGTGACCACTGGTATGATTTTGTTGTTATTGTCGTCCTTCTTAAGTCGTCCTTCAAAAACGATTGAACCGTCTAATTAATGTTTATTTAGACAAAAAATCAATGACGGTTGAGGTGATGAAATCTATTTGATCGTCTTCCAATTCGGTATGCATTGGCAATGAAATGACTTCATCGATTAAAGTGTTTGTCACTTTAAAATCTGCATCATCATAACGGTCATCTACATACGCTTTTTGCTTGTGTAATGGGATTGGATAATAAACGCCACAAGGAATGTCTTTTGATTGCAAATGCGCCGCTAGTGCGTCTCTATCTGCATTTTGAATTTTTAAAGTGTATTGATGAAATACGTGACAATCACAGTTGTCACAAATTGTTTCACATCCGTTGCCCGCTTTTGGCGTAATTATATTTTCATGGTTTTTAAACGCAGCGTTGTATTTTCGTGCGGCAGATTGACGTGCTTTATTATACGCATCAAGTTTTGGAAGTTTTGCATCTAATACGGCTGCTTGGATAGAATCCAATCGAGAGTTTACTCCTACCACATCGTGGTGGTAACGTTTGTACATCCCATGATTTACGATCCCTCTAATAGTATGTGCTAAGTCGTCGTCATTGGTGAAAATGGCGCCGCCATCCCCATAACATCCTAAATTTTTAGAAGGAAAAAAGGAGGTTGAAGCCACATGACCGATTGTTCCTGCTTTGGCTTTTGAACCATTTTCGGAAGTAAAATTCGCGCCAATGGCTTGCGCATTGTCTTCTATTACAAATAAATTGTGGGCTTCTGCCAGTTCCATTATGGCGTCCATATTGGCACATTGACCAAATAAATGAACGGGCACAATGGCTTTTGTTTTTGGGGTAATAGCTTTTTTGACGGCTTCAATATCGATGTTAAATTTATCAGGGTCTACATCGACTAACACAGGTGTGAGTCCTAATAAGGCAATCACTTCAACAGTCGCTGCAAAGGTGAAATCGGCGGTGATGACTTCATCTCCCGGTTTTAAACCAAGTCCCATCATCGCAATTTGTAAGGCATCCGTTCCGTTGGCACAAGGAATGACGTGTTTGATTCCTAGATACGCTTCTAAATTTGCTTGAAATTCTTTAACTTTTGGGCCGTTAATGAAAGAGGCGTTATCAATAACTTCTTGAATGGAAGTATTTACGAGGTCTTTTATGGAGGCATATTGACCTTTTAGGTCTACCATTTGAATTTTGTTCATTTCTTTAAATTACGTTAGGAAGCAATACATTTTGCATTAACAAAAATACAAAATTAGCATTGCTTAGTCATAAAATTAATATAAAGAATGTATTTTTGCTTCAAATAATAGGCTATTGGGACTTTTTTATAACATCATCGTTGAACTCGCTGCAATTTCTGTTCGTCTTTTTGGAGGCGTTCATAAAAAAACTCAAAAGGGTCAAAAGGGTCGAAACGAAAGTCTTCAGATTTTAGAACAAGAACTAAAGCAAACAGATAAAGTCATTTGGATGCATTGTTCGTCTTTGGGAGAATATGAACAAGGATTGCCTTTCTTTGACCCCTTAAAAAAACAATATAAAGACCATAAATTTGTGATGACTTTTTTCTCTCCTTCGGGCTATGAAATCAGAAAAAACAATCCCATAGCGGATGTGATTGTCTACCTTCCTTTAGATCAAAAATCTATTGTAAAAAAGTTTTTAGACCTCACACACCCAGAATTGGTGGTGTTTGTTAAGTATGATCTTTGGCCAAATTATTTATTGGAAATGAAACGCAGAAACATCACTTCCATCTTAATTTCAGCGCTGTTCAGACCGTCTCAAGCGTACTTTAAATTTTATGGGGGTTGGCTTAAAAAACTACTCTTTACATTTGATCATATCTTCACGCAGGATACGGGTTCAAAAGTGTTGTTGAATTCTATTGGATATAATAATGTCACCGTTTCAGGGGATACGCGTTTTGACCGTGTTGGCAATCAAATGAACACCGATAATACATTGGATTTTATTGCGGAATTTAAAAACAATCAAACTTGTGTTGTGGCTGGGAGTACGTGGCCAGAAGACGAAGTGCTGCTGATTGATTATATTAATAATTGCAAAGACGATGTCAAATTTATCATTGCTCCCCATAATATGGATTTGAATCAGATAAAGTCGATGGCAAAGCGGATTGAAAAACCAACGGTGCTTTACTCGAATTATAAGAACGAAACGCTGAAAGACAAAACTGTTTTTGTGGTGGATACTATTGGTCTCTTAACCAAAATCTATAACTATGCAGACGTTGCTTATGTGGGTGGCGGTATGGGTACTACGGGGCTTCATAACACGCTAGAGGCCGCTACTTTTGCGGTTCCTATTGTGATTGGTAAGAATCATAAAAATTTCCCTGAGGCAAAAGCCATGCAAACTCTCGGTGGTTTGATCAGTATCAGCAACTACGATGCGCTGCATTCGGCCTTAGACGGGTTTGTTTATAATCTGGAAAATAGAACGAAATCTGGTCAAATAAACAAACAATACGTCGAAGACAACAAAGGGGCTTCTGAAATTGTGATGACCGAATTACAACAGATTTTTAAGAAATGATCTACGCTTTCTTTATATAGTTATTTACCCCAAATTATAAAGTGATTTTGGCTTCCAGTTTTGCGTTTGAATCGCCTCCAATAAAGATTGAGAAATCGCCTAGTTCTAAAACAAAATCGCCTTGATTGTTATAAAACCCAAGTTCTTTTTCTGTAAGGGTAAATGAGATTTCCTTGCTTTCATTTGGCTCAAGACTGACCAATTCAAAACCTTTGAGTTCTCTTACCGGGCGTGTGACAGTCGCATAATGGTCTTTAATGTATAATTGAACGACTTCTTTTCCTGTGAATTTTCCCGAGTTTTTTAGCGTAACCGACACAGAAACTTGTTTGTCAGATACTGCTTTAGCTTGAAGATTACTGTATTCAAATGTGGTGTAACTTAGACCGTATCCGAAAGGGTATAAAGGTGTGTTTTCTACATCTTGATAATGGGACCAAAATACTTTTCCGGGTGCTGGCAAAGTTGGACGGCCTGTATTTTTGTAATTATAATAGATGGGGATTTGACCCACGGCTCTTGGAAAACTCATGGGTAATTTTCCACTTGGATTGTAATCGCCATAGAGTACTTGCGCAATGGCATTTCCACTTTGGGTTCCTAATTGCCAAGCTTCCACAATTGCTGGGAGGTGTTCCTCATGCCAGTTTAGGACTAAAGGTCTTCCGTTGTTTAAGACTAAAACAATGTTTTTATTGACGTTGTAAATGGCTTCCAAAAGTTCTTGTTGCACGCCTGGTAATCCGAGTTCTGTACGGCTTCTGCCTTCGCCACTTTGGTAGCCAATTTCACCCAGTACCATGACAACGACATCGGCTGATTTGGCCACCGCGATGGCTTCTGGAAATTCGCTTTTATCGGTTGTGTTTATGTTGACTTCTACAGTGAATTCGGTGTTGCCCAAACTGACATCGGCGCCTTTCGCATAGGTCAATTGGTTTCCTGTGTAGGCTTGCATTCCTTCTAAAACAGATACTGCAGTGTTGTCTTTTGCAGCAATTCTCCAGTTTCCTAAAGGGCTTGTTTTATCTGTTGCGAGTGCGCCTATTAAAGCAATTTTCTGACCTTGTTTTTTGAGGGGTAGTATTTGATTTTCATTCTTTAAAAGTACGATGGACTTTTTAGCCATGTCTAAACAGGCATCGTGAAAGGCTTGTTGTCCAATGACTTCTTTTTCGCGTTGTGCATCGCAATATTTGTAGGGGTCTTCAAAAAGACCTAATTCGAATTTTACACGTAAGATGCGTTTGGCAGCATCATCGATATAGGCTTCTTTGACTTTTCCTTCTCTTACTAAATTCGCCAATTCACTGACATATAAATAGGATTCCATATCCATATCAGAGCCGGCGTTGGCTGCAATTTGAGCTGCATGCTTGTTGTCTTTTGCGTATCCGTGAGAAATCATCTCTTCAACAGAGCCCCAATCGGAGACTACAAATCCGTCAAATTTCCATTTGTCTTTGAGAATGTCTCTTAGTAAATAGGTGTTTCCGGTGGCGGGAATTCCGTTGAGTTCGTTGAAAGAATTCATAAAGGTTCGGACGCCTGCATGAAGGGTGGCTTGAAAGGGTGGGAAAATAATGTTGTTTAAAGTGGAGGTTCCTACATCGGCGGTGTTGTATTCTCTTCCTGATTCGGCAAAGCCATAGGCAGCGAAATGCTTTGCACAGGCTGCAAGTGTGGTATGTTGTGATAGATCTGATCCTTGGAATCCTTGGACTCTCGCAAAGGCGATTTTAGAACCTAAATAGGGGTCTTCGCCAGCGCCTTCCATGACACGTCCCCAGCGGGCATCGCGTGAAATATCGACCATGGGTGCAAAGGTCCAGTTTATTCCTGCAGCTGCGGCTTCTTCCGCCGCGACTTCAGCTGATTTTTTGATGGCTTCCAAATCCCAACTTGCAGATTCTGCTAAAGGAATTGGGCTTAGGGTTTCATAGCCATGAATGACATCAAAACCTATAATTAAGGGGATGCCTAAGCGGGTTTCTTCGATGGCAATTTTTTGAATTTTGCGAACATTTTCAACGCCTCTCAGATTGAGCATGGAGCCCACATAGCCTTTACGAAGGTGTTCGTATTTTTTAGCAGCATCTCCACTATTGGGTGCAGGGCCTGTAAGGTCCCAAAAACCACTGTATTGGTTCATCTGACCAATCTTTTCTTCAAGGGTCATTTGTTTCAGTAGAGTTTCTACTTTCTGCTCTACATCTACTACTGATGTGATTGAGGATGAACTAGTTTCTGAGTTGGTTGTACTAGAATTTTGACAGGCGTTTAATCCGATCAGAAAACATACGATTGCTACTATTAAATTGGGTTTCATCATTTTATTGATAGACTCTTATATAATCTACTTCCATTGCATCGGATGTAAAGTTAGGGTTAATAGTGCCGCCGTTAGTACCTCCCATTGCCACGTTAAATATTAAAAAGAAGTTCGCATCAAAAGGCATTGTGCTGTTTGTAGACATTTCAAAAAATACCACATCATCTAGATACGCTTTAATACTTCCTTGTCTCCAATCTATAGAGTATGTATGAAATTCTGTTGGCGTGCTTAAATTCGTCGGCAACCCATAACTAGCAGTGCTCCCATTATTGTTCCAATGGCAGGTAGTTTTCACATAGGTTTTGTTTGCAAATTGTTCCATAATGTCAATCTCGCCACATTCAGGCCATCCTACAGAGCTAAAATTAGAGCCTATCATCCACAACGCTGGCCAAGTCCCAGCAACCGATGGGAGTTTAGCGCGAATGTCAATACGTGCATATTTGAAGTCAACTTTATTTTGAGTTGTAATACGCGCAGAAGTATAAGTTCCATTCGATTCTTTCACAGCTGTTATTTTCAAAATGCCATTTTCTTTTGCAATATTAGTACTGCTATTGGTGTAAACTTGCACTTCTTGGTTCCCCCAGCCGCCGCCACCAGTTTCATAATTCCAAAACTCGTTGTTGATGGATCCATTGCCGTCAAATTCATCTGACCAGACTAATACATCATTATTCCCAGACCCTACTGCTAAAACAGGGTTTGAAGGTGTGTTATTTTGATTTCCATTATCATCACTAGAAGAACAACCTCCAGTAGATAACCCTATTAAAATTGTAAAAAAAAGAATGAAAGTGTATGATTTTTTTTTCATGAATACGAATTTAAAGAAAAAAATAAAAGCGAAGAAATTTCGTCTGTTTTATTTTAATTTAATTTATTTGATACTTTATATTTAGCGTATAACGCAAGTTTAACTCCTTGTTTTACAGATCTAACATGTCGTTCTATCGCTGTGATTACTCATTTGCTACGACACTAAAATTAACTTACAAAAAGAAGTTGTAGTAAAAGTCTTCCGACTGATTAAGATCATTCTATAAAATTAAACATCCCTCATAAAAAGGATATAAGGGATGTTTAATTATTAAAATAAAAGGTTTTTAAACGCTTATTGTCTTGCTAGTTTGAAAGACCAATGTCCACCACCTGCAACTTCAATGTCTATGTCTAATGTCACTCCGTCATCTGAAAGAGTCGCTATATAGGTAATTGAACTCGCGGCATCCGCAGGACTTGTTAGTTCTGCGCCGTTAACTACTTTAGCCAATCCTAAGAAAGCTCCAGTTCCATTAATTGTAATGGTACCTGCTGTTTCATCATACGTATAGGTAGCGGTTGCTGTTCCATCATGTGGAGCAACGGGTGCGCCACATGCTTCTCCTGCAGCACCTTGCCAAGCTTCAATCCAAGTTTCTGTTCCAACAACATTTTGGAAAGATCCGTCTGAACCAAATATATATTCATCGTCAAATAAACAAGCTCTTGTTGTAACATCGTCTGTAGTGCTTGACCACCAAGATACATTGTCTAATCCTGGACCTACTCCAAGTGCTCCAGAAACTGGAGCTAATTTCCAAGTGCCTTCAACACCTACAGGGATCACATCTTTTACAAGTTTGAAAGACCAGTGTCCTCCACCTGCAACTTCGATATCTAATTCTAAAGAATTTCCATCATCTGAAAGTGCAGCTATATATGTAATTGAATCTGCTGCATCCGCAGGACTTGCTAATTCTGCGCCATTGACAACTTTAGCCAATCCTAAGTAAGCTCCAGCTCCATTAAGTGTAAGGGTTCCAGCGGCTGCATCATACGTATAAGTAGCAGTTGCTGATCCATCGTGTGGAGCAACGGGTGCGCCACATGCTTCTCCTGCAGCACCTTGCCAAGCTTCAATCCAAGTTTCTGTTCCAACAACATTTTGGAATGAACCATCTGCATTGAATATATACTCATCATCAAATAAACAAGCTCTTGTTGTAACATCGTCAGCAGTGCTTGACCACCAAGATACATTGTCTAATCCTGGACCTACTCCTAATGCTCCTGATTCTGGTGCTAATCTCCATGTGCCGTCAAGTGCTGAAGGTACTGGAGGTGCATCTTTTGCGAGTTTGAAAGACCAAAATCCTCCACCTGCAACTTCGATATCTAATTCTAAAGAAAGTCCATCTTCTGAAAGTGTCGCTATATATGTAATAGAATCTGCTGCATCTGCAGGGCTTGCTATTTCTGCCCCATTGATTACTTTAGCCAATCCTAAGAAAGCTCCATTACCATTGATTGTAACGGTTCCTGCATTGTAAACGTAAGTAGCAGTTGCTGTTCCATCATGTGGCGCCACTGGCGTCCCACACTCTTCTCCTGCAGCACCTTGCCATGCTTCTATCCAAGTAGTTGCTCCAACAACATTTTGGAAAGATCCATCTGCTCCAAATACATACTCATCATCAAATAAACACGCTCTTGTTGCAAGATCATCTGAAGTATTTGACCACCAAGAAACATTGTCTTGAGCAGGTCCTACTCCAATTGCACCAGCTTCTGCTGCTAATCTCCATGTACCTGTTAAATCATCACCTGTTGGTGCTGCTTCTACGATAGTTACTGTGTGTTCTTTGCTTATTGAAACGTCATTTTGTCCTGGAAAAGATGCCGTTACTGTAATCGTGTAAGTAGCTGTTTCATTTGGATAATCATAGGTTACCATTGGTCCACTTGTTTGAAATACATCTGTATCATCATCAGCAGTTGCTCCAAAGTCTACAGTATATATTGTTCTGTTGTCTCCAGGAACTGTTGAGGCAAGTACGCCTGTTTCATTTCCATCAGCGTTTAGTGTTGCAATTACAAAATCTAAACCACCAATTGTGTTTGTCATTTCGTCATCTTCATGACAGGAGATCGTAGTGCTTAATAAAAGCACTAATATCAGATACATTCCGTTTTTTAATATTTTCATTTTATTTGTTTTTTGAGTTTATAATTTTTAATATCCTTGGTTTTGTCCCCATCTGCCTACTGCGTTTGCTAATTCTAGCTCTATCAATGGAATTGGGAATACTTCATTTTTGTTGGCTGTAAATCCTGGAATTGCAGCCGCTGCTTTGTTGGTTCTAACAAGGTCAAAGAAACGGTGTCCTTCTCCTGCGAGTTCTTTACGTCTTTCTAAATAAATAGCGTCTATTACATCACCTTCAGCTGAAGAGTAATCATGACTGTTGTCTCCGTATGCTCTTGCTCTGACTTCGTTTAAATACGTTTCCGCATTGGCACCACCACTTTGGGCATCTGCTTCTGCAGCCATTAATAAGACATCTGCATAACGAATAGAACGGTAATTATTTGCATAATTTAAAGGATCTGACCCTGCTCTGTCATCTGCTTTACGTGGGATGTATTTTTTATTGAATAATCCTGTATCGTCTCTTCCTTGAGAATACGAATCTTGTTGGTCTCTTAAATCATAAAACGTAACCTCTCTTCTTGAATCGGAGGCATCAAATAAGTCATATAATTCTTGTGATGGTAAGCAAAAGCCCCAGCCTGTTTCAAACTCTTGATTGTCGTAAGGAGATCTTGGTCCACAAAACTTAGGGAAATAACTTCCTTCACTACAGATAATACAATTCCATCCTGCTGGTTCTACCCCTGTGTACTGAATTTCAAAAACAGATTCCGAACCGTTTTCTGCACTGCTTTCAAAAAGAGTCGTATAATCATCGCCTGTTTTTAAGCTGTATTGTGTGCCTCCAATTACCTCAGAAAATGCAGATGCAGCATCTGCAAATTTAGCAGCGTCAAAAGTTCCGTGGTATAAGTATACTTTACCTAACAAAGCCTGTGCAGCTCCTTTAGTTACTTTATAAACTTCACTTTGGACTGCTGGTAAACTGATAATAGCTTCTTTTAGGTCTTCTTCAATTAAGCTGTACGCTGCCGCAATACTTTCGGTTCTGTTGATATCGTATTGTTCGCCAATGATTGTTCGTTGGTCTGCAATTCTAGGGACACCATCACGTGTTTCTACCTTTAAAGGTATGTTTCCAAAATGCTTGGTTAATTCGAATGTAAAATAAGCTCTTAAAAAATAAGCTTGCGCTATGATTTGATCTTTCCCATTAAAATCCGTTTTATCTTTAAATTCTAATAAGTAATTAGCTCTGTTTAAACCTGCATACATTAAATTCCAGATATCTCTTAACTGATTGTTATCTGAAGGCGTATGAATCATTTGATTCACATTTTGTATGGTTGGCTGATCAAAGTTAAAAGAATCACCACCTGCTGCATAATCGTCAGAAGCAACTACGCCAACTAATACATTCCAAAAAGAGGATTGTAACATATCGTAAGCTCCAATTAAAGCGCTTTCGTATTCTTGTTCATTATTAAAGTAGCTGTCTGCATCTGGGCCGATAGGCTCTACTTCGATATAATCGTCACATCCTGCTAGAAGCACAAGTGAGAATACCATTACTGTTTTAAATATTTTTTTCATAGTATAAATTATTAAAAGTTTAAATTAACACCTAAAAGGTATGAGCTTGCTACTGGGTAAAAGCCTTTATCGATTCCAGAGCCAATTGGGGCTCCATTACTTGCTGAAGGATCGTAACCTAAATAATCTGTAAGAGTATACAGGTTATTTCCTGAGACATAAATTCTGAATTTATCTAACCCAAGGCTCGTAAGTACTTTTGAATTAAAAGTATAACCGACTTGAACGTTTTGTAAACGTAAGAACGAAGCATCTTCTACATAAAAATCTGAGAATAAATCTGTATTCACAGATGCGCCTGCTACAACTCTTGGTACTGAGTTGCTTGTTCCAGTACCTTGCCATCTGTCTAACATATAGGTTCCTCTGTTTGCATATAAATCTTTACGTTCGTAATCTCTTACCATATCATTTCCTATAGAAGCAAATGCGTTGGCACTAAAATCTAAGTTTTTATAGGTAAACCCTATGTTTAAACCCATGGTGATATCTGCTAAAGGATCTCCAAGATTTGTTCTATCGTCTGGATCTATATATCCATTGCCGTTTGTATCAACAAATTTTAAATCTCCTGGAGCTACAGTGGCATGATAGACGCCTTCTGGAGCGCTCGCATTTAACACATCGATCTCTGATTGTGTTTGGTACAAACCATTTGTTTGGTATCCGTAAAAATATCCCATTGGCATACCTGCTTGCATACGAGAGGTTGTTTGACTAATACCAACTCCAAAATCGCCACCATTCACAATTCCGTTACCTCCAACATCTACTGAAAGTACTTCGTTTTGAAGCGTTGTGAAATTAAAGCCAATGTTGAATTTAAAGTCTTCACTTAAGCTATCGTTATAGTTGATACTAAATTCTACTCCTTTGTTTTCAACAGAACCAGCATTTACAATTGGCAAAGCAGAACCTGGAGCTGCTGCTCCTAATAACCCTGAACCGTCAGGCGCAATTAATAAGTTCTCCGTGAGTTTAGAATACATATCCGCAGAGATCGATACTTTATTATTAAATAAAGAAGTATCAAAACCAATATTCTGTGAAATTTGCTCTTCCCATTGTATGGCAGGATTTCCAATTAAACCAATGGCTACACCATTTAGTAAATCTGTGATTCCAGTGGCATCTCCTGGAGCGTAAGTCGCTTCTCCTGTTAATAGAGAAGAGAATCCAAATAATGGAATTTTGTCATTACCAATGACACCATAACTGGCTCTTATTTTTAAATTGTTTAACCAAGAGCTGTCTTTTAAAAAGTTTTCATCTGACACATTCCAACCAACAGATGCTGAAGGGAAATAGCCATACTTGTTTTTAGATCCAAAGGCTGAAGAACCATCTCGTCTCATGACTGCAGAAAGTAAATATTTTCCTTTGAAGTTATATTGAACTCTTGTGAAAATTGAAGACAGACGTTTTTCAAAAACATTGTTTCCAACGGCAATTTGATTCGGTTGGAATCTTGGATTTATAACTTCCATGTCCCAAACACTTTGGCTTGGATCGTTACTGGCTATTGTGCTTGTCCCTTGATATCCATAAAATATACCTTCTTCATGTGATAAAGAAGTTCCTAATAAAACAGTTAAATTATGTTTATCGTTAAAGGTGTTTTCATAGGTAATGTAATTGTCCCAAATGTAATCGTCATAATCAGCAGCGTGATCTACAACTTCATTTCCAATAACATTTCCAGATCTACTTGGTCCGTAATTAGCTTCTGGTCTAAAGACATCGCTTCTTACATTGGCATGATTCATTTGAAGTTTAGAACTTACTTTAAAATTCTCTAGGAAGGTATAATCCAAACCAAAAGTTCCACTTATTTTAGACACACGACTTGTATTAAAATTATTTTTTACTTGTGCTAAAGGGTTTATAATTTCAATTTGTCTAATATCTTCCACTAAAGAATAGTTTCCGTCCGCATCTCTAACAGCTAGGTTAGGGTTGATGTTTACTGCATTGTATAAAACTGCACCAATACCGCCTTCAGCTAGATTGTTTTTTTCTGAAACTGTATGCAATGCTGTAGCTGTCAATTTTAAATTATCTAAAATATCGTATTGATAATTTAATCTTGCAGTGAGTCTGTTAAAATTAGACTTCCCTAAACCTACAATACCGTCTTGGTCTAAATAAGATACTCCAAAAGAGTATGCCGATTTTTCTGTACCACCACTAGCACTCAAATTAACATTAGAAATGATGGCCGTTTCAAAAACCTCATCTTGCCAATCTGTACCTGATTGTGGGTATACAAAAAATTCTGTGTCCTCAGCAGCATCATTAACGTAGATAGCAAAATCTGTTGGGTTTAATAAGTCCAGTTTTTTACTGGTCTGTTGGATTCCTGTATAGGAGTCAAATTGAAATTTTAATTCCGAATTTTTTCTTCCTGATTTAGTCGTAATTAAAATGACCCCATTTGCAGCTTGTACTCCATAAATACCGGCAGTTGCATCTTTTAAAATATTAATGCTTTTAATATCACTTGGGTTAATAGCAGACAAGTCGCCTACTCTGTTACCATCGACTAATATTAAAGGGCGACTGTCTCCGTTTGTAGAAACACCACGAATTCTAATGTTAGACCCTGCTCCTGGCGAACCAGAGTTAGACGTTACATTTACACCCGCTACTTGGCCCTGTAGGGCTTGTTCTACTCTGACCGGGTTTAGTTTTTCAATTGCTTTAGAACCTAAAACTGTCACAGCTCCTGTGACTTCTTTTTTCTTTTGTGTTCCATATCCAATGACGACAATCTCATCAAGAGATTCATTGTCTTCATCTAAAGAAACATCCATGTTTGCCGTAGCCAATAATTCTTTAGTCTCAAAACCTATATAGGTAAAGACCAAGGTCGCATTCGGTTGTACGTTTGTGATGGTGAAATTTCCATCGAAATCAGACACAGCACCAGTGCTTGTGTCTTTAACTATGACGTTCACTCCTATAAGAGGAAGGCCGTCAACGCTAGATTTCACTGTACCGCTTACTGTAGAATTTTGGGCGGATGCTGTAAAAGCAAATGCCAAAGTCATCAGTGCAGAATAAAATATTTTTTTCATAAATATTGGTTTGTTTTGGTTCTCAGTAAATTTAAAACAACTAATTGCTTAATTTGTCTAAAGAACCCCAACAAATGTTATACAAAATAAAATAAAATATAAAATTTAGCAAAATCTCAATTTTATAGGGTAAAAAATATTGATTAATAAAATAGGTGAAAGATTAGACAAAAATTAATTGTCCAAATGTAGTGGATTTGTATGGGTAAAAAAGTAAAGTGTAGGGTTATTATATTTCTAAAATATAATTTGTTAAGCTTGATTCGTGTGGTAAATCCATTTTTTTGCGCAAACGATATCGTTTGACCTCTACACTTCGCGGGGATATATTCAGTAATGGTGCGATCTCTTTGGAAGATAAATTCAAGCGTAAGTACGCACACAAACGAAGGTCGTTAGGCGTGAGTACTGGGTGCTTCTCTTTAATGAGTTTCAGGAAGTCTTTATCTGCATTATTAAAAGCTTCTTCAAACAGTTTCCAGTCGTCTGTATTGTTTAGATTTTTATCAATGATCTTGATCACTTTCTTGATATCCTGTTGGTTATCCTTCTCCTTTAATTCGCTTTTGATGCTATTCAGAAATTCATTCTTTTTAATCAAACTCATTGTTGAAACCGCCAACTCTCGATTCTTACTTTCGATGTCAAGTGTTAATTTTTCGTTTGTTAACTGCATAAATTTTTGAGATGCTTCAAGCTCTTTAAGTGCGAGTTGTTCATGAGATTTCTGAAGGAGTTGTTGTTGTTGTTTTCTGTAATACCTCTTGTATAGGTTGTGAATCAAAATCCATAAAACTATAAAAAGAATGACATACAGAGTTATTGCAGCATTTGAAAGGTGCCAAGGACGGTTAATTACAAAAGAATAGGAGGCGGTATTGAGCGTCTCGGTATTCCCTATCCTGCCTTTGACTTTAAATTCATAACTACCAAAAGGAAGGTTTTCGAATACTTGGTGCGATTCAGCTTGCCAATCGGACCAAGTGTTGGACCACCCTGTTAATTTGTAAGAATATTTTTTACTAACCACATTGTCGTAGTGTGGAATGCTATAGTTTATATAAATATTGTTGCTTTCGGAATCGAGCCTTTGAGGAGCAGTAGAATCAAGCCGGAATTTATCTTGGTTAATTTTACTAGCTTGAACTGAATTAATTTTTAAATCATAAAGATGGTTTGGTTTTGGAGTGTCTGAATTAAAGATAAAATAGCCATAAGCAGACCCTAAAAGGTACTCATCTGTACCAATTTTTGTTAGGTTTTCGAAACCAGAAACAACCTTTTTAAAATTTGATATCGCAACTGGAATGATTTCAACTTTTGGCGTTTGCGTGACGCTTCCTGAGCTGATGATTAAAATATTATCATCTGCAAAGCACCATTTAAGACCTTCAGAATCCTTGACATCCATTATGGTTGTTAGGGTTGAAAAATCCTTTAAAACTTCTTTAAAAGGCTCTGACTCATTAAAGGATTGATCTTTAGGATTGAATTTGTAAACGTCTTTAGAAGATGTATAGTAATAATTTTTAGAGAATTTAAGAAAGTTGGAGCCATTCCCCTTGGTCATTGGAGTGATGTTTAAAACGTTTGAGGCCGCAGTCAAATCTTTGTTTAAGGTAAGTTCATATAAACCTCTTAATTCATGGTTCACGAATATTTGATCGCCTATGTGTTGATAAAACCGACTTGATATATCGAACCCTTTAATTTTATTTTTATAACGCCACTGACCTTGCGATTTTTCTAAAAGACTTAAACCGTTATAATTTCCTTGTAATATGATGTTTGGGTTTTCTTTTAGCAATTTAAAATCCCAAGTACCAAGAGATTGACCTATACTGTATTGTAGTTTTTGATTTTTGATAAGCAAGGTTCCGCGGTCATGTCCACAGAAAATTTGGTTGTCAATAACTTTAAGGTTCCATACTTGACCATTGGTCCCTTCAACAAATGAAAAGTCCGAGTCTGTATCTCTACGTTTATAAAACAGCCCCTGATTTGTCCCTAAGTATAAATAATCCTCAAATACTACAGAAGTATAGACGGTTCCGATAGCACCTTTTGTATCGTTATAAACGATGAACTGGGAGGATAGGTTGATATGACTAATTCCAATATCAAGGCCTAACCATAAATTACTTTGGTAATCTTCAAAAACAGATAATACTGTATTATTACTGAGACCTTTCTCAAAGTTAAGGTCATATTTAAGTATCCCTTCTGGACTTAGGTGGTACAGTCCGTTGGAAACAGTTCCAATTACAATACTGTTGTCACTTAACTTGGTGGTGCTGTATATTGTAAGTGAATTCAGATCGACTTTAGGGTCTATTTTCCAAGGGGTAAGTTTGTTATCTTTCAAGAAGTAAAAACCACTAGATGCGGTCATGAGTAGGAGTTGGTCTTTGTGTTCAATTAAGCCAACAAGGTTGTCAGATGTCAACCTTGGGTCGTCACTAACAAGCTCTACATTTCCATCAATTATCTTATAAACACCTTTATTTAATTGGTTAAAAAACAAGACTCCTTCTACCTCAAAGATGTTAGAGATGACATGATCAGATTCTATAAAAGTTGTTTCTTTTGTGAGTTCGTTTACTAAATAAATCCTAGAAAGGGATTGGAAGATTAACCAATCATCTAATTTAATAATATCCCAAAACTGCTCATCTTCGGATAGTTTAATATCTAATTGCTGTACTAAAGAGGTGTACTCTAAGGTGCTTTTATTATTTCGTTTCCAAACACCAAAATCCATATAACTCCCTGTATAAATTAGGTTGTCAATTGCCTTTACGGATCTTACAATAGAGCTGTCTGGGACAGGGTAAAGTTTCCAATTCATGCCATCATACTCCAATAATCCGGAGTTATTGGCAAAATACATAGTTTGATCAGATGTCTGAGAAATGCTCCAGTTTTGATTTTGAGCGTTATAGGCATCTGGATTATAAGCCATTACAGGGGGGTGCTCTTGAGCAAAGCTCACCAAGGAGGCTAATAAAACGAATACATACTTAATAATCCTCATAGTCAATGGAAAGGCACAAGGTAATGAAATTTTGAAATTTGAACTAATTGCAATGAAGGATAACACTATAAAACCATCGAAGAGATCAATAAAGCAGCGCTAAAAATCAAGTTTACTTAATGTTTAAAAAGGATACTAAATCTTCTTTTCTCCGTTTAGCAACGGGCAGTATAAGGTTGCCAATAAGCTCGCAGTTACTGCCATCGGCATTATTGATGTTTACAATATACTTGAGATTTATCAGGTATTTTTTATGGATTCTGAAAAAATACCTTGGTGCTAAAATTTTATCATATTCTCCTATATTTTTAGAAACAAAAAAAGTAGTCTTGTCAATAAGGTGAATTATAGTATATCTCCCATCTGATTCAAAATATAAGATATCATCTATCTTAATAAAGTCAATTTTTTTTGTGGAAGGAATTGCAATAAAATTATAATCAGAAGTTTTGGCTTCAATAGAAGTTTTGGCCGATTCTAGTTGAGGGTTGGTGGTAAAGAGTTTGTTTTTAAGATTATCTTCAAGAATCTTTACTGTTGTCATCAAATCCTTTGGGTCAATTGGTTTTAGAAGAAAATCAATGGCGTTAAATTTAAAGGCGGTTACTGCATATTCTTGGAATGCTGTTATAAATACTGCTGAATAATCATCGTATTCTATTCCGTCAAGCACGTCGAAACCCGTGCCATCTTGCAATACAATGTCTAAAAAAATAAGTTTTGGTTGTAAATCGTTAATTGTTGTGATTGCATCCTCTACAGTGGTTGCGATCGCAATCACTTAGATTATAGGACAATATTTATCTAAGTAAATATTTAATAATTCGTTGTTTTTAATTTCGTCATCTACGAGTATAGCACTGATTTTGGACATAATAAATTAAAATAAGAAAGCGATTTAGTAACTCAAATAATACATAATGGAAAACTACTCAAAAGAACAATTGGCTTAAAATGTATTAGACTCTATATAAATAGGTTGCTCTACAAACATAGGGAAAATAACTCGAAAACTATCATAAAACCCTATAAACTAATATAATAGGACGAATAGATTTGTTCTTAAAAAGTAATTGTGTAACTTGAATTTTTGTTTAACAAAATGAGTTCTTTAATAAAAATTTTAAGATCAATTTGGGTCCTAACAAGTATTAGCTTGTTAGGTGTGTGTGGAAATTGCATAAATGCGCAGAAAACCACTACAAGAAGTGCGTTTATTGAACGAATAAACACAGCATTCGACACGCAAAATACTCAAAACTCTGACAGTCTCTTCAATGTACTTAAAGAGGAGGCATGGTCTTTGAAAGAAGATTCCCTTTATGTAGATCTTACATTTCAGCAAATAGAAAAAAACAAAGGCTCGATGGATATTTTTGTAGTCACAAATATTTTGGAAGACCTGCTGATTAAAGAGTATGAATTCTTAAAAAACCATCCTAAACTTCTCCTTCTTTGTTATCTAAATTTAAGTAAATTCTATTTATCTCGATACAATACGTCAAAAGCCTCCATGGGTCTTAGTAAATATTATTTTGAGCGTTATTTTGAAATTCTAAAAACAATTCCTTTAGACGATAGCGATATTCGATTGCATCAAAAACACAGACTAAGCTATTTGGAAAAAACACATAATGACAGTCTTTTGTATTACTTAAAGACATACGACCTACCAAAACAAACAAAAAATTTAATATTAACACGATGGTATCGGTCTCAAAACAATCATAAAAAAGAATTGATTCATGCCAAAAAAAGTGGACATACCCATGAACTAATGATTGCGTATCGAAATAACCTACAACTCTCTAAAGTGGATAGCCTATTTCCTATTCTGTTAGACAAATTTAAAGAAAAAAACAGTTTCAATGAGCATATTCTATACCTCAACATGGGGCATCGCTACGCTTTAGAACGCCGCTTAGACAATGCTGACAAAATGTATCTCAAAGCTTTAAACTATTTTGAAGACAACAAAAAAGCGTATCAGCTCAATGAATGCTTAGAGGCTATTATTGATGTTAAAACTCAGAGTGGAGATCTAAATGCATTCAATTTTTATAACACGAAATTAAATACTCTTAAGCAGCAGCAACACGATGAACAATTACTCGTAATTGAAAAGTATTTAAATTTTGTAAAAAACATCACCGACTTAAGGGGGAAAACAAAAAAGAAAACTGAGAAACTAGAAAAAGAACAAGCTAAAAATGAACTCAAGTATCAAAAAACAATAACTTCTGTTGGGCTTGCATTCTTCTTAGTGTTTTCAATTTTTATATTTTTATATTTTCAAAGTGTAAAAGAAAGAGAGTCTTTGGAATATAGGAACAAAAAAATGAAAGTTGATGTATTGAGATCAAGGTTTAAACCTCATTTCACATTTAACGCCTTATCTGTTATCAATTATTTTATTGCCAAAAAAGATGTTGAAAACGCTTCTAATGCACTTACAAAAATGGCGACGCTGTTACGGTCTACACTTGATAACATGAGTAAAGACTTAGTGTCTTATCAGTCCGAATATAATATTTGTAAGGATTATATGTATTTAGAGTTGTTACGATTTTCAGATAGATTTGAATGTAATTTCAAGGATCTTAATGATCCAATTATTAAAGGGTGGAAAGTTCCTCCAGGGGTAATAGAACCTTTTTTAGAAAACTCTGTAAATCATGCATTTAAAGGGGTGAAAAACAAAGGAGTGATTTCTCTAACGCATCAAATAGAAAACAATTGCTTAGTAATTTGTGTGAAAGACAATGGTGTGGGGATTGATACAGAAAAAATATACTCTGAAAACTTACATGGAATGAAAATTACTAAAGACGTTATAAAAGCAACCTCAAAGCTTTATAAAACCCCCATAATATTCGAAATAAAATCAGATGGTGGAACGATTGTAACACTTACTATTCCTCTGTTAAAGTCCTAAAAAAAGCATTACACTGAATCTCAGTGTAATGCTTTTTTTATGTGGTGTGATTATTCTAAACGACCTTTTACTAGTCATCAAAAATACCATCATTATTAGATGGTGGGGGCAATGATACGGCCTGAGACTTTGTTGGGTTAAGAGCGATAAACGTTCCTATAGCGGTTAGTGCTGCATACTTCCCCATTTTAGAAAGGGCTTCTTTGCGAGTAATCTGGTTTATATTTTTATTTGATTTCTTCATGAATTTGTAAGTTGAAATTTAGTACGAAGCATTTGCATTAAGCCTTTGTCGTCTTAAAATGAGTCTTTATTTGATAACTAACTTAGTCGTTTTAGATTGGTATTTGTTGTTTAGTTTTGCAACATAAACTGCTGAACTTAATTTAGATACATCAATTTCGTGCCTTGTCTTAGAAGCCTGTAATTGGTGCGTTTGCACCACGCGACCTCTTATGTCATATAATATTAATGTTGAATTATTCCTTAATTGACCCTGAACGACTACTTTTCTTGTCGCTGTCAAGGATAAAATCTCAACAGAATCGAGTGCAGTGTAAGGGCTTGAAAAAGTGTTTGAAGTTGTCCGTAAAAAAAAACGTCCAATCCCACTTAAATTTGAAGAAGGCGTAAACGTATAGTGGTTATAGATTAACGGGGTTTGAATATTTAATTCTGTATCGTCTAAATAAAATATTGTTCCAGGAGGCACATTCAATTCGTCGATACTAATTGTTGCTTCCTGACCTGCTGCAACACGAACTTCTACAGCTATTTCATAATCTGTGGCAGTTAAGTCATCTGTAGAAAGAACTTGCATCACAAAGTTAACTCCTGAAGAATCCTCTACTAAATGAGTTCCTATATCAGCAGAGCCAAAAGCTCCAGCATCATAGGTTACATCCAAGCCTCTAGAACCATTTTCATCAATAAAATAAAGGGAGGTCTCATGTATGTAGGGCCCTTTAGCTAATTTCAACTTAAAGGATGACGCCGTATTTTCAAGTCTAGGAACTTGAAGAAAGTTATCTAGTGGATTTGGGCTAACATTAGTAGCTGATTTTGGAAAGACAAAAGGACCTCCAGCAACACTAGACACAATAAAAAAGCCTTGGCCAGGTGTGATTAAATCTGTAACCACGGAATTCATACTGTTGAACACACTCCAAGTATTTGGATTCGTAGTAACAGAACCATCATATCCATAAATGGCTGCAAAACTTTGATCTATCGCTGCATTTCCATTCATTGAAGATACTAGGTCCATTATTTTAATATGGGTTGTAAAAGGGTTTCCAACAAGGTTAGCGCCTTTGAATTGTCCAGAACCATAGGTGAGGGTTGCCGTAACATCTGTTGTAGCAATAGCTCCTTTATACGCCAATGTTTGTCCACCAGCAGAACCAGCACGAAAGCCGATACCTGCCGCAAGTGGCGTAGTTTCAGAAGAACCATATTCTACATATACTCCATTTGGATTGTCGAATGGTCCGTACATTAAGTTAGCGGTAGTAATACTTCCGCCTGCAATTTTTGTATTGTTGTCAGATGCAAATGACATAAACGTTTGACCATTTACAGGAGGTGACACTAAATCTCTGGTGGCAGAAGATCCTGTGAAATGACGGTACTCAGCAGTTCCTGTAGAAGTAATACCGCCATCAACCATGAAATCTGAGAAATCATTGGAAACAGAATCCATGATAAGTTCTCCAGTAGAACTAATAGTGACATTTCCACTGTTTGTTACAACAACATATGCAGCAGGAGAGATATACAATTGTCCGCCAGCAGCTACAGTCACATCTTGAGCAAAAGCAATCAGGCTAAAAAAAGCTGCAAAGATTGATATTTGTAAAGTATAATTTTTCATGATAATTTTAAAATTTAAGGCAATTTCCAATGCAAATTATGTTTCTTAAAGCGATTAACCTACAGCCATGTAACAAACGGCTGTTTCGTGTAATAAACGGTTGATTTAATGTCATAATCGGTCAAATCTTCTAAGTATTATTAAGTATTAAGTCGTCTTTTTGATATCCATGATATGAGATAAACAAAAGATGATAAAAATAACATTACAAAAAAATGACTTGTAATATCCCATGAGCTTAATGCTAGGGCAATTCCTGTAATGGTGATCGTGTAAATCACGATTAAAAGTGTACTCTCAAAATGAGAGAAATTTAAATATGTAAGGTGGTGGTGTAAATGATTTCTATCAGGTATAAACGGGCTTTTGCCTTGTGCCAAACGAACGCAGAAAATGCGAAGAGTATCCAATAACGGGAAACTTATTAATGCTAAAACGATTATACTGGCATTGTTAATAAAATAGCCTGTCCCTCCAACAAGGTTGACTCCATTAGTGGCTGTAATCACAGAAAAAATACCAAAAGCAATGACCACTCCCAAACTCATTGAGCCATTATCTCCTAAAAATAAACGCTTTTTGAAATTAAATATTAAAAATGAGGTTAATGCTCCTGCATAACAAAACATGATTACGGACTGAATCACTAAATCATTTAAAAAGAAAAACAGACCAAAGCATAGGGTGCCAATTAAACCTACAGACGCTGACAAACCATCAATACCATCAATTAGGTTAAAAGCATTCACGACGATTACAAATACAAATACAGAAAAGAGATAACTAAAAACAGTAGACAGTTCATAAATTCCAAAAAGCCCATCAAAATTATCAATTCGTATTTCACATGAAATGATTACAAAAAGAGCTGTAATAATTTGAAAAATTACTTTTTCGAATGGACTTACTTCAAATATATCATCTTTAAGTCCAAAAAATACCATCAGTGAAACAGCACTGCACAAACCAAAAACTATTTTAAAATCTAAATCAATACTAGGGTAGCTGTATAAAAGTAAGCTTGTAAGAGACAAAGCGAAAACAACGCTCACAAATACACTGACCCCTCCCAAAATAGGTGTGGATTTTATATGTTTTTTTCTTAAATCAGGATGGTCCACTAATTGAAACCGATGTGCAAAGCGAATCGCTTGAGGGATCAACCATTGGGCAGTAAAAAAAGCGATTCCAAACACTAAAACAAACAAATAGATATTTGGAGTTAGGCTTGTTGACTTTAAAAATATTGGATGTGAAAATAATAGGTCATTGATCCAAATTCTTGTACTAAATTCTGAAAGCATAAAAAAGGTAAAAATTTCAGTCATATTTAAAACAGTTAACCAATTAGTAATAACTTGTTTTAGGACGCTACAGAAATCTTCTTGTTAAGCTATTAGACTCTTGTAGCGTTCATGAATCCACAATCCTTTAAAAAGGAGGTGGAAATTATTTTATTTATTTTATTCTAATAATTTCAACCCGTCTGTTAAGGCGTTGTCCTTCTTTTGTTAAATTTGAAGCCACCGGTCTTGTTTCTCCAAAGCCTTCAGCAGTAAGGTTTTCCGAAGGAATGTCACTGCTTATCAAATAATTGCGAACCGCATTGGCTCTCGTTTGAGACAAGCGTTTATTGGATTGATAAGGTCCAACACTGTCTGTGTGGCCTTCTATCTTAAATTTGGCTTCAGGATACTGTTTCATCATTTCAGCTATTTTAATTAAAATAGGGTATGAATCTTGTCTGAAATTAGCATTGCCTGAGTTAAACAAGATTCCTTTAGACTCCCTGTTTAAGTTTGTATCTGTCGTGCCAATCATTATTTCTTCGTAAGGGCACCCGTTGTTCATCGCAATTCCTGCAACTGTTGGGCATTTATCTGCCACATCAGGAACACCATCGCTATCAGCGTCTGGCAATAATTCACTGGATAATTCATTTTTTATATTTGAATCTGCTATGCCAGCCCCCGACTCTGGGTAAGGGCAGCCATTATTGGATTCAATCCCAGGGACATTTGGACACTTATCCGCTACATCAACGATACCATCGTTATCACTATCTGGTAGAGGACATCCATTATTTGTTGGCAATCCTTTTATTTTAGGGCAGTTATCCACTGAATCCAAGACTGAATCTCCATCCGTATCAGCTTCCATCATGTTGTCTGATTTTGGACACCCATTATCTTCTCCGTATTCTTCTGGACATTCATCAAGCGCATCAGAAACACCGTCTCCATCACTGTCCTCTCCTTTGTCCTTCTTATTAAATCGATACATTAAAGAAGTAGAATATTGAAAATGGTTGGAGTTATATAATTCATCTCCGTTATTTGACATCCACTTCCCTGTGCCGTTAAAATTAAGACCAAATCGATCCGAAAACCAAATGGTAGCACCTGATCCAAAATTAAAAGTCGTGCCAGATTGAGTAGCTTGTGTGGCTCTACCAACCCCAGTATGAAGATAAAGTTCTAACCAATCATTCCGGTCGAACCAACCTCCAAAGGCTTCGTCAAAGTAGTATTTCAAATCCAGGTCTATCGCAGAGTATTTAATGTCAGAAGTTATAATTGAACCGTCTATTTTTCCTTTATTCGCTTTCCATTTGTTAGCACTCCAAGCGGCGGAAAGACTTAAGGAATTACTGAATCGATACTCGAGTTCAATATTAAAATTTTCAGAAAAGGCCATTTCATCAAAACTGCTTAATAACTCAAAAGGATTATATTCCCCAGTGCTATCGACTAAATTGAGTCCTAGTTTCAAAAGAAGCCCTTTATTTGTCTTATTTATCGAGTCCATGGATATGGAATCTTGGGCTTGTGCTGACACAAGCCCTCCTATAAAAAATAAAAGTAGTGCAAATTTTTTCATGTTGAATTTGGGGTTTAATAGTATCTTGCCTTGTTTTAAAAAAGCAATTTCATTTCATGATTCCACAAACAAAGAAAGGAAGCTTAAGAGTAAAATACTAGTTCAATGTAACAAACGGCTATTTGATGTAACAAACGGCTGTTTGACGTAATAAACGGCACAACTGCCTCATTATATTGAACTATAAAAATCATTAATACTAAAATTATTAAATATGATTATCGTTGTATCTGCTCACATAAAGGAATGCTTTTTTTAAAATAAAAGCACTTCAAAGTCAATCTATTACCTCATTTCTGCACAAACTATATGCCAGAACGGGTCACTTTGAAGTTGTATCAGGGAACAGCTCCTAACTTATTTTTGTATACCTTTAAGTTATGAGAGATTTAAAGTATC
Organism: uncultured Formosa sp.; assembly: GCA_963933105.1. Lineage (GTDB taxonomy): Bacteria > Bacteroidota > Bacteroidia > Flavobacteriales > Flavobacteriaceae > Hel1-33-131. The sequence continues at coordinate 43,029 of CAWVRW010000017.1, forward strand.
TTTTTGCTTATACAGTACCGCTTTCGGCGTTCATCTCATTTGAATCCATGGGCATAGGGACTTATGTTTCCGTTATTTACGCATTTGTGATACTGCCTTTTCTAGATCTCATAACTGGCAATAGTTCAGAAAATCTATCCAAAGAAAAAGAGAACAACAAAAAAACAAACTGGATTTTTGATGTGATGTTATATTTAAACCTGCCCATCGTTTTTGGTCTTTTGTACCTTGTTTTTACAAAAGTTCAAACACAAGAATACGCTGTTTATGAACTCATTGGATTGGGCCTCTCCGCAGGCATTTTATTGGCAACCAACGCCATTAATGTGGCGCACGAACTAGGGCACAGAACTCCTTACTTTGAGCGGTTCATGGGCAAACTCCTGTACATGCCTTGCCTGTATATGCATTTTTATATAGAGCACAACTTTGGTCACCATATGAATGTGGCGACTCCAAAGGACGGCGCAACCGCAAAATACAATCAGACCGTATTTTCGTTTTGGTTCTCCTCTGTGACAAAGCAATACGTAGATGCTTGGAACTGTCAAATGAAACTTTTAAAAACTCAAAATCGCCCATTCTTATCTGTGAAAAATGACATGCTTTGGTATCATTTAATCCAACCCACCTATATATTTGGAGTGTTCTATTTCTTTTCATTTGATGCGATGCTATTTGCCATCGCTGTTGGAGTGGTGTCTTTTCTGTTTTTAGAAAGCATCAATTATATTGAACATTACGGATTGAGACGCTTTAAAACGCCTTCTGGACGATATGAACGCGTGCAACCGCAGCATTCATGGAATTCTAACTTTAATATTGGAAGAATTGTGTTGTATGAATTGACAAGGCATAGCGACCATCACTTTAAGTCCTCCAAAAAATACCAACTACTCAACAGTTATGACCAAAGCCCGACCTTACCTTTGGGCTATCCCGCTTCTATACTCTTAAGTTTTTTCCCGCCACTTTGGTTTAAAATCATGAATCCACTAGTGCCAGAAGAAATGAAGAAGAACTAAAGGTTGTGAATTGAACTATCTATCCTGAAGAGAATAATTCATAAATAAATTCTTTTTTAAAATTACATGAAACGTATTTAGACCTGTCTTAATCTATTGATTTTGTGAAGTTTCTCAACTGTTTACGGGACTTAGTTTAAATAAACTTCTTTGATACGGCGATCGTTTTTGTTTTGTCTAAACTTTAAAACAGACCCTTTAGATTTCGTGTGAACCATGAGAACTTTATCGATACGTCCGATTGAAAGTCTAAGTTTTTTAACACGAGATTCATAAGACAAATTTGGTTCAAAAAAAGTTAAAATTGACGGAAAATCAACAGCCGTTGGGTATTCTTTTAGAATAAGTTTCATGACACTAAAATCTTCAGAGCTTAGTTCCTTTTGAATTTTATTTGAATTTGTTAAAATAACGCTATAGCTACTTTTGGTCTTTGTTTTAAAATAAATAACAAGGATGATTCCCAATAATAAGATTGACGAAAGAAAGTAGAGTTCGTATTGAATATCGTTATTATATAATGGGTGTTCATTTACAGAATTCCCTAATAACTCTGACGGTGTCATGAAAATAAAGCGATACGATTGAGAATTATGTTTCAATTTCGAAATCATAAAAAGATTGGTGGTGGGATTGAAATCAATACGATCAATACTCTCAAAAAGAATTGGATTGACATCCATAAATTCTTTAATGTGATTATTTTTAATATCAAACCAAAACACCTCCCCACTACTTATCGCAAGGGTTCCACTATTGTAAGAAACTTTTAGGGTAGACGGTGAAAATAGATTGTTAGAATTGTCAGAAAAATCAAAATTGGTTTTGCCCAAGTAGGTCCAAAAATGAGTATTTAAATCTAATTTCCAAACATCCTCCAAAACATTATAATTCAACTCAAGTTCCTCATTAACCCGTTTGTTGGTCCCTCCGGCAACATACAGAAAAGAATCCTCCAATTGCCCGAACATGCGTTGTCTCGGAGCAGGTATTTTTGAGTCTGGATGGAAAAAAAACTCACTCCACTCCTGATTTAATTCATTAAAAAAAGTAAGGTTGGAATTAGTCATAAACAAACCATAACCTCCATAAGAAAATATTTTATTTTCAAAAGTAAAATCATATGATCTATACTTGTTTCGATGTTCAAAAGATTTATCCAAACGCTCAAAAGAATTGTCTTTGAAACGATACAGAACCCCACCCCCTTTAGTTACTAAAATTGTTTCGTTAGGGCGATAAATCGCATCGAAATCAAAATGTGGCCAGTCCATTTTATGAGCCCATGTGTCGTAAGATTTTCCGTTTATGGTAACAAACACAGAATCAGAATCAACGGTATAAAAGAATTCTTTTGAGTGGAAACTAAAAAATGATCCGCTCGGTAACTCTGAATAAGAAGGACTTACAAATGACAAGAAAAAAGCGATTACTAAAGGCATCATAAATACAGGATATATAGTGTAATGTACTAAAAATTCATGAAAATACTGCTTAACTCAATTAGATTTACAAACTAAATTTAAAAACTTTTAATATGAAGAAAATTATTATTTTACTTATGATGCCATTACTATTCATAGGATGCGGAGATGGAGACGGAGATGGAGATGGAAACAACAACAATAACGACACTACCTTTGACTCCAATGAACCAATGATAGGGTCGTGGCAACAAATTTCTGAGGTGAGGTACTTATTTGAAGAAGGGATTGGTTATGGAAGGGCCTGTTTAGGTGAATTAGATCCAGAACTTCCGAGCAAAATTTTTGCGTATTCGAATGGAAAGTTGGATATGTACTTTTATGAATGTACTGGAGGAGATGAATTTAATCCAGTACAATCGGAGGAATTATTGTCTTTGGGTGGAAATTGGGAACAAATTGGATCTCAAGGAAATTATTTGTTTTTTGACCCAGCAGACGAAGAACCTAATGAGGAAATTGTTTACTTTGAATTTAGCAGTGATAAATCACAATTTACGCATGATACTGGTGAAGTTATACAAATTTGGGAACGGCAGTAGTTTTTGTTGTATTTTTTTTAGTATTAAAACCTCGCACTAGTGCGGGGTTTTTTTATGGATACTAGGCTGAGTCACCAACTAAAGCAAGCTTCATTCGTTGCTGAAAACAAAAAACCTCCACCCCAGAATGGTTGAAAATTCAACTGCGCAAACTTGGTTTAAGCTACTTTGAAACTAAAAATATTAAAAATAATTTGAAAAGTGTACATAAAAACGTACACTTAAAATAGTAAATTCGTACAAAATTCGTACAAATATTAAAATAAAAAATCCGT
>CAWVRW010000018.1:0-44110 GCA_963933105.1 uncultured Formosa sp.
TCTTAGTTATTTTGGCTCTTCCTTTTCTTACTAATTGTGAAATTGTTGGCATATTCTATATACTTGTTTTTTTTAAAATCCTCTTCTTAGAGGGCTGCAAAGGTACACATTAAAATGAATTATTCAAATCATAACCCTATAATTTTAAAATATTTACGATTTTTTTTCCTGTTTAAATATTTAGAAACCTTTTTACGTTAGATTTACATTGAAATTATAAATGTGACGCGTCAATTGAAAATATTATTTAAAATTTTATGTGTTTTTGGAGTTTTTAGTTGGAGCACTGCACAACAGCTTCAACTAAAAATTACCAGCAATGACTCTATTGAATCAAATACAATCAACACGATAGGGTATCCGAAAACTTTTGAAAACTTCGCTGCACTAGAAACTCAAGTCGCTTCCTTTAAAGACCAATTGTATCAAAAAGGCTATATTGAGGCGCGCGTTGTTGAAATTTCTCAAACACCACCTCTAATAATTGTTCAGCTATCACTTGGCTCAAAATATGAATCCATTCGTCTCTATGCCGACAAAACCCTTTTTGAGTTTTTAGAATTGGAAGTTGTCAAAAACCTTGAAAATACTCCTTATTACGTAGTAGAGATTTCAGCACTCGAATCCTTACTCAATTCACTCACTGAATTTTTAGCCACAAAAAGCTATCCCTTTGCTTCCGTTTCTTTGAAGAGGGTTAAACCTATTGGCAAGTCAACGCTCAGAGCAGATTTATCTGTAGAAACAAAAAAGCCCCGACAACTTCAATCGGTGGAGATTAAAGGATATGAGAAATTTCCACGTTCTTTTATCAAACATTATCTCGGCATTAAAAAAAATACGCCTTTTGACCTCAAAGCCATTCAATCTAAAACCGAAGCACTGGACCAACTTCGGTTTACCAAACAACTTCGACCTGCCGAAGTGCTATTTACGCAGGATACTACCCGAGTCTATTTATATTTAGAGAAAATAAAAAGCAATCGTTTTGATGGGTTTTTGGGATTTGGTTCAGATGAAACAACTGGAAGTTTAGATCTCAATGGCTACCTCAATCTCAACTTAGTAAACAACTTAAATTTCGGAGAATCTTTTCGTCTTAATTATAGGAGTGATGAAAATGACCTAAAAACATTTGAAGCTCAACTCACCTTCCCCTATTTATTTAAAACCCCCATAGGGAGCGAACTTGAATTAAATATATTTAAAAAAGACAGCACCTTCACAACCTCAGAGCAAGCGGCCAGTGTCTATTATCAACTCAATCCAAAACAAAAAGTCTTTTTGGGGATTAGATCCACGCAGTCAAATGCTTTATTACCAGAAACAATTAGCGATATACGGGACTATAAAACCAGTACTTACGAACTCAAATATACTTATCAAAAGCTTACAGCTCAAAATTCACTATTTCCTTTATCGAGTGCGTTAGAGGTTCGTTTGTCTAAATCCAATCGAAAAACTATAGACAAACAGACGAGTCAAATAGCCTATTTTTTAAAAGCTTCTAAAATCTTTAACCTGAATCGGAAGAATAGTTTTTACGCAAGAATTCAGGCCCAGGGAATCGACTCAGAAAACTATTTATTAAACGAACTCATCCGGTTTGGTGGTATTAACTCTATCAGGGGGTTTGAAGAAAACAGCATCAATGCTACAAATTTAGGGGTTTTGGCATCCGAATACCGTTACCAACTAAGCCCTACTCTTTATGTACACTCTATTATAGATGCTGCGTATTTCGAAACTCCTACACAATCGAATCAAAAACTCTATGGTTTTGGTTTTGGTTTTGGACTCCTTACAGATGCAGGACTCCTAAAATTTAACTTGGCCAATGGGAAAACAGAAGAACAAAACTTCAAGTTCTCGGATTCTAAAATACACTTAAGCTTAACAGCTACCTTCTAGACACCGCCTTAGGATGACGTTTTTTGTTGTGATAAAACAGCAAAAAACCAACTGAAATTAAAGCTTTTTCAATCAATACATACGACTTTAAATTCATTTTAATATATTAATATGCAATTAAATATTGTATTAAACAATTTTATTGTGAAATATTAAATAAAAAGCATATTTGTTTATTTTAATTAAAATTTTGTTAAACAAAATTTAGGATTTTAACACTTTTATCATCAAGTTTGTAACAATAAATTTAACACAAACAAAATGAAAACAAAATTTAATGTGATGCTCTCGCTGCTATTAGCGTTTGTAATTCAAGTTTCTTTTGCACAGCAAAAGGATGTTTCAGGAACAGTTACTGATACTGACGGTATGCCTTTAATAGGTGCTACGGTTATTATTTCAGGGACTTCCACGGGGACAACAACAGATTTTGATGGTAAATTTAGTATTAGCTCTTCAGTTGGCGATACTTTGACAGTAAGCTATCTAGGTTATGCCGATCAAGTTGTTGCAATTAACGACACTAGCAGTATTACTGTTGTCATGCAAGAAGATGATTCTCAACTTGATGAAGTTGTAGTTACCGCTCTTGGAATTTCAAGAGACAAGAAATCTGTTGGTTATGCTTCTCAACAAATTGGTGGTGATGCAGTATCTACTGTTAAAGTAGATAACATTGCGAGCTCACTTTCTGGGAAAATTAGCGGTGTGCAAATCAAAACCAATAACAACTTTGGTGGATCTGCAAACTTTCTAATTAGAGGAGTTAGTTCTTTAACAGGAAACAACCAACCTTTATTTGTTGTCGATGGAATTCCAATTTCTAACAACCTTAACAATTCAGCGCAACAAACTGGCGGTCGTAAAGGGTATGATTACGGAAATGCTGCAATGGATATCAATCCAGATGACGTAGATTCTATTAACATCTTGAAAGGTGCTGCTGCATCTGCAATTTACGGTTCACGTGGAGCAAATGGTGTTGTAATTATTACAACTAAAAAAGGAGGACAAGGAAAAACTAAAGTTACTGTAACTTCTAGTGCTCAGATTGGTTCTATTGACAAGAGTACTTTTATTAAGTACCAAGATCAGTATGGAGCAGGATATGGTACTTATTATGGTTCAACAGGATATTTCGAAGATTGGGATATGACTGGCGACGGAAATGATAACTTAGTCGTACCAACTTACGATGATGCTTCTTTTGGAGCACCTTTAGATGGTTCACTAGTTTACCAATGGGATTCTTTTGTTCCTGAACATGCAAACTTTGGAAAAGCGACTCCTTACGTTGCTGGACAAACGACTCCGGTAGATTTTTTCGAAACAGCAACTCAATTTAACAACTCTGTGAGTATCTCTGGTGGAGACGACAAAACGAGTTATAGATTAGGGTATACCAATTCTGAAATTAGTGGGTATATGCCAAATTCTAAATTAAACAAAAACAGTTTAAACTTTAGTGGAACCTTAAAAGTGAATGATAAAATCACTGTTGGTTCTTCTGCTAACTATTTAGTTCAGCAAACTGTCGGAAGAAATTCTACAGGATATGGTGATAACTTAATGGCTCAGTTTAGACAATGGTGGCAAGTAAATGTTGACATTAAAGATCAAGAAGATATCTTTAACAAGACAGGGAAAAACTACTCTTGGAATAACGAAGGTGCACTTACAGGACCTGGTTCAGGTGGCGAACTTGTACCACATTACTGGGATAACCCTTACTGGACACGTTACAAAAACTTCCAGTCAGATGAAAGAAATCGTTTCTTTGGAAATGTTTTTGCAACACTTGAAATTAACGACTGGTTAAGCGTAACTGCTAAAGGAGCTGTTGATACTTATAATGAATTGAGAGAAGAACGTAGAGCTATTGGTTCTGTTGCAACTCAATTTGGTATTTTAGGTGATGATGAAGGATCAGGATACGATAGAGTAGACATCCTTTTCTCTGAGTATAACTATGATTTAATGTTCAACGTTAACAAGCAGTTAACTGATGATTTAAGTTTAAATGGTGTATTTGGAATCAATGTTAGAAAAGAAAGCTATAGCTACTTAAGAAATTCTACTGCTGGTGGCTTGGCAATTCCTAACATCTTTGCACTTTCTAATTCTTTAAGTTCAAATCCAAAACCGATTGAAAGCTTAAGAGAAAAGCAAGTGAATGGATATTACGCTCAAGCATCTTTAGGATATAAGAACATCTTATATCTAGATCTTACAGATCGTATTGATGTATCTTCAGCACTTCCATCTGAAAATAACAGCTACAACTATTATGCTGCAAGTTCAAGTTTAATATTCTCTAAATTAGTGGATCTTGAATGGTTAGACTTTGGTAAATTAAGAGCAGGTTATGCAGAGGTCGGTAATGATTTACCAGCCGGAAACGTAAACGATACTTACTCTACTCTGAATAATTTCGGAAATGCAAGTTTATTCTCATACGGTTCTACAAAAAACAACGCAACTTTAAAGCCTGAAAGAACAAGGGAAATTGAAGTTGGTGTAGAAGCAAAAATGTTTAATAACAAAGTTGGGTTTGACTTATCTTGGTATAAGAAAAACACTGAAGACCAATTGATGCCTGCATCAGTAACAACTTCTACTGGGTTTTCAAACAGATGGGTAAATGCAGGAGAAATCCAAAATAAAGGTGTTGAAATTGGCGCCTATGCAACTCCTTTTGAAAATGATAACTTTAGCTGGGACGTAACTGTTAACTGGGCTAAAAATGAAAGTTTAGTCGTTGATTTATATGGAGACCAAGAGAACTTACAATTAAATAGTTTTCAAGGTGGAATTTCAATCAATGCAACCGTTGGACAACCTTACGGTACTATTAGAGGAACAGGATTCAACATGCATGAAAATGGTGAAAGAATTGTGAACTCTAGTGGATACTATGAAGCGGTTGCTGATCAAATCATTGGGGATGTAAATCCTGAATGGAATGGTGGTATCACAAATACATTCAAGTATAAAGACTTCAAATTATCTTTCTTGATTGATATTCAAAAAGGTGGTGATGTATATTCTTTAGACATGCATTACGGACAAGGTACTGGTTTACCAGACTTTACTACGGGAACTAACGATCTTGGAAACCCAATTAGAAACACACTAGCAAATGGTGGTGGTGTTATTCTTCCTGGTGTAACTGCAGATGGAGCTCCAAACACAACAAGAGCTAGAACAGATTATTATGGTGGAATTTGGTATTGGGGGAACTCTTCAAGAAATCCAGCTGAATTGACTGTATATGACGCATCTTACATCAAATTGAGAGAATTAACACTTAGTTATGAACTTCCAGTTAGTAAGTGGACTAAAGGATCAATTGCTAAAGGTAGCTTAACGCTAATCGGAAGAAACCTTTGGATTATTGATAAAAACGTTCCTTTTGCAGATCCAGAATCTGGTTTAGGAGCTGGAAACGCTCAAGGATACCTTTCAGGATCTTTCCCTACTCTAAGAACAGTAGGACTTAATTTAAATTTAGAATTTTAACAATATAAAAGATGAGAAAAATGAAAAATTACTTATTAAGCTTATTGTGTGTTACTGTCGTTCTTACTTCATGTGGAGTTGACGAGAGTTTAAACATTGACCAAAAAAACCCAAGCGAAGTACCAGCTGGGGGTCTTTTCACAAATGCTTTGAAAAACCTAGGGGATCAAATGAATTCCTGTAGTGTTAACGAAAATGTCTTTAGACTATATGCACAATACTGGGCACAAACAACGTATCCAGATGAAAGCCAATACAATCAAGTAACAAGAAATATTGGTGGAAGTTTATGGACTAACATGTACAGAGATGTTCTTAAAGATTTGCAAGGTGCTAATGAGCTTGTTTCTAATGGAGAAGCTCCAAGTCAAGCACAACTAGCAATCATCAAGTTTATGGAAGTATATGCATATTCTATTTTGGTTGATACTTTTGGTGATGTTCCTTTTACAGAAGCATTAGATCCATTAAATCCATCACCTAAATATGATGATGCTGCGACTATCTATACTGCTTTAGCTTCTCATTTAGATGAAGCTATTACAGGCTTAAGTAGTGGTGCAGGATTTGACGCAAGTCAAGACATCGCTTACGGAGGAAACGTTGCACAATGGAGACAAGCTGCTGTATCTTTAAAATTAAGAATGGCAATGCGTTTAGCGGATTCTAACCCTTCAGTATCACAAGCAATGGCAGAGGCTGCATTTTTAGCAGGACCTATCGTAGCGAATGCTGATAATTTTGGAATTAACTATTTAGCTTCAGCACCAAACACAAATCCATTATGGGTTTCTCTTGTACAGAGTGGACGTAACGATTTCGTTGCGGCAAACACTTTAGTAGATTCAATGAATCCTACAAATGATCCAAGACTTGGATCTTACTTCAGAATGTACGAAGGTGCTTATGTAGGTGGAGATTATGGGAATGCAAATGGAGCAGGAAGCAATTCAAATTTATCTGACTATATGAAAACACCAGATTTAAAAGGAGATTTGATTACAGCTGCTGAAGTACACTTCTTATTATCAGAAGCTGCTGCTAGAGGTTACTCTGTAGGCGGAACTGCTGAAGCATACTACAACTCTGCAATCGGAGTTTCTATGGATGAATGGGGCGTAAGTGCTACAGATACTGCTTCTTATTTAGCTTTAACAGAAGTTGCATACGCAACAGCTGCTGGAGACTGGAAACAAAAGATTGGATCTCAGAAATGGGTTGCAATGTTTAACAATGGTTATGAAGGATGGACTGCTTGGAGATTATTAGACTTAGGTTTAAACGGACCCGTAGTGGATGGAGTGACTTTGGACATTCCAACAAGATTCCTTTACCCTACATCTGAAGCAACTTTAAACGGTTCTCAGTATGACAGTGCAGCTTCAGCAATTGGAGGTGACACAAAAACAACAAAAATATTTTGGGACGTTAATTAAGTTTAACTCTTTTTATTAGTACTTAAAGGAGTCATCTGAATTTAAAATTCAGGTGGCTTCTTTTTTTTTGTTAGAATCCCTACACAGGTGTACACAACTCTTGTACCCTACTCTAACAACAATTAGAAAGCACAAATCTTCGAGTTTTCTAATTCCATACACCACCTTAGCTTTTCGGATACTTGGAGATATTTAATTCTTCTTACTCCTTTAAAAATAAAAATTAAATGTTAAAGGAATGTTAAAATATAGAGGGTACGTTTTTTTTATTAACTTATTATTAAGACTTTTGGGCTAGACTAATTCAAAACAATGAAAGAATGAAAACCAAATTTACAATGATCTTAACGCTGTTTACGGCGTTAATTGTGCAAACAACTTATGCACAGCAGAAAACAGTTTCAGGTACGGTTTCAGATGAAAACAGCTTGCCCCTCATAGGTGCTACCGTTGTCATCTCCGGAACGTCCTCTGGAACAACAACAGATTTTGATGGCAATTACAAGATTAATGCCAACACAGGTGATGTGTTAATTTTTAGCTATGTAGGCTATAAAAACAAAGAGGCTACTGTAGGCAACTCCTCCCTTCCCCCACACCCCACAAAACAAACCATAAATCACTCCAAACCACCCAATAGGGTGGTTTTTTGGATTCATAGTAATTGAAAAGCAGTGATGCATAAAAGGGATTGAAGTTTAGTTTATTATTTAAATGTAATAAGTAAACATAATTCATTAATATTGCCCTAATTAGCTAATTCTGTTCAAGAAATATGTAATTTTTATAAACAAAAGGTTGGATATTTGACTTATAATCGTCACTTTTGCGAAGACTAATTTAAATATATAACAAAAATGAAAACAAAGTTTAGTGGAATTCTAATGCTAATGTTAGCGTTAGTTGTGCAGATTTCATTTGCACAAGAAAAAAAAGTTTCAGGAAATGTTTCTGATAATAACGGACTACCATTACCTGGTGCAACTGTTGTTATAGATGGAACTACATCTGGAGTTTCAACTGATTTTGATGGTAATTATTCTATTAACGCTAAAGTTGGTGACGTACTAGCTTACAGTTATATCGGATATGCAAACCAATCACAAACTGTTGGAGCAAGTAACACAATTAATGTAGTTTTAGCTATGGATACTAACTTAGACGAGGTAGTAGTACAAGCTTTTAGAACAACTTCTAAAGCAACTTCTAACATTGCTTCGACTACGGTAACTGCTCAAACCATTGAGTCCAGACCAAATGCTTCTTTTGTACAAACACTACAAGGACAGGTTGCAGGTCTTAACATTACAACAAGTAATGGACAGCCTGGTGGAAACAGTTTAATTAACTTAAGAGGAGTCTCTTCTATTTCTGGTAACACAGAGCCATTATTTATTATTGATGGTGTACCAGTAGATGAAGACAACTTTAGAAGTTTAAATCCAAATGACATTGCTTCTCTATCCGTTCTTAAGGATGCAGGTGCAACAGCCATTTATGGTAACAGAGGTGCAAATGGTGTAATCATCATTGAAACTAAAGTTGGATCGTATGAAACTGGACTTAAAGTGACGTACAGTGGCTTAACTAGTTTCTCAAACCTACAAGGGAACGATTATGACTTAATGAACTCTAGAGAGCAACTGCAATTAGAAAAAGATTTCGGTGCTGGTTTTGGAGCAACACTTTCTGACGTTGAGTTAGAAGAGCGTGCAAGACTAGTCAACACAGACTGGTTAGATGTATTCTTTGGAACAGGACTTACAAAAAGTCACAATCTAAGTTTATCATCAGGTGGTAAAAACTTAAACTCATTCACATCTTTAGGATTTCAAGATCAAGAAGGTATTTTGAAAAGAGCAAGTACATTGAAACGTTTTAACTTTAGAAATAACATAAACGGAAAATCAAATAGTGGAAAATTCAGATACAGTACCTCTTTATCTCTCAACTACTCTGAAAGTGACGAAGCAAACAGTATTGGTTCAGGAGCTATCAACAGAAACTTTGCTCTTGGTGCAAACCAAGGTGTAACGTACATCTCTCCTAGTTCTTATGTGTCTGGTGAAGGAAGTAACATCCCTGTAAATTTCGCAAACACTCCTTTAATGTTATTAGACCGTTTGGAAACTTACACAAGACGAGAAGATGAAATTAAAGTAATAGCAAGTCTTAAAGCAAGCTATGACATTACAGACAATCTTACGTTTAACAGTAGATTTGGAGCGGATTTCACAGACGAACAACTGTTAAGAGTAGAGGCTCCAACCTCTTTCAACTCTCAGTTATTTGCTCAAACAGGAAACGTAACTCCTGGATTTTCAGTTCAAAATTCAGACAGATCGATCTTCTTAAACTTTAACAACTCGTTAAGCTATACAAACACATTTGCTGAAAAACACAGTTTAGAAGTATCTGTCTTTACAGAATACTTTAAAGCACACTGGAGAAGCTTTGGAGTAACGCAAGAAGGGTTTGACCCAGCAACGTTTTATCCTGGTGATGGTTCTGCTTTCGTAGATGACAATGCAGCCAATGACAACTTTGTAGATACTGCTTTTGCAAACATTCAAAATGCAGGTTTGTTCTCATACTTTGCTTATGCTGATTATGATTATGACAAAACTTACGGTTTTTCTGCTACAATTAGACGTGATGCTTCTTACAGATTCGCAGACTCTAACAAATGGGGTACATTCTGGTCTGTTTCAGGTCGATGGAATGTTTCTAACGAAAGCTTTATGCAAAACTTAAGTTTTGTAAACAGCTTAAAACTTAGAGCCTCTTACGGAACTGCTGGTAACCAACGTATTGTTGATTCAGGTGGAACATTTGCTCCCTTTGGAGCTGCTGATTTAACGAGAGATTTATTCGTAACTGGTGGTCAGTACGGAGGAGTCAACGGACTTTCATTTGGACAAATTGGAAACAATTTATTGAAATGGGAAACAGTAGTACAAGCAAACGTAGGTATTGATTTTTCTTTATTCAACAGACTTCGTGGAAGTTTTGATGTGTACAAAAAGAATACAGAAGATTTATTCTTCCCTACACCAATTTCTCCAGCACTTAATGGTGCTCAAACATCCATTAGCGCAAACGTAGGAGAATTACAAAACAGTGGTTTTGATTTAGAATTACACTATGACATCGTAAAAGCTGCAAAGCAAGACGGTCTTAATGTAACCTTGAACCTTGTTGGAAACTACAACAAACAAGAAGTAATCAGTTTAGGTTCAGGTGGAGATATTCCTTACGGACTTAGAGTTGGTGGTGTAATTGGTGAATACTATGCTGCACCTTTTGTAGGAGTGAATCCAGCAAACGGAAACTTATTGTTCGAAAACCTTAATGGAGACATTACTGAGAACTTAGTAGAAGCTGACCAAAGAGGAACAGGATTAAATATCTATCCAGATTACCAAGGTAGTTTTGGGTTTGATGCAGACTTTAAAAACTTCTTCATAACAACACAATTTAACTACGCTATAGGAGTAGATAGATATGACTTTAATTACAACGGATTTATGGATCCAACTTCAATTGGTCAATTCAGACACTCTAGAGACATCTTAAATGCATGGCAACAGCCAGGTGACATTACAAACGTACCGTCACTTAATGCAACTAACTTTGCCGATCAATCATTCTCTGATAGAGATTTAAGAGAAGCAGATTACTTAAGACTTCGTTTTATCCAGTTTGGATACAACATTCCTAAAGTCATTCTTGACAAAACAGGTTTCTCATACATCCGTGCTTTTGTTGGAGGAGAAAACTTAGTAACGTTCTCAAAATGGAGAGGATTTGATGCTGAAGGTACGGGGTCATCTCAAAATGGATACCCAACACCAAAAACATTTTCTGTCGGACTTGAATTTGGATTTTAATAATATAACTTAAAAATATAAAAACATGAAAAATATATTTAAAATCGTTTATGCTTGTTTGATGCTATCAATCGTAAGCTGTAATGATGCCATTGAAATCGAACAACCGGGTCGATTGGGCGCAGAAAATGCCTTTCAGAGTGTTTCAGACTTAAGAGCTGGTCTATTAGGTGCTTACAATTTCTTAGATACCACTAATGAAATTGGACTCACCGCAGCAATGACGGATGAAACTTTCAAAGGAAGAGACAACGGAGGTCAGAACAATGACGAACAGAACTTTAACATTAACAGTTCTAACGGATATGCTTCTGGCATATGGGGATCTTATTATGGTGCAATCGGAATGGCAAACAGAGTGATACAAGCTGCGCCTTCTATTGATGCTACTGAAGATCAAGAAGATTATGACAACGTATTAGGTCAAGCACATGCCATTAGAGCATTTGCACATTTCCAAATACTTACTTACTTCTCACCTGACTATACAGACGATTCTGCACTTGCAGGAATTCTTGTAACAAGTCCTGCAGAAGACATCTTTGAAGCGAGACCAAGAGCTACCAATGGTGAATTCTACACGGCAATCAGTGCAGATTTAGCAATGGCTACAGATTTAATCAATGCTTCTGAAGGAGTTACTTTTATGGGTGCTGATTTTGTAACTGCTTTAAAGGCAAGAATGGCTGCCTACAGAGGACAGTATGTAATGGCTGATGGCTATGCTGCATCTTTGTTAGCGGACTACTCTATTGCTGACCAAACTGAATATGCAGCAATGTTTGAAGATGCGGATTTCACAGAAGTGATTTTTAGCCTCGAAAGATCTATTGGAGATTCTTACGACGGTCAAGGTCTTTCTGGTGGTGGATGGGCTGGAAGCTTATTTGCTTTCATCGACGCCTCTGCATCTGGAGGTCCATTTATGGAAATGAGTCGTTCAGTTTATAACATCTTAGCTGGAACAGACGATGTACGTTTAACAAGAAATTTAAACGTTGCAGAATCTACTGTAGACCCTACGTATCAAACTAACGATAACTCTATTAATGATGATGTACTATTAGTATTTAAATATCCTGGTGGAACACAACCATTGTTAAATGATCTTAAAGTATTCAGAGCTTCTGAAATGTTATTTATCAGAGCTGAAGCTGCTGCCGATGCTGGAGACTTAGCAACTGCTGCAACAATGCTGAAAGAATTAAGAGATGCACGATATGGTGCCGCTCAAGATCTTCAAGTTTTTGCAAATGAAACAGAAGCGTTTGGAGCTATTCTTGACGAAAGACGTTTAGAGCTTTTATACGAAGGTCACAGATGGGTAGATTTAAAACGTTTAGGAAACAGAGGGAACAGAGCCATCGATAGAGATGCTAAAGAATGTGAAAACTTAGCTGGATGTTCTTTACCAAACTCTGATTACAGATTTACGTTACCAATTCCTTTAAGCGAAACAACTGCTAACAGTGGAGTTGTTCAAAACAGAGACTACTAATTAAAAAATATATAATTATGAAAAAATTTAGAATATTAAGTGCTCTTTTTGTCTTTGGAAGCTTCATGGCTTGCGAGCAAAACGATGCAATCATAGACAATGTGTATGACAACTCAGGACAAACTGGGGTTGGATTTACAGCATCTTCTACTTCTGTGGCGGTACGACCTGAAGGCGCATCAGCAACTTTAGTAGTACAAGCAACAACGACTTCAACAACAGCAAGAAGTTATGATGTAGTAGTAGACGCAACATCAACAGGGGCTATTGGTGATTACACAGTAGGAACTGTTACAATACCAGCGGATTCTTATGATGGAACACTCACTGTAAGTTTTGTAGATACCAACCTTGCGGAAGGTGTCGCTTATACGTTGGTCTTGGATTTAGACTTACCAGCAGGAGTTGCTGTAGTAGGCTCTAAAATGTCAACGATCAACTATAACAAATACTTAATCTGTAACGATTTTGTGTTGACAATGAATGAAGATACTTATGCAGCTGAAAGATCTTGGGACGTTGTAGATGCAGCAGGAGATGTTGTAGAATCAGGTGATGGTTATTCGAATATTAGTGGTGGACAACTCATTGTTGAAACTATGACCTTAGCAGATGGGTGTTATACATTTACTATCTATGACTCTTACGCAGATGGTCAGGAAGATGGTAATACTACTGGTAACTACTCTTTAGATTGTTCTATTATTAATGTTGCCAATGGCGAAGGAAACTGGGGTGCTTCAGAGGCTACAGACTTTTGTGTCAACCCGTAAACTAACTAATTAAATAAAAAAATATGAAAAATATAATAAAATCAATTAGCTTACTATTCGTCCTTGCACTAACCGTGTCTTGTGATAGCGATAGTAGTGAAGATTTGGGCTACGCAGCTCAAGAAGAAAGTGGCTGGGTTCAGTTTCTCACAACTAATGCTGCTGAAATTGGAGTATTCCAAGGGGCAACAGGAACAATTGACTTAGATGTGAATATCCAAGTTCCAACAACAAGTTCTGATTTGACCATCAACTACGCTTTACAAAGTGTATCTGGTGCAGATCCAAGTGCTGTGTTTTCTAACTCTGGGGCTGTAGTAGCACCTGCTGGAAAAACAAGTTACGCAGGTCCAGACAACGGAACTGGATTTGACTATTCTTACCTAAGTATGATCTCTTTAGATCTTGCAGATTTAGAAGGAACAACTCTTACAGAACCAATGGTATTTGATATCGTACTTACAGGCACAAGTTCATCGGATGTTACAGCTGGATTAGTAGGCGAAACATTCCCTGTAACTCAGAGAATTGTAATCAATCCTTCTCTAGGTGCCTTTGTAGGTACTTATTCGGTTGATGAAATATTCACTGACGGTACCAATGCAGGTTTGCAATTAGCTGTTGCTTTTGGAAAAAGTTTCGAAGTCGAATTATCATTGATAGAAGGGGATGCAACTGCTTCCACTATGTTGATTTCAAATACAGCTGGATCGGATGATTATTATTTAGAAGGAACTGAAATGACATTTTATCTAGATGGTTCTTTTGATGTAGATGACAGTTTTAATTTGAACATTCCTTATGTAGGTGGCTTTAACTACCACTTTGTGGATACGACATCGTACGATTATACGACGGGAGTCATCACAGCGAGTGGGGATTTCGGATCACCAACTAATTTTGGTCCTTACCAAACAACATTTACAAAACAATAAGTCTATTGCTTTAGTTGTAAAAAATTAAATTAAAATACAAAAAAAGCCTGTGAATCTCACAGGCTTTTTTTAATATATAAAAATGATGAAAAAATACATTTTAATTATTACACTACTCGTCGCTTGCCTGAATACGTCTTACGGACAAAGCAAGGAACAAATTGAAACAATTATAAGTGCAAGTAAAAAAGAAAAAAATGCAGCACTGCTCGAGAAAATAAATGAAAGCAACAACGAAAAGACAATTCGTATCGATGCCTATTTAAGTCAAAACCCAGGCAAAGAACGCAACTACTTTGTCGGAGATAAAAAATACACCATTGTGGATGTCATCAATGGAACACCCATCGCCATCACAACACATAACTCTGATGCAGCCATAGCAACAAGAGCAAATCTTTTTCACAATGGAGGCGCAGCAGGTGTTGATCTTGAAGGTCAAGGGATGACTGTTGGCGTCTGGGATGAAGATAATGTATTGGTGGACCATATAGAATTTGCAGGGCATTTTCCAACTGCTTCAACTCCTAGAGTCACCACGCCAGATTATAGTATAAACCAAACCTATGGCGGCCATGGAACACATGTTGCTGGAACCATCGCTGCTAAAGGCGTCTGGTCAGATGCAAAAGGAATGGCGCCGAAATCCACGATTGTGTCATACACTTGGGATTCTGACGAAGCGGAAGCTTTAAATGAAGTAACAACGAACGGACTTTTAATTTCCAATCATTCTTACGGGGTACCAGCCGTAGATGCCGATGGAAATGAATACTTAGATGCCTATTATATGGGATGCTATATTGGAGCGGCAAGAGAATGGGATGAAATTCACTATAACAACCCCTACTATTTACAAGTAGTCTCTGCAGGGAATAATGGAAACAGTCCAAATAGCAATGCGAGTACCGATGGGTATGACAAACTCACAGGAGAAAAAAATTCAAAAAACAATTTAGTTGTTGCCAATGCGCAAGACCCTACAATCGATACAAATCACGTATTAACTGCAATCAGTATCAATTCAAGCAGCAGTCAAGGTCCATCGGATGACAATCGAATTAAGCCAGACATTACTGGCAATGGAACTGAATTGATATCTCCTTATAATAATGCAACAGACGCTTATGCAAATTCTACAGGAACTTCAATGGCAGCTCCTAATGTAGCGGGGTCAGTACTGTTGTTACAGCAGTTCTACTCAGATTTAAACAACGGAGAATTTATGAGATCTGCAACCTTAAAAGGCTTGGTATGCCATACAGCCGATGATGATTTTGTCAAAATTGGTCCAGATCCCGTATATGGATGGGGGCTTTTGAATTGTTTAGAAGCAGCCTATGTAATAAATGATGATGTTTTAAATGACGCAAAGATTTTTGAAGGAACTTTAGTCAGTGGAGATACTTACACTACAACTTTTGAGGCTGGGGCCTCCTCAGCTGTCAGCGCAACCTTATGTTGGACAGATCCCGCAGGATTTAGCCAAGCAGGAAATGTAAACAGTACACTACCCGCTTTAGTGAATAATTTAGATGTATCAATTACGGCACCCGATGGAACCATTTACTATCCATGGAGGTTAAATCCAGCGAGTCCAACAGGAAATGCTCTAAGAGATGCTGTAAATGATGTAGATACGGTTGAAAACATTGACATTGATACACCAACCGCTGGGACCTATACCCTTACAGTAAGCCACCAAGGGCTTTTGACCAATGATGAACAAGATTACTCATTAATCATCTCCAGTGCTGGTTTTGTGTTAAGCACAAATTCAATCACAGAAAATGTATTAAATATATGGCCAAACCCTGCTAAGGAATCACTGAACTTTAAATTTGCATCCACATCAGATGCCTCTTGTTTAGTGCAACTTGTGGACCTTCAAGGAAGAACCGTCTATACAGAAAATATGTTGGGAGGAACAGCTCTAATTAAAGGACAATTAAATACCAGCAATTACGCCAAAGGAGTATATTTTTTAACCTTAAAACAAGGCTCTAAAAACACCTTCAAAAAAGTGGTCATTCAATAAACAATCATTTTTTATAAGTACATTTAAAAGCGGATTCTTAAAAGAATCCGCTTTTTTGGTTTATTACTTTAAAATTGATGTGTAATGTGTACTTTTGCGGCATGGAGAAAGAAACCAAAATATACGGCCTTCGTGCCATCATAGAAGCCGTAGAAGCTGAAAACACCATAGACAAGGTTTTTTTACAAAAAGGGCTCAGTGGCGAATTGTACACAGAGTTAGAAAAACTATTGCGAAAGCAGAACATCAACTTTTCGTATGTGCCAGTTGAAAAACTAAACCGTTTGACACAGCACAACCATCAAGGAGCAGTCGCCAGCATGTCGCCAATCGCGTTTTATGATTTGGAAGAATTGATCACCGCTGTCAAAGAAACCAAAGAAAATCCATTGTTTCTCCTCCTCGATCAGCTCAGTGACGTTCGTAATTTTGGAGCCATTATCAGAACTGCCGAATGTACAGGCGTGGATGGCATCATCATTCAAAAAAGTGGCGGGGCTCCCATAAACGGAGACACCGTTAAAACAAGTGCAGGCGCCGTATTTAACATTCCCATCTGTAAGGTAGATCACATCAAAGATGCTATGTTTTATTTACAAGCCTCCGACATAAAAGTCGTTGCAGCCACCGAAAAAACGGACAACACCATTTTTGATATCGATTTTAAACAAGGATGCGCCATCATTATGGGTTCTGAAGACCGAGGCATCAACCCCTCTATTTTAAAATTGGTGGACGACAAAGCAAAACTTCCTATGTATGGCAGTATTGCCTCTTTGAATGTTTCTGTAGCATGTGGTGCTTTTCTTTATGAAGTTGTCAGACAACGCCTCTAAACGTCCTTTTCTTTGAAGTTATAACGGATTTCTAAAGAAGAATCCGCCGTGTGATTTTCTTCCGGAGTTTCTATGAAATTCCCGTCCGCATCAAACTGTTGTAAAAAAGGATCTTGGGATTCGTCATAATGTTCTTCTTCCCAAACATATTTGGGAGGTTTGGCAATAGCCGTCTTAAAAAAGAGGGCAAAAACAAACCCAACCACCAATCCAGACAAATGCCCTTCCCATGACATATTCTCTTTAACAGGAAACACATACCACAGCATACTGCCATATAAAAAAATGACGACAAACGAAAGTGCCGTCAATCGGTAGTGTTTAGAAAAAATGCCTTTAAACAGCATAAAACTCATCAATACATAAATCAATCCACTCGCTCCAATATGATAGGCAGAACTTCCAATCACCCAAGTGGAGAACCCCGAAAATAAAATACCTAATAAAATAACCTTCCACGCAATGGGGCGGTAAAAATAAAAGAGGGCTGTTGACAATACCAACAAAGGCGTAGAATTATGGTATAAATGTTCCAAGCTTCCATGAATAAAAGGACTGAAAACAACGCCTCTCAACCCTGATAACGTTCTTGGAAATACGCCCAGATAATTCAACCGGTAATTAAACCGAACTTCAACCCAAAATACAATCCAAATCAACAAGACAAATGCGATCGGATAGCCGATCACGCCTGTAGAAAATCGAAACGGTTGTTGTGGATTCATGGTTATAAATTTACTAAACACTAGCAAATAACCCGCCAAAAAAAGGCATTATGTTAGAATGTCACCTTTATATCAAAAAAAACTTTAGTTTTGTAGCATGAATGCACCCTTAGCAGAACGCTTACGTCCGAAAAAATTGACCGATTACATCAGTCAATCACACCTTATTGGACCCAACGGGGCATTGACCCAAGCTTTAAAACAAGGACTCATCCCTTCCATGATTTTTTGGGGCCCTCCCGGCATCGGAAAAACAACCCTTGCCACCATCATCGCTACTGAATCTGATCGACCGTTTTACACCTTAAGCGCCATCAGTTCGGGCGTTAAAGATGTGCGAGAAGTCATTGAAAAAGCAAAACAAAGTGGCGGCTTGTTTACCACCAAAAACCCTATTTTATTTATAGATGAAATTCATCGCTTTAGCAAATCCCAACAAGATTCACTCCTACAAGCCGTTGAAAAAGGCTGGGTAACGCTGATTGGAGCGACTACCGAAAATCCGAGTTTTGAGGTCATCTCTGCCCTACTCTCCCGTTGTCAGGTCTATACCTTAAAACCCTTTGACACCAACGATTTAGACGCGCTTTTAAAACGTGCGATTGAAACGGATGAACTCCTTTCAGAAAAGAAAATTAAACTTCTAGAAACCGAAGCCTTGCTGAGATTGTCTGGTGGCGATGCTCGGAAATTATTGAATATTTTTGAATTGATTGTCAATTCGGAGACTGCTACCAAGGTGACCATTACCAACCAATTGGTGTTAGACAAGGTTCAAAACAGTACCGTTTTATATGACAAAACAGGCGATCAGCATTACGATATCATCTCGGCCTTTATTAAATCCATTCGTGGAAGCGACCCAAATGGCGCGGTTTATTGGTTGGCACGTATGTTAGAAGGGGGCGAAGACGTGAAATTCATTGCACGCCGTCTGCTCATTTTGGCAAGTGAAGATATTGGAAACGCCAACCCAACCGCTTTGGTTTTGGCAAACAGTACCTTTCAATCTGTTGCGGCGATTGGAATGCCCGAAAGTCGGATCATCCTAAGTCAGTGTGCCACCTACTTGGCATGCTCCCCAAAAAGTAATGCCGCCTATGCTGCCATCAATCAAGCGATTAATGTGGTGAAAAATACAGGAAATCTGGCAGTGCCTCTTGACATTCGAAATGCACCCACGAAACTAATGAAAGATTTAGGCTATGGCGAGTCTTATAAATACGCCCATAATTACGACCTAAATTTTGTGGAACAAGAGTTTTTACCTGAAGGCATCGAGAATACACAATTCTATAAACCCGGAAACAATGCCCGCGAAAATGCACAGCAAGAATTTTTAAAACAACGTTGGAAAGACAAGTATAATTCCTAGCGTTGAATGTTCAAGGCTTCAATGGTCGTTTTTCCATTTTCGACATATTCACGTACCCAGTTTCGTCCACGTTTATAAATAATGCCTTCTTGCCCGTCAATGATATAAACATTCTCAAACAGGGTTGCATGCGCGGAGTATTTAACAGTTTTTGAAACGCCATCTATAAAATCATAGCCCGAATTGGTTTGTTGAATGATCAATCCCGTAGCCACCTCAACAGCTGGGACAGATTCCATTACTTCTTGAGGCTCCACTTTTTCAACGACTACTTCAGTGACCATTACTGGAGCGGGTTCAACAATCATTGGTTCTGGCGTCGCAGGTTTTGTTGAGATTGGAATAACGGCTACTCCGTTAGATCCATTATATGCATAATTAAACTCGCTTAAAGCAAAAGCGTCTCGTAAGGCTTCAAGATATGCTTTTTGATATTCCTTTAATTTTGATTTTCCAATCTCCGAAGAAAAAACAACCGTGTTTTTACAATTGGTCAATACCAGTTGTAGTTTCGTTGTTAACAAGCCTTTGATCTTAACCACATTTGCATTTAACATCAAACAATTGTTTTGAGCTAAATCCATTGGGTAGTTATCCGATTTATTCAAGGCCGTAAACCCCTCTTTTTTAAGTAAAAAAAATGTTAGCGAATTCAATTGATATTGATCGTTTGATTTTAGAAAATCAAATTTTTCAGGTACTGAAACGTACTTGTAATCGTTGAGACTCATTTGAGCCCATGAACTCATGTTGACACTTAATGCTAGAAGAAAAATATAAATTTTAGTTGTCATTGTTTTTAAATATATAGTTAAAACCTAATTGTAAAGATACACTTTGTGATTTAGCTAAGTTTTGATAATCCAATAAATTATCCGCCATGATGTAAAATTGTACCGGCCCTAAAACAGCAGACATCCCAAGTCCAACATTTTTAAATGAATATGCATCCACAGTATAGGTTGTTTTTAGTTGCAGGCCTTTGAAGAATTTTCGATAATAAAATGCCGACAGTGCCCACTGCAAATGATTGGGACGTTTCATGGCAAACAGATGCGCCCCTACCCTGTTTTGAAAAGTTGGATCTGACTTGTCAAGACAATTGCATTCTTTATCTGTTTTTCTTCCAAAATTATAACTTATAGAACTGTTGAGTTTTATTGGTCTCCACTTGGTGTACGCAGTTGTGGTACTATCAATTTCAAATAACTCATCAAACACTGTTGAAACCTCATCCCAATAATCTTGTGCCGTTTGGTCTGTGACAGCCTCTGGAAACAACGCTTGAATACCGTCATATTCTAAATACCCATCCAGAGCGTAATTCTTAACATCTTTAGAATAATTGATAAAACCAATGTCTTGAAGACTTGCATCAATCGTCCATTCTGGAGCGGGGTGATGGGTAAATCCTAAATCGATACCCACCCCTAAATTTCCACCAAATAACAGTCGTTTTTTTAGAACAGCCAATCCCTCGTTGGCATTGGGTTCTTCCAAAAAAGAAAGCCCAGAAGTTTGTAATTTGATGTCAAGGTCAAAAATATGATTCAGGGAATTATCCGCCCCCTGTACCGTCCTAAAAGACCCGTTATTCTCTGTTGATGATGCCTGTGCAATGCTCGAATATATTTTACCTCTGACGCCTACCGTCCATTTAGAATTGATTTTTTTATTAATGCCCAAATGAAAAACGGATAACACTTCAGCACTTACATTAAGTTGACCTAAATCGAAACGCCTGTTTAAGTTATTATGATTCCCTTCATAAGCTAGGACTGCCAAATCCTTTGGGAAATAGGAAAACACATCGGATTCTTGATACATTCCAAAAGAGATAAATAACATTTCCTCTAAAGAAGTTTTTAAGGTAAGTCCGGCTGAAAAAATATCCAATTGCTGGTTAAATCCAAAAAAATCCTTGGCATCCATATTATAAACAACATCTCGAATTTTTTGACTGAAATCTTTTCCATCATCCGCAAAAACATCAAATGCAGAAAATCCAGTGATGCCCGCATTAAAATGAATATGAGAAAGTAAGGGCGCGCCTATATACCCTCGATGATCGACTTGAGCCCCAGGGTTTAAAAGAATTTGTTGTGGAACATCTTTAAACCCATATAAGAGTTGCTTGTTTTGTGCATGTAGGGATACAAAGACTCCCAAAAATATTAGCCACCTCATTGAGTGTATTCTAAATATAAGATCCCTTTGGATATTAAGGCAAGATTTCCTTCAGAATCAGGAGTTAAAACGGAACCCGTAGCGCTAGACACCAACGTGATTGTAATACCTAATTTAAAACTCGCTTTCAGAGCTTGCAAACTCATCGCTTCAAAAACCTCTGTGTGTTCAGTAACAAGAGGAATATGAGAAGGAGAATTGTCTATGTCTATCGAAAACGAATGCTGAAGCATATCCGCTGGATCATAAAAATCCATTTTAATCTGAAAAGCTTTATTAAGACTGTTTGTAACTTCAAATACTAATTCTGCTTTTGTAAGATGGTCATGGATAAAGTCAGAAGAGAGCACTTCTAAAACAATGAGATCCGATATGAATGGCTTTTCTGTTCCCGACGCATCAAGAAAAGAAGTTGACGTTTCTTGAACCTCAACAAAATTAACTTCCATGATTGGAGTGAGAGTAATGGGGGTAGCTTGATCAAAATCCGTATCCTTAATACAAGAGACACAAGCTCCTAAAACAATAATTAAGGTTAGGTATTTTTTTAAAAAAGAACATTTTTTCATAATAAAACTGGGGTTAAATTATTACAATAAACGAACAAATTACAACTTTATATTCTAAATATAATTTTTTAATTCTAATAAATGATCCACTCCGATAATATCTGCTGCTAAAATCTCCTTGTGATAATTGTAACAAATCGCCTCCATTCCAAAATTGAGTGCCCCCATAATATCCGCTTCAAGATTGTCGCCAATCATCAAACTATCTTCTTTAGATGCTTTGGCCATTTGCAGTGCATGATTAAAAATTCTAGGATTTGGTTTCTTGACGCCCACCATTTCAGAGTTGGTAACCGTCTGGAAATAATGGTCAATATTGGATTGATTTAATTTCCCATGCTGAACTTCTTTGAACCCATTGGTAATGATGTGAAGTTTATAGTTTGGCAGTAAATAATCTAAAAGCTCAATCGTCCCTGGAAATAAGTGATTAAAGGTCGAAAGGTGAGTGATGTAATCGTCCGATAACTTATGGATGATTCTTGTCGAAACATCCATATTTAAGGCCTTGAATGCATCATTGAGTCGCGCAAATTTTAAATTCTTTTTATCAATTTTTTCTTCTCGATACAACTTCCAATACTGTAAATTGATGGGGACATACACTTCCAAAAAGATATTCAAGTCAATCTCTAAATTGTTTAATTTAAATATCTTCTCAAAGGTCAATGCGGAGTTTTTATCAAAATCCCAAAGCGTATGGTCGAGGTCGAAAAATATATGTTTTTTATGATGAAATGTCATTCGTGGAATCGAGTATAATATTAAATAATGATTTGAAATCGGACCAACGCTTAGTGGAGCTAAACGCATAGTTATGGAAGATAAATGTAAACCTACCGTTTACCTTTTTAACTTCGGAAATCGCTTTGAGCAAGGTTTCTTTTTTGTCTAAAAATGAAGCGTGTTTAAGCAGTACAAAATCCATCAGTTGAAAGGGATGAATCATAAGGGGAGTTTGAATTTCATAATCTAAATCATAAAATAAAAACGGCGTACACGTACCCGCTCTAAACCCAATCGATTCTGGATACCCCATCGTATAATCTGCATTAATTTCCAGATCAATATAATTTCGATAGGTCGTTGGTAAATTAACTTTAGAAAATGAAGAACGTGCCGACGTGGTCACGGTATTGACCACCGCATCCATTTGTCGTTTTTCAGATTTTAAAATTGCCATAGAATCCAACGCCATATACGAGGCTTTGATACCCACATTACAATAGTCAGCCACCGATTTAATTAAGGAAACAAACTCCTTTTTATTGATGCTATTGTTTTTATCGTAAGTGGTCAAATTTCCAATTAAGAAAAATACATTAAACTTTGTTTGTGCTGTTTTTTGACGGTTGATAATCCATTTAAAATTATCATACGGATCTTTTTTAAATCCAAACAATACAGGAAAACGATCGTATAAAAACTTAAACCGAAACCGAAATAAATCAGATCCGATCCCTCCTATCGTTCTTAAAAATCCTTTGTTTTTAAAATAATAAGCCACAGGCACATCAATCACGGGATCGATTGAAAACTGGCGAGACTCAAATTCTTGGTTGGGATACTGTACTTGTAAGGCTGCTTTAAATTTATAAGCCCAAATATCAATTACGGGTTGGTGTAAAAAGCCCGATTGAAAAGCCAAACTTTCTTCTTTGGTAAAACGTCCATAGTTATCTTTAACGTGCGGCAGATACTCTTCATATCGACTTAACAAATAAAAGGCCGCCGAGAAAATATCAAAAGGAATGTGGCTTTTATCTCCACTGCTAAAAAAACATTTGGTATCCTCCCATGGCTGAACATTCAGCTCTAAATCCGACAAACCTTGTTCGAACAAGAGGCCATTGCTTCTCACAAAAAACTCACTCCCTAAAGGCTGTGAACCGTATGACATTTTCAGACGGTCGTGCGCAATAAATTCTTCAATTACACTGGTAAAAGAAACAGGGATATTGAGAATTCGTGTACAGATTTGTTTAAAAACAAATCGGAGTCTCGGCGTAATTTTAGAAGTATAAACTAACAGCATTATAATAAGCTTTCATCGGCAAAACTAAAATAGTTCTTTTCTGTGACAATTAAATGGTCTAGGACTTTAATATCTAAACTTTCCGCTGCTAATTTAAATTTTTCAGTTAATTGGGTGTCTGATTTACTTGGATGAAGCGACCCAGATGGGTGGTTATGAACCAGAACAATCGCGGTGGCAGAATGCTCTAAAGCTTGCTTCATCACAATGCGAACATCTACAATCGTGCTCGTCATTCCTCCTTTGCTCATCTGTGTTTTTGCTAATATTTTGTTGGCGTTATTGAGATATAAAACCCAGAATTCTTCATGAGAAAGATGTCCCAAAAGCGGGTTCATAATCTCAAACACGGAACGACTGGTATTGATTTTATCTAATTTTTTTGGATCTATTTCGTGACGGCGACGACTGAGCTCCATAGCTGCCGCAATTTTAATAGCTTTTGCCTCTCCGATTCCTTTAAACGTCATTAGATGAACAGTTGACAATTTCCCTAAATTCTGTAAATCATAATCCACACTCGCTAAGATCCGTTTGGACAAATCCAAAGCACTTTCTTGCACCGATCCAGAGCCAATCAATATAGCAATCAATTCTGAATCGCTTAAAGAAAGAGGGCCTTTATCTCTTAATTTTTCACGTGGGCGGTCGT
The DNA here is from genome assembly GCA_963933105.1 of uncultured Formosa sp. Taxonomy (GTDB): domain Bacteria; phylum Bacteroidota; class Bacteroidia; order Flavobacteriales; family Flavobacteriaceae; genus Hel1-33-131. The sequence continues at coordinate 24,380 of CAWVRW010000018.1, forward strand.
CTTGAGACCAGTTTTTTATGGGGAATGATTTGGGGGACATTGTCATAAATTTTTGAGGTTATTTTATATCATTTTAAAAAATCAACTTGGGTCGACTACCCTGTTTTTAAGAGCTTCAAAATCCAAGCCACCATAACTTCCAGAGCTCATAAGCAACACTGTTTTTTGAGCAAACTCCAAGGAAGTAATGAAGTTTTTAAAAAGTTCTGGGTCTGTATAAATAATCAAGTCGTCCCGCTCAAAAGCGGTTTCAATTTGAGTTTTACTGACCGAATTTAACTTTTTTATTTCAACCGCCTGTGGCGAATAAAACACCACCGCTGTATCTGCAGCATCCAGAGTCCCTTTATAGTGTTCTAGAAATGCTGCATTTAAACTACTATAGGTATGCAATTCTAAACAGGCAACTAGAGGACGTTTTGGGTATTGTGACTTGACGGCTTCCGTGGTCGCTTGTACCTTACTTGGAGAATGTGCGAAATCTTTATACACCACACAATTGGCATTTTCAGCCACCTTTTCTAAGCGCTTACTTGCTCCCGAAAAACTGGAGATCGCTTCGTAAAAATCATCTTGATCCACACCCATTTGTTGGCAAATCCATTTAGAACCCGCAAGATTATTTAAGTTGTGTGCTCCAAAAATTTCGAGCGGTAGTGGACCTTCTTCCGTCTCTAGATAAGTCACCCCATCTTCAATTGTATGCTCAGGCGTTTGGTACGGGAATTTGCGGATTTGATTGTCACTACCTTCAACGATTGTTTTGACATGGAGGTCTTCTGTATTGTAAGAAATACTCCCACCGACTGTAATGCTATTGACGAAAATTTTAAACTGCTCTAAATAGTTTTCAAAGGTTGGAAACACATTGATATGATCCCATGCAATCCCACTTAAGAGTGCAATATTAGGTTGGTATAAATGAAATTTCGGACGGCGATCAATTGGCGAACTTAAATATTCATCCCCTTCAAGCACCATAAAATCGGCATCATCTGTCAGTTTTACCATCACATCAAACCCTTCCAACTGTGCGCCTACCATATAGTCCACTTCAATATCGTGGTAATTTAAGACGTGTAATATCATGGCTGTAATGGTCGTCTTTCCATGACTCCCGCCAATCACTACCCGTGTTTTGTGTTTGGATTGTTCGTATAAAAACTCTGGATATGAATATATTTTTAGTCCCAGTTCCTGCGCTTTCAAAAGTTCGGGGTTGTCTTCTTTGGCATGCATTCCAAGTACCACCGCATCCAAGGTTTTGGTTATTTTTTCGGAGAACCAACCAAAACTATCTGGCAACAGTCCCGCTGCGTTTAATCGCGATTTAGAAGGCTCAAAAATGGTGTCGTCACTGCCCGTAACTTGCATCCCTTTGTGGTGAAGCGCCAAGGCTAAATTGTGCATCGCAGCACCTCCTATAGCAATAAAATGTACATTCATAGTATGAGTTTATGAGAGGTAAATATACGGATTGAGGTTAGATTTTCTTAAGGCTTTAACAATAAAATTAATTGCTTTTCTTTCAATGCGGGTTTGAAATCGGGATTTATTGAGAGGGCTTTATCAATGGAAGCACGCGCCTCAGAGATTTTGTTTTGAAGTTTGAACAACTGTGCTTGATGCAAATAAGCAGCCTCTAAAGGTTCGCGATCTTTAGACGAAAACACATCTATATAAAATTGGATATAATTCTGTCCAATAGAGAGTTGTGTATTATAAAGCACACAAGCGGTAGCCACAAGAAAATGCACTGAATTGTTATGTGTATTTAAATGTGTGGTAATTGACCCTTCGGGTTGAAAACACTGTAACTCCTTTAGCGTTTCTAAACCTCTTTTATAATAGCTCTTTGCTAAGGCTGCTCGATCTGAATTTTCATAAATATAGGCTTTGGCAAAATATCCATTCGGTTTGGAAAGCTGTTCTAATTCACTCGCGTAAACCATTGCCTTGTTATAGCTTCCTCCCAAAAATCCAGGCAATTGAGTGTATAATTCCACCAAAGCCCAACGAATATTTATGGAGTTCGGATCTAATTCCGCCGCTTTTAGAAAGGACGTTTTTACTTTAGAAATGAGACCGAGTGCTTTTAATTTAGACCCTTCTTTGGCGAGCTTCCCTAAGACGCCTCCATATTTATAATGATAAGTAGCATTCGTAGCATCTAAATCACGGAGTTCTTTGTAGTACGTTGCCGCTTTGTCCCAGTTGCTTTGAAAACCGTAAGCATCCCCCATCAATTCTAGCAACTCTAAATCTTGAGGGGATTTGTCTAAATAAACCTCTAGCCTGTGAACCGCTTGAGTGTAGTTTTTAGCATCAAATAAGGTGTCAAATTCTTGGGTGTAATTTTGACTTATTAAGAAGCATGGACACAACAAAATCAGTAAGAATTTCTTCATGCCTAAAACTTTTTAACGATTTAACATTGCCCACAAACTGTCTTTGAGTTGAACAATTCCTGTTTGTGCTACCGATGAAATAAACAAATAATCGATAGGTAACTCTGCCTCCAACTCTTCAGTCAGTTCTGCCTTTAATTCATCATCTAGCATGTCACTTTTTGAAATGGCAATTAGACGGTCTTTATCAAGCATTTCTGGATTGTATCGACGTAACTCATCTAAGAGAATATCATATTGTTTTTTGATGTCATCCGCATCCGCAGGAATCAAAAACAAAAGAATGGAATTTCGCTCAATATGACGTAAAAAATAATGTCCCAATCCTTTTCCTTCTGCGGCACCCTCTATAATTCCGGGGATATCAGCCATCACAAACGATTGGTAATCTCTATATTCGACAATCCCTAAATTCGGTTTTAAGGTTGTAAATTCATAATCGGCAATTTTCGGTTTCGCAGAAGTGATTACAGATAATAAGGTTGATTTTCCAGCATTTGGAAATCCAACCAATCCAACATCTGCTAAAATTTTAAGTTCGATGGTCACATATCTTTCTTCCATTGGAAGTCCGGGCTGTGCATAGCGTGGTGTTTGGTTGGTGGACGATCTAAAATTCCAATTTCCCAAGCCCCCTTTACCGCCTTGACAAAGGATGACTTCTTCATGGTTTTCTGTAATTTCAAAAAGAACTTCATTGGTATCTGTATCTCGAAGAACCGTTCCTAAGGGCACATCAACGTACACATCTTCTCCATCGGCTCCCGTACTACGGCTTTTACTTCCACCGCCCCCGTGACCTGCTCTAAAGTGACGTTTGAATTTCAAGTGGTGTAACGTCCAAAGATGTTCGTTTCCACGTACAATCACATGACCGCCTCGTCCGCCATCGCCCCCATCAGGACCTCCTTTTGTAATAAATTTCTCGCGGTGAAGGTGTACAGACCCTTTTCCTCCGTTACCAGAGCAAGCAAACATTTTTACATAATCTACAAAATTACCTTCCGTCATCTAATGAGTTTTATATTACAGCGTATTAATCACTGTATTCAATCGGACCGTGATGTCTTCTACAGACCCTACGCCATCCACGCCAAAATATTGATCCTTCGCCGCATAGTACGACTTTAAGATTGCTGTTTCACCGTAATATATTTTTATTCTATTTCTAACCACTGCATCGTTAGCATCATCTGGTCTCCCACTTGTTTCGCCACGTTTGAGAAGACGTCCAACCAAAACCTCATCGTCCACTTCCAACGCAATCATTGCGCTAATTTGAGTGTCGTAAGATTTTAAAAGCACATCTAAAGCTTCCGCCTGCAATACATTTCTAGGGAACCCATCAAAAATAAACCCCTTTGAATCCAAATTTTTAGCCACTTCTGCACTTAGCATATCAATGGTAACTTGATCTGGAACCAGCTCCCCTTTGTCCATAAAAGACTTGGCTAACGTTCCTAAATCCGTTTCATTTTTAATATTAAAACGAAACACATCTCCTGTAGAAATATGAATTAAGCCATAAGTATCTTTTAAAAAAGCGGCTTGAGTTCCTTTACCAGCACCCGGAGGGCCAAATAATACTAAATTTTTCATTTTTATTCAAACTTTAAAATGCTGACATCTAAAAAGAGTCGTTGTGAGTAACTAAAATCAGGCTGCAAAGATAATCAATTGTAAAGGTTTTGATTCGTTTTGATGACCGATTTTAGTGTTCGATTTCATATTTAAGTGTATTTTTGTAGTGTATTTATAAAATCGTTCAAGAAAATCATACTATGGAGTATTTCTCATCAAACTTCAAACTTGGTATTTTAGGTGGCGGTCAGCTCGGGAAAATGTTACTTTACACCACTCGAAAATTTGACATTCACACCTGTGTTTTAGATCCCAGCCCAGAAGCACCAAGCAAACTTGCCTGTAACGAATTCTTTCAAGGGGATTTAATGGATTATGACACCGTTTATAATTTTGGAAAAAAAGTAAATACCCTCACCATCGAAATTGAAAATGTCAATGTTGATGCGCTCAAAGCACTTGAAAAAGAAGGGATCAATGTATTTCCTTCTTCAAAAACCTTAGAAACCATTCAGAATAAAGCAAAACAAAAATTGTTTTATATCGATCATAATTTACCCACAGCACCCTTTAAAAGGTTTGCTTATACCGATGAAATTTCCACATCCTTAGAGCACAGCAGTATTGAGTTTCCATTTGTATGGAAAAGTGCTCAGTTTGGCTATGACGGCACTGGCGTAAAAATTGTGCGTTCCGTAGAGGATTTGAAAGGTTTACCAAATGTGGAGTGCATCACAGAAGATTTAATACCATTCAAAAGTGAATTGGCGGTGATAGTCGCAAGAAATGAAAAAGGTCATGTGAAAGTCTATCCTGTCGTGGAAATGGAATTTCATCCAGAAGCCAACCAAGTCGAATATGTGTTATGCCCTGCTAGAATTTCTAAAGAAATCGCAGCCAAAGCAGAACTAATCGCCCTCAAAACATCCGCAGCATTTGAGCACGTAGGACTTTTGGCCGTTGAACTATTTTTGACACAAGACGATAAAATTATTATAAATGAAGTCGCACCAAGACCTCATAATTCAGGACACCAAACCATTGAAGCCAGTTATACCTCTCAATTTGAACAACACATTAGAGCGATTTTAGGCTTGCCCATGGGAAGTACTGAAAACAAACTCAGTGGCGTAATGGTCAATCTGGTCGGAGCCGAAGGTCATACAGGCGAAGTCATCTATAAAAATATAGAGGAATTAATGGAAATGGATGGCGTGACGCCACACATCTATGGAAAGAAAGAAACACGGCCTTTTCGGAAAATGGGGCATGTCACCATCGTACATGCAAACATCGAAACTGCACGTGAAATCGCACAACAAGTCAAACAGTCAATCAAAGTAATAAGTAAATAATATGGCACAAGTAGGAATCATTATGGGAAGCGACAGCGACATGCCTGTCATGAAAGAAGCAATTGCAATTCTTGAAGGATTTGACATCCAAGTAGAAGTGGACATCGTTTCCGCACACCGTACGCCCGAGAAGTTATTTGACTACGGGTCCAAAGCGCATCAGCGTGGATTGAAAGTCATCATTGCCGGTGCCGGTGGCGCTGCACATTTACCTGGAATGATTGCCTCTTTAAGCCCACTACCCGTTATTGGGGTCCCAGTGAAATCGAGTAATTCTATCGATGGATGGGATTCTATATTATCCATTTTACAAATGCCCGGTGGTGTTCCTGTAGCGACTGTCGCCCTTAATGGCGCTAAAAATGCAGGCATCTTAGCCGCACAAATTATTGGAGCATCAGACACATGTGTTTTAGACAAAATCTTAATGTATAAAGAAGGTTTGAAATTAAAAGTCCTAGAAGCATCCAAGAACATTAAATCCTAAGTTTTCCCTAAACAATTCACATGAGTACACTCGATTCGCGTTTTGACACGCCTTACAATACCGCACCTTTTTCGAAAATTAAAACAGATGCTTTTTTACCTTCATTTGTAAAAGCAATTGAAACGGCTAAGAATGAAATTGATCAAATTGTTGAAAACGAGGCAGCTCCTACGTTTGAAAATACAATTGAAGCCTTGGACTATACGGGCGAAGAACTCGATCGAATTTCAAGCATTTTCTTTAATTTGAATGCCGCTGAAACCAACGAAGAGATTCAAAAAATAGCACAAGAGGTCTCTCCTTTATTAACGGAGTTTTCTAATGATGTGGCTTTAAATACCGCTCTTTTTGATCGGGTGAAATCGGTTTACAACACCAAAGCATCGCTTTCATTAACGGAAGAGCAAAAAACACTTTTAGATAAAAAATACAAAGGTTTTTCTAGAAATGGCGCCAACCTCAACGCCGAGCAAAAAGAAATTTTGCGCGCGATTGACAAAGAACAAAGCCAACTCCAACTGACCTTTGGCGAAAATATTTTAGCAGAGACCAACCGCTACGAATTTCTGATTACAGAGGTATCGGATTTAGAGGGACTGCCAGAAGGCGCGATTGAAGCCGCCAAGCAAATGGCAGAAGAAAAAGATAAAAAAGGCTGGTTACTCACCCTCGATTATCCAAGCTATGTACCCTTTATGACCTATGCAAAAAACAGAGACTTACGAAAAGAACTTGCACTTGCCTTTGGTCAAAAAGGATTCCAAAATGATAGCTTAGACAATCAAGCCATTGTTTTAAAAATTACACAACTGCGTTACAAAAGAGCACAACTTTTAGGATATGAAACCCATGCGCATTTTGTGTTGGAAGAGCGAATGGCAAAAACACCTGAAACCGTGCGCACTTTCCTAGAAGACCTCTTAGAAAAAGCACAACCAGCAGCCAAAAAAGAGTTTGAAGAACTGGAGAATTTCGCCAAAAATTTAGACAACATCGATCGTTTGGAAAAATGGGACAGTGCCTATTACTCTGAAAAATTAAAACAAGAACGCTTTAACTTTGATGACGAACAACTGAAGCCTTACTTCAAATTAGAAAATGTTATTGAAGGAGCTTTTACAGTCGCACAAAAATTATTTGGATTACAGTTCATACAAACAGACACTATTGACACTTATCACAAAGATGTGATGACCTTTAAAGTAGAGGATTCAAAACAAAATTTAGTCGCTATTTTTTATGCGGATTTTTTCCCGAGAGCAGGGAAACGCAATGGCGCTTGGATGACCTCCTATAAATCTCAATATGTAAAAGACACTAAAAACGAAAGACCCCACGTATCCATCGTGTGTAATTTCACAAAACCGACTTCGACAAAACCGTCTTTACTCACCTTTAACGAAGTGACGACACTGTTCCACGAATTTGGACACGCCCTTCACGGGATGTTGGCAGACACCATTTATCCGAGCTTATCAGGCACTAGTGTAGCATGGGATTTTGTAGAATTACCGAGTCAAATCATGGAAAATTGGTGTTATGAAAAAGAGGCCTTAGCACTCTTTGCAAAGCACTATGAAACGGGCGAGAGCATTCCTATGGAGCTTATTGATAAAATCAAAGCAGCCTCAACATTTCAACAAGGAATGCAAACCTTAAGACAGTTGAGTTTTGGTTTGTTAGACATGAGCTGGCATGGTGTTGATCCAACCGAAATAACGAATGTAAAACAGTATGAAACCGCCGCATTCCTAGAGACACAATTGTTTCCAGACGTGGCAGAAAATTGCATGTCAACAGCTTTTGCACATATCTTTCAAGGAGGGTATTCCTCTGGGTATTACAGCTACAAATGGGCAGAAGTTTTAGATGCCGATGCCTTCGAATATTTTAAAGAAAATGATCTTTTTGATCCTGAAATTGCAGCCGCTTTCAAAACACATATATTGAGTAAAGGGGGCACGCAAGACCCTTTAGAATTGTATGTGAAATTTCGTGGTCAGAAACCAAAAGCAGAAGCTTTACTCAGACGGTCAGGTCTTTTAAATTAGAGTCAAAACAACCACAGAAATAAGCACTAGAATCGGAACAGATTCCACCCAAAAAGCGGTGTAATACCGACTTTTTTTCTTGGTGCTTTTTGCTAAAAAAACTGCCAACAGAGCGACTGAGAAAATCAATATTAAAAAACGATTTTGGTTAAATTCCTGTTTAAAAAGTTCTAGCAATATAGAATCCCCTAACATCGCATAACCAATAATCTTGGTGTATGGAATCCCTATTTTTTGCGGAATGGTTGAAAGGTGAAGTTGGTCTGTATCCAAATCGCGAATCTCAAATGGAAGCATCAGCACAATCACGATAAACGTGCGCTGCACCACCAAAATCCAATGATCAAAAACGAGTGTTTGTTGGGATTCTAAAAGAGGTAATACCACCGTAGCCATTGCCCAAACCAATGCAATGATATAAATTTTAACGCCTCCAATAGACCTTAAGTTTTTAGGTGTTTTGACCCCCATTGGAATCGCATATAAAAAAGTAATCAACCCCAAAATTACAAAGAGAATTTGACTGCTTTGCTGAAGTAGAAAAAAAATAGATCCAAAACCGATCAAACTCAACACAGACACCAATTGAATGTATTTTAATTTGGTGGTAAGAGAGCGGTAATAAAACTTTGTAAGCCCAAAATACTTGACAAAATTATAGCCTGCAACGGAAGCAAAAAAAAGAGCACTCTGAAAATTCACAGAACTGTCTAAACCCAACTCATACGAAGTTAAAACAGAAAATGAAAGCACCGCAAGTGCTACATGCAAACTGCTATTTATATAAAAATCTAGGAAGCGTTTGAACAAAGTCATAGTGCAAAAATAGGCAAACTGTTAATAACCCTTTTAATTGTTTGATAACTTTCATTTTAAGTGATTTAAAACCTTATTAAATTCCTTAATTTTGTTCTTTATTTTAAGATTACTACACGATGAAAACAGATGTATTTGCCTTAAGGCATATTGGACCAAGAGAAGCGCACTGTAACGAAATGTTACAGGTTGTTGGTGCAACTTCTATTGAAGAATTGATCAGCGAAACAGTTCCTGATAACATTCGACTTCAGTCGCCCCTAAATTTGGAAGCGGCTTTAAGTGAGCAAGAATACCTTGAACACATTCATCAGCTCGCCTCCAAAAACAAGGTTTATAAATCCTTTATTGGAATGGGTTACCACCCTTCCAACCTCCCCGCAGTTATTCAACGAAATATTTTAGAAAATCCAGGATGGTACACGGCTTACACGCCTTACCAAGCTGAGATTGCACAAGGCCGTTTAGAGGCATTGCTCAATTACCAGACCATGATTTCTGACTTGACGGGAATGGAACTCGCCAATGCCTCATTATTGGATGAAAGTACTGCTGCTGCCGAAGCCATGGCTTTGTTGTTTGCAGTGCGACCAAAACCACAAGCAAAAGCAGGAACTGTAAAGTTTTTTGTTTCAGACGAGGTATTGCCTCAAACGCTCTCAGTTTTAAAAACACGCGCAACTCCGATTGGAATTGAACTGGTGTTAGGTGCTGTTAACGATTTTGATTTTTCATCTGAATTCTTTGGTGCATTGCTTCAATACCCTGGGAAATCGGGGGTTGTTATGGACTTGCAACCTTTTATTTCTAAGGCGAATCAAAACGATATAAAAGTAGCCGTTGCTGCAGATATCCTTAGCTTAGTTGCTTTGGAAGCCCCAGGAAAATTTGGTGCAGATGTGGTGGTGGGAACCACACAACGTTTTGGAATTCCTATGGGATATGGTGGGCCACACGCCGCCTATTTTGCCACAAAAGAAGCGTATAAACGATTTATCCCCGGAAGAATTATAGGAGTCACAAAAGACATGGATGGCAATCGTGCCATGCGAATGGCGCTTCAAACCCGCGAACAACACATCAAAAGAGACCGAGCTACTTCCAATATCTGTACTGCACAAGTATTGCTTGCCGTCATGGCAGGAATGTATGGCGTCTATCACGGGCCGAAAGGGCTGAAATATATTGCGAATAAAGTTCATAATACAGCTACCACATTAGCGGATGCTTTGGAAGGTTTGGGATTTAAGTTGGCACACAACTCCTTTTTTGACACCCTTCAAATTCGAGTTCCTGAGAATACAAATCTCAAAAAAAGCGCAGAAGAAAAAGAAGTTAATTTTTATTATCCAGATGCAACAACCGTTTCTATCTCAATCAATGAAACGACCACACTTTCAGACCTTAATCTGATTGTATCCATTTTTGCAGAAGTTTACAATAAAGAAACAACTCAACTTCAAACACTGAGTTCAAACATAAGAATTCCAGAAACAGCACAACGTCATTCTGATTTCATGACCAATGTGATCTTTAACAGTCACCACTCAGAAACGGAATTGATGCGTTATATAAAACGTTTGGAACGCAAAGATTTATCTTTAAATTTCTCTATGATTTCATTGGGATCTTGCACAATGAAACTCAATGCTGCCGTTGAAATGCTGCCTTTAAGCTGGCCAAATTGGGGGAATATCCACCCATTTGCCCCACTAAATCAAGTGGAAGGCTACCGAACCATGCTCGCCAAACTCGAAGAACAACTCACCGAAATTACAGGATTTGCAGGGACGTCCCTTCAACCCAATTCTGGAGCCCAAGGCGAATTTGCTGGACTGATGGTCATCAGAGCCTATCATAAATCGAGAGGCGATGCACACCGAAAAATTTGCATCATTCCATCGTCTGCTCACGGAACCAATCCCGCAAGTGCTGTCATGGCAGGCATGAAAGTGATCGTGACAAAATCATCTGAAAATGGAAATATTGATGTAGAGGATTTAAGAGAAAAAGCAACCTTACACAAAGACAACTTAGCAGCCTTGATGGTTACGTATCCCTCTACCCACGGGGTGTATGAATCTGCGATTAAAGAAATTACTCAAATCATTCACGATAATGGTGGACAAGTTTATATGGATGGCGCAAACATGAATGCGCAAGTAGGCTTGACAAACCCTGGGAATATTGGCGCTGACGTATGCCATTTGAACCTTCATAAAACATTTGCAATTCCACATGGTGGTGGTGGCCCTGGTGTCGGCCCCATCTGTGTTGCAAAACAATTAACACCGTTTTTACCCGGAAATCCATTGATTGAAACGGGAGGAACAGACGCCATTGACTCCATTTCTGGAGCCCCTTTTGGATCGTCCTTAGCCTGTTTGATTTCTTATGGATACATCAAAATGCTAGGTGCTAAAGGATTGACCGATTCTACGGAAATCGCCATCCTAAATGCCAACTACATCAAAGAACGGCTTCAGGGACATTACGATACTTTATACTCTGGTGAACGCGGACGTGCAGCCCACGAAATGATTATTGATTGTCGAGATTTTAAAACCAACGGCATTGAAGTGGTGGACATCGCCAAACGACTTATGGACTTTGGATTTCATGCGCCTACAGTATCTTTTCCAGTTGCTGGCACCATGATGATTGAACCTACAGAAAGTGAAGGCAAAGCAGAAATGGATCGTTTTTGTGACGCGATGATTGCCATCAGAAAAGAGATTGAAGCAGCGAGTAAAGACCAGCCAAACAATCCCCTAAAAAATGCACCGCACACACAAGAAATGTTAACAAATGATGTTTGGGAATTTCCTTACAGCAGAGCCGTGGCCGCATTCCCATTAGATTATATAAAAGAAGATAAATTTTGGCCGTCTGTCCGTCGTGTAGATGACGCTTATGGCGATCGAAATTTAATATGTACATGTGCGCCAATTGAAGCATATGAAGAAGCTTAATACACACCTTATGAATATCAGAATTACAGGAGTCGGGAGTTACATTCCAAAAATAGTACAGAAAAATGAGGCATTTAAAGACCATTCATTTTTAAACATTGATGGATCTGAAATCCCTTCCTCTAATGAGGTCATTGTAGAGAAATTTAAAGCGATCACCGGTATTTCCGAACGCCGCTATGCAGAAGACCATCTAACGGCTTCTGACCTTGGAGCGTTGGCCGCTGAAAAAGCCATTGCAGATGCGGGCATCGACCCAGAAACCTTGGACTACATCATACTTGCGCATAATTTTGGAGATGTCAAATCGGGTTCCATTCAAAGTGATATTTTACCCTGTTTAGCGGCGCGTGTCAAAAACAGTTTAAAAATAAAAAATCCAAAATGTGTCGCTTATGATATTCTTTTTGGATGTCCGGGTTGGATTGAAGGGGTCATTCAAGCGCAAGCCTTTATCAAAGCGGGGATGGCAAAACGCTGCTTGGTCATCGGAGCTGAAACACTCTCAAGAGTGGTCGATCCTTACGATAGAGATTCTATGATTTATTCGGATGGTGCAGGGGCTACCATCATCGAATTAGCAGAAGAAGACGGTGGGATATTATCTCATGAGTCTGCTTCCTATACGCATGACGAAGTCTATCATTTGTTCTTCGGTTGTTCAAACAACAAGTCCTTAGAAGAAGGCACACGTTTCATAAAAATGTACGGACGTAAAATATATGAATTCGCTTTATCAAATGTTCCTGCTGCCATGAAAACCTGTTTGGACAACAGTGGCATGGACATCAAGGATGTGAAGAAAATATTGATTCATCAAGCGAATGAAAAAATGGACGAGGCGATTGTAAATCGTTTCTACAGGCTTTATAAAACACCCGTTCCAGAAGGCATTATGCCAATGAGTATTCATAAGTTAGGTAACAGCTCAGTCGCAACCGTGCCGACTTTACTGGACCTCATCAAAAATGGACACATGGAAGGTCATGAACTGAATAAGGGAGATATTGTTATATTTGCTAGTGTCGGTGCAGGAATGCACATCAATGCTATCACCTATAAATACTAATATGTACGCTACTAATTTTCCTAAGAAACGCTACAAGCACACGCTTGAATTTCTTAAACAACACATTACGCCTACAGAAACCATCTTGGATTTAGGAGTTGAAAACCCTTTGTCTGAACTTCTGAAAACGGAAGGCTATACAGTGAACAATACTTCTGGGGAAGATTTGGATGTCAACACAAGCACACTCGAAACGGATACTTCCGATGTGGTAACTGCCTTTGAGATTTTTGAACATTTAGTATCGCCCTTTACAGTTTTAAAAAACATCAAGGCTCAAAAACTAGTTGCTAGCATTCCACTCAGATTGTGGTTTGCAACTGCTTACCGCAGTAAAATCGACCCGAGAGACCGTCATTTTCATGAGTTTGAATCTTGGCAGTTTGATTGGTTGTTAGAAAAAGCGGGGTGGAAAATAATCGCGACGGAAAAATGGACGAATCCCACCAAGAAAATTGGCTTTAGACCTTTGCTCCGTTGGTTTACGCCTAGATATTATATTGTTTACGCTGAAAGAATTTGAAGTTTTACATCGTCATACCGGCCCATAATGAAGCTGATTTTATTGGCGAAACACTGCAGTCGCTTATAAATCAAAGTTTACGTCCTGCCAAAATTGTAGTGGTGGACGACAACTCAACAGATGAAACAGCATCCATCGTAACTAATTTATCCAAACAACACCCTTGGATTTCTTTGGTTTCAAACACCTCATCGGAAGCACACTTGCCAGGCGGAAAAATTATTAATGCTTTTTATAAAGGCTATGAATCCTTGGATTCAGAATACGATGTCATTTGCAAATTCGATGCAGATGTGATATTCCCAGAAAATTATTTAGAAACCCTTGCTAGTCATTACCAAAAAAATTCGCGTTTGGGGATGGTTGCAGGACATTGTTATATAGAACAACAAGGAAGTTGGGTGTTGGAAAATCTAACCTCCAAAGAGCACATTCGAGGGGGCTTGAAAGCGTATCGAAAAGCTTGTTTTTCCGATATTGGAGGCCTCAAAAAATCGATGGGATGGGACACTATTGATGAATTATTGGCACTTTACCACCAATGGGAGTTTGAGACAGATGCCTCTTTGCACGTAAAACACCTCAAACCAACAGGAGCGAATTATAACAAGAGTGCGAAACACTTGCAGGGAACTGCCTTGTATAAAATGCGCTACGGATTTGTATTGGCGTTTTTATCCGCTCTCAAATTAGCTTACAAAAAACGACGTATCCATCTTTTTTGGGATTATATCGCAGGGTATATTAAAGCAGCTAATCAGAAAGAACCCTTTCTAATTGATGCAGATCAAGGGGCTTTTGTAAGAGGGTACCGCTGGAAAAATATCAAACGAAAGTTTAAGCTTCTACGCTAACCATCCAATTCAATTCGTCGGGAAGTGTTCCGATTCTAACACTATTAATAGTATCTAAAACCAATTGACCCACAGGACTTGTATCCGACACATGAATCAAGGTGTCTTTATATCCTATCTCCTGAATCATTGCAATACCAACAGCAGTCCCTGTTCCAAATGCTTCTTCTAATTGTCCGTTCTTTGAGGCTTCAATCACCTCATCAATTGTGATGGGACGTTCTACGACTTCATAGCCTTTGTGACGTAAAAAGTCAATAACACTCATGCGTGTAATACCTGCTAAAATCGACCCATCTAGTGAAGGGGTGACAAATGCACCGTTAATCTTAAAAAAGATGTTCATGGTACCGACTTCTTGAATATACTTAAATTCGTTGGCATCTAACCAAAGTACTTGGTCAAATCCTTTGGATTTAGCAATTTCAGTAGGAAGCACGGCAGCTGCATAATTTCCTGCTGCTTTGGCTTCTCCAGTTCCGCCATGTGCTGCACGAATGTAAGTGGTCTCCGCATACAAACGAACACGGTCGGTATAGATAGGTTTTGAAGGAGATGCCATCACAATAAACTTATAAGAATTGGCAGCGCGCATCCCAATAAAGGCTTCATCGGCAAACATAAAAGGACGTAAATACAAGGCACTTCCTTCATGCGGTGGAATCCATTTTTGGTCCAAATGCACGAGTTGTTTCAAAGCATCTACAAAGAGTGTCTCAGGAAATTCAGGCATGCCCAAACGGCGTGCACTAAAGTTAAGACGTTCCGCATTTTTTTCGGGACGAAATAACAAGGGGGTTCCTGTAGCACCGAGTGTTGCTTTCATGCCTTCAAACAAAGCCTGTCCGTAATGCAAAGCCATACAGGCTGGATGCATTGGAATCACTTCCATCGGAGTGATTCTGGGATTTTCCCATTGTCCGTCTTTATAGTCACACACAAACATATGATCTGTAAACGTACGGCCTAGGGCAATGGTATCAAAATCGAGTGTATCGACTTTTGACTCCTTAACTGTGGTGATTGAAATTGGATTTGACATGGATTTAATGTATTTTAAAATGAGTTTAACTCGTAACTTATTTATACTTTTTTAATTGTGTTTTTGTGAAATCACTTAATACCAAGCGACCACTTATAGAGGCGCGTTCGTTTAATAATTCACCCCAATGTTCGGTACCTTCCCAAAAGGTTTTATTTAATTTCTGAAGGGCCTCCGGATTGTATTCACACAGTTGTTCTGCCAATGCCTTTACTTCGGTATCTAAAGCACCTATTGAAGGGCAAACTTTCATGAACAATCCTTTTTCCTGCGCCCATTGCGCCGAGAAAAACCTAGAAGCTTCCAAACTTAATTGAGACATGGCGCTTAAGCCAATTTTACGGGTGACTGCAGGTTCAATGACAAACGGACCGATGCCAATCGTGAGTTCACTTAATTTAATTTCTGAATGGGTTGTTGCCATACAATAATCGGTTGCTGCTGCCAATCCAACACCGCCACCAACTGCTTTTCCTTGCACACGACCAATCGTGATTTTAGGACAGTTGCGAAGGGCATTAATCACATTGGCAAAGCCTTCAAAGAATTCTGCGCCTTGGTGCGGATTTGAAATTGCAATCAATTCGTCAAAACTTGCACCTGCACAAAAGGTGCGATCGCCACCACTTTTAAGCACAATAACTGCAACGGACGGGTCTGTACCCGCAGTTCCAATTAATTCCGTAAGCCTTGCCAACATAGCTGCGGGCAATGCATTGTGAGGCGGGTTATAAAATTCAATATAACCGACTTTATTTTCGACTTTTAAGTGTACGTAAGAAGTTGACATATTACCTAAATTTGTTTAGGCTAATATACTAGAATTTTAGGGTTTTATCTATCTCCCTAAAACTTCATAAATGGAAACCGAGACTCTAAGGCTTGCGCCTTCTTATTTAACTTAGATATAAACTCCGTATGCTCTGTTGCAGATGGATTGAACGGTTTGTGAGCAAACCCTTTTTGTAGTTGATTCACTTCTTGCATTATGGGATTTGCTTCCGCCTCTATCCAAATGGATTGAAATTTTTCCCATATATAATTGATGGCGATGTGATTCGGATGTACCATGTCTTCTTTGTAAAAGCGGTAATCACGAAGCTCATCCATTAGCAACTCATAGGAAGGAAAATAGTGGGTGTTTTCAGTTGTGTTTATCACAGAATGAAGTGCCGCCATCAGATGGGCTTTACTTTGATTGTTTTCAATGAAACCATCTTTGAGGTGTCGTACGGGGGAAATTGAAAATACTACAGACACTTCGGGGTGAAACGATTTAAGAATTGAAAGAATCGCTTTAAAGGTGTCTTGAAGTTGATCGACGCTTAAAATAGATTTTTCGAATTCTTTTTGAGGTTGTTTATGGCAGTTTGCTACAATCGTTTTTGACGCAATATGCTCATAGACCCATGCCGTTCCAAAGGTGAGTATGATGTGCGTTGCACTTTTTAATTGGGCTTGAGTTGATTTCAAAGCGGTATTTAAACGCTCTAAAATTTCAACTTGAGAGGTTGAATTTAATCGAGAATGCGCTCGAAAACTTTGCCAACAGCCGTTACTAAAAAAAACATCCTTTTCAGTGTAAGGAGTGTTTTGATGTGCTCTTGTTAGTAAATCTAAAATCGCAACAGGATGAAACAACACGCCCAATGGATTTACCTCGTTTTGAAATTTATAATAGGAAAATTTCTCCGCTATATTTTCAGCAAAACAGGACCCTAACAAAACCAATTTTGAATGGTAATCGATAGCAGGTGTTTGTTTCTCTAAAGGGAGTTGCGTTTGAAGTTTCACCTGCTCAGATTATAGGATGTAGGATTTGGCTTTGTCTAAAGCCTCTTGCAGTCCCGCTGGGTTCTTTCCACCTGCAGTAGCATAAAAGGGTTGTCCGCCGCCGCCGCCTTGAATGTATTTTCCAAGTTCGCGCACAATGGTGCCAGCATTCAGTCCTTTGGAGGCTACTAGCCCTTTGGACACATAACACGACAACAAGGCTTTTCCTTGGTTTTCTGTACCAAAAATCAAGACGCAATTATCAAACTCCTGCCCTATTTCAAATGACAAATCTTTGATGCCTGTGGCATCTAAATCTACCAATTTTGCTAAAAACTGAATTCCATTGATCGTTTCTATTTCGTCTTTTAAATTCCCTTTCATGGACGCTGCCTTGTCTTTTAAAAGGAACTCAATTTGTTTTTTCAGTTTTGAGTTTTCAGTTTTTAGATCTCCCAAAGATTTAACGGGATCACTCGAATTGTTAAGTGCTAATTTGATTTGATCAAAGCTTGCATTATTTCGAACATAAAATTCTTTTGCAGCATCATTAGTAATGGCCTCTATACGACGAATTCCGGAAGCTACTGCTCCTTCGGATTTGATTTTAAAGTGCCATATATCTGCGGTATTCTTAACATGGGTTCCTCCACATAATTCAATCGAATTCCCAAAGCGAATGGTACGGACTACATCGCCATATTTTTCACCAAAGAGTGCCATGGCACCTTCGGAGACTGCTTGTTCCATAGGTACTGAACGACGTTCCTCTAAATCTAATTTTCCTTCAATTCGGGCATTCACAAAACTTTCAATATCTTTTAATTCCTCAGGCGTAATTTTTGCAAAATGAGAAAAATCAAAACGCAGATATTTCGAATGTACTGCCGAACCTTTTTGTTCTACATGTGTTCCCAAAACTTCTCTCAAAGCTTGGTGTAATAAATGGGTTGCTGTATGGTTACATTCGGTACGGAATCGTTGATTTGTGTCCACAACCGCTGTATAGGTATCCGTGAGGTTTTTAGGCAAATGCTTTGCGATATGAATGGCTACATTGTTTTCTTTCTTGGTATCAAGTATATATACGACGTCTCCATTGGCTGCTTCTAAATAGCCTTTATCTCCTACCTGTCCACCACTTTCTGAGTAGAACGGCGTGAGATTAAACACTAATTGGTATTGTTCGCCGTCTTTGACAGAAGTTACTTTTCTGTATTTAGTAAGTTTTACAGATGTTTTTAACACATCATAGCCTACAAATTCTTGCACATCATCGTCCATGAGAACTGTCCAATCTTCTGTAGAAACTTCACTCGCTGCTCTAGAACGAGTTTTTTGTTTTTGGAGTTCTTCTTCAAAACCGACCGTATCCAAGGTCCTATTTTTTTCACTCAAAATTAGGGCGGTTAGATCTACAGGAAACCCATAAGTATCGTACAATTCAAAGGCTTTATCGCCAGAAACATGCGTCCCTTTGGTGGTTTCTATAATACGGTCTAACAACACCAATCCTTGATCAAGCGTTCTTAAAAAAGACGCTTCTTCTTCTTTAATTACATTTTGAATTAATTGTTTTTGAGCCAAAAGCTCTGGGAAGACTGAACCCATTTGTTTGGTTAGAACCGATACCAAACGGTACATGAATGGCTCTTTAAGCTCCAAAAATGTAAATCCGTAACGGACGGCACGTCTCAAAATTCTACGGATCACATACCCCGCTCCGGTATTGCTTGGTAATTGTCCATCTGCAATTGAAAAAGCGACTGCTCTGACATGATCAGAAATCACACGAATGGCAATGTCTTGTTTTAGTTGTTTCCCATAGTCCTGTCCAGAAATGGTTTCAATCTCTCGGATAATAGGGGTGAAAACATCGGTGTCATAATTTGACGTTACATTTTGAAGCACCATACAAAGGCGTTCAAAACCCATCCCTGTATCAATATGTTTATGAGGCAACGGCTCTAAACTTCCGTTTGCTTTACGGTTAAATTCCATAAAAACGAGGTTCCAAATCTCTACCACTTGAGGATGGTCTTTATTGATCAATTCTTGACCTGGTGTTTTCGCTTTTTCTTCTTTAGAACGAATGTCCACATGAATTTCGCTACAAGGTCCACAAGGCCCTTGCTCTCCCATTTCCCAAAAATTATCGTTTTTGTTTCCCGTCAGAATACGATCTTCAGGAATCAATGCTTTCCATAAATCGTAAGCTTCAGAATCAAGCGTAGTTCCGTCGTCTTTGCTGCCTTCAAATACAGTTACATACAGGATTTCTTTATCTATTTTGTAGACCTCGGTCAATAATTCCCATGCCCATTCGATGGCTTCTTTTTTGAAATAATCTCCAAAACTCCAGTTTCCTAACATTTCAAAAAGGGTGTGGTGGTAGGTATCGTACCCCACTTCTTCCAAATCATTGTGTTTTCCTGAAACTCTTAAACATTTTTGAGTGTCGGTAATACGATTCTTTGGTGGGACGCCTTGCCCAAGAAAAAATGCTTTGAATGGTGCCATCCCAGAATTGACAAACATCAGAGAAGGATCGTCTTTGACGACCATTGGTGCCGATTGTAAAACCTGGTGCTTTTTGGATTCAAAAAAGGCTAAAAATTGAGATCTTATATCTTGAGATTTCATGCAAAAATGTTAAGCTTAGTGTAATAATTTGTTTTTAATTCGAAACAATTTATATATTTGTTCAAAAGGCCTTCTTTATTTATTAAAGACGGTCTATTATTCAACAAAAATAGAACTTTTTAGGCAATGTCTAATGTAAAATATTATTACGATCCCG
>CAWVRW010000019.1:0-43967 GCA_963933105.1 uncultured Formosa sp.
CGTTTAGTGGAGTCGCCGAGAATCGAACTCGGGTCCAAACAAGCTAATAAAAAGCTTTCTACACGTTTAGTTTTTAATTGATTGTCGGAAATAAACTGACTAAAAACGGCCCACTTATTCCTTAGCTTTTTTAATTTCGAATCCCTACCAAAGCCTTAGAGATTCTAGGTTGACATTTACGATGTCTCAAAATTGAACGCCGTGAACCAAGGCTTTCAGGAGACATTCAGCTTGCACACCTAGTGTGCCGAGGCTCATCCTACTATGATTCGGATTAAGCAGCTAAAGCGTAGTTATTCTCGCCGTTTAAAAGTTGACATGGTCTTTAACGTGTATCAATATCATCACACGACGTGCTTACAGTTTAGTAGATCTCGCTGTCAATACCAGTCGACCCCATTACTATAATCCCTCTAAAGAGGGGAGGCAAAGTTACAAAAAAACTTGTGCAACCGCTCAAATCCTTTTACTTTCGTAAAAATTCTTTTAATATTTTTTATCTGCCTATGAAATTTGCCATCATTCAAGAACGTAAATCACCCCCAGACAGACGTGTGGTTTTAGACCCAACGTCCTGTCAAAAGCTACTTTCAGACTTTCCATCAGCAGAACTAATGGTTGAAACTTCACCCATTCGTATTTTTTCAGATTTAGAGTACACTAAAGTGGGTTTAGAGGCCGTAGAAGATGTCAGTGCGGCGGATGTTTTGATAGGCGTTAAAGAAGTCCCGATGGATGCCCTAATCCCAAACAAAAGCTATTTCTTTTTTAGTCATACCATCAAAAAACAACCCTACAATCGCGACTTGCTTCGTGCGATTTTAGATAAAAACATTACCCTTTATGATCATGAAACACTAATAGATGAAAACCACCACCGACTGATTGGGTTTGGCTATTATGCAGGCGTTGTAGGTGCTTATAATGGGATGCGCGCTTTAGGGTTAAAACAAACTTTATTTGAATTACCAAAAGCGACAACACTCAGTGGTCGTCAGGCATTAAATACAGAATTAGATCAAATTTCACTTCCGAATATTAAAATTATTTTGACTGGCACGGGACGTGTAGGGCAGGGGGCTAAAGAAATTTTAGACAATCTAAATATTAAAAAAGTATCTGTTGACGATTTTTTAACTAAAGAGTTCACAGAAGCAGTGTATGTGCTTTTAGATGTATTGGATTATTGCGAGCGTGTGGATGGACAACAACTAGGCAAATCAGATTTATTTAAACACCCAGAAGCATACTGCTCCACCTTTGATCGATTCACGTCAGTTGCCGATCTATTTGTAGCCGGTCATTTTTACGGTAAAGGCGCCCCTGCATTTTTCACACCCGATCAAGCCAAAGCAGAGTCCTTTAAGTTAAGTGTTGTGGCAGACATCAGTTGTGATATCGATGGACCTGTGGCTTGTACCATCAGACCCTCCACCATTGAAAGCCCAATTTATGGGTATGATGCACAGACAGAAACGGAAGTCGATTTTAAAAACACGAATGCAATTGCCGTGATGGCAGTTGATAATTTACCCTGTGAATTGCCAAAAGATGCCAGTGAAGGATTTGGAGAAATTTTTGTAAAAGACATTATTCCGTCCTTTTTTAATAACGATGCTCATGGGATTTTAGAACGATCTAGAATGACTAAAAACGGACAACTTACGCCAGCATTTTCTTATTTGCAGGCGTTTGTTGACGGCAGCGAATAAAATAAAAAAAGCCTGTCCGAATGGGCAGGCTTTTTGTAAAAAAAATAATGTAAAAGTAAAAATTAGAGAATTCTAACGTTTACTGCATTCATACCTTTTCTACCTTCTTTTAATTCAAACTCAACTTTGTCACCTTCGTTAATCTCATCGATTATTCCAGTGACGTGTACGAAATACTCTGTGTTTGAATCATCTTCTGTAATGAATCCAAATCCTTTGGATGCATTGAAGAACTTTACTGTACCGTTTTTCACTTGTATAAGTTTTAGAGTACAAATGTACTATTATATTTTAATTTTGCACAATTTTTGATAATTTATTAAGTTTTTTTTATATTATAATATATTATATAAAGCGCTCATATCTAGAAGTCTATCAGTGCTTGATTCCTAGTTAAATCTTCAAAAACCTCACGTTTTCGAATGAGATGCGCTGTCTCATTATACCATAAAACCTCGGCAGGACGGTAACGCGAATTATAATTACTCGCCATCATAAAACAATAGGCACCTGCATTTTTAAATGCCAAAACATCGCCTTCAGTAATTTCATTGATCCGTCGGTTATTGGCAAAAGTATCCGTTTCGCAAATATAGCCTACAACAGAATAGAAGCGTTGTTTACCATCCGGATTAGAGATGTTTATAATTTCTTGCTGAGCCCCATAGAGCATCGGACGAATCAGATGGTTAAATCCAGAATCTATTTGAGCAAATACCGTCGAGGTCGTTTGTTTGATCGCATTCACTTTCGCTAAAAAGTATCCAGATTCACTCACTAAAAATTTCCCTGGTTCGAATGCTAGAGTCAGATCCTTGCCGTAGTTTTTACAAAAAGTCTGAAACCGCTCCGTTAATTTTTCACCTAATTCCTCAATATTGGTTTCAATGTCATTTTCTTTATAAGGCACTTTAAATCCAGATCCAAAATCAATAAATTTAAGAGTGTCAAATTGCCGCGCAACGTCAAATAAAATCTCACTGGCTTGTATAAATACATCGATATCTAAGATGTCACTTCCCGTATGCATGTGAATCCCATTAATCGTCATGTTTGTGTTTTCTACAATACGCAATAACAACGGCGTTTGGTGAATGGAAATTCCAAATTTAGAATCAATATGTCCTACCGAAATATTGGTATTACCGCCTGCCATAATGTGCGGATTAATTCGAATACATACGGGTACTTTTGGATGTTTGGTTCCAAATTGTTCTAAGATCGATAGGTTATCAATATTAATTTGAACCCCTAATTTGGCTACGTTTTCAATCTCTTCTAAAGAAACGCCGTTGGGCGTATATATGATATTTTCAGGTTGAAAACCCGCATGCAATCCTAACTGCACTTCTTGAATAGACACCGTGTCCAATCCAGCGCCCAAGTGGTTGATGAATTTCAAAACTGAAATATTGGTCAATGCTTTGGCGGCATAATTAACTTTCAAATGTTTGACTTTACTAAAGGCTGCAGTTAACCGTTTGTATTGCGCTTCCATTTTATGTGCGTCATACACGTAAACGGGGCTTCCATAATCTTTTGCAATCTGTAATAAAGTGTCTTGATTCATTGTTTCTATATTTTAATATGTATTGTATTTGAAGTGTCAAAACTAAATCTAATCCTAAGATGTACCATAAAAATAAAAAAATAATACTATTTTTACACAAAATGTTAAATAATAAACAAATTGAAAACAATCGCTTCCTGTGTTCAAGAGATTTTAGTGTCCAGACCTTTTTTGGAAGAAGCACTCGCCCGAGAGATTATAAATTTTTCGGCCTTAGCGAAAGATTTAAATACCACTATTTCTGAGATGTTACGCAAACCTGTAAAGGATGGCGCCATCATGATGGCATTAAGACGCTATGATCCCCCTATGAATACTCAAAACACAGTACGCTTAAAAAATGTATTTAAAAACTTAGGCGATATCACAGTGCGCTCCAATTTAAGTGATTTCACGTTTCAGAATTCCAAGACTTTAATCAACAGTCATTCTAAAGTATTAGAAAAAATTAATACCAAACATCAAATATTTTATGCGTTTACCCGTGGAATTTTTGAAAGTAATATTATGAGTTCCACTTCCGAAAAAGAGAGCATTTTTGAGGTCTTTAAAAATGAAACACTCATAGGGTTACAAGATAACTTATCGGCCATTAGTATCAACCTACCAGAGGGTAATTCTAAAATAGTTGGATTGTACTATCAGATATTTAAGCGTTTGGCTTGGGAAAATGTCACCTTATACGAAGTGATTTCTACCACAAATGAGTTTACCATCCTCGTAGAAGATCATTTAGTAGACAAGGCTTTCTCTGTCATAAAAGGGTTAAAATATTAGATCGATATAAAAAACTAATTATCTCAAAATCAATTCTAAAAATTATTGGTAAAACGCATTAGGTTAATTACTTTTGGACTCTAAAGTTTTAAAGATTTTCTCCTATGAGAAAATAAAAAATAAATCTATTTAAAGATGAACTTACACGAATACCAAGGAAAAGAAATATTAAGCACTTTTGGCGTTAAAATCCAAAAGGGAATTGTAGTAAATACGCCTCAAGAAGCGGTTGCTGCTGCCAAAAAACTGACCGAAGAAACTGGTACAGGTTGGCACGTCCTAAAAGCACAAGTACATGCAGGTGGTCGTGGTAAAGGTGGTGGGGTTAAACTTGCTAAAAATCTTGCGGAAGTTGAATCGATTGCAGATCAAATTATCGGCATGCAATTAGTCACGCCTCAAACATCTGCCGAAGGCAAAAAAGTTCACCAAGTATTGGTAGCTGAAGATGTGTATTATCCCGGTGAGACGGAAACGAGTGAATTTTATGTTTCTGTACTTTTGAATAGAACCACAGGAAGAAATATGATTATGTATTCTACGGAAGGTGGAATTGATATTGAAACGGTTGCTGAAGAAACACCGCATTTAATTTTCACAGAAGAAATCGATCCTGCAACAGGAATGTTACCATTCCAAGCACGTCGTGTGGCTTTCAACCTTGGGTTATCAGGGGCTGCATTTAAGGACATGACTAAATTTGTAACGGCTTTATATACGGCTTACGACAAATCGGATGCGTCTTTATTTGAAATCAACCCAGTATTAAAAACAAGTGATAATAAAATATTGGCTGTCGATGCGAAAGTAACCATCGATGACAATGCTTTATTCAGACATAAAGATTATTTAGAATTAAGAGATATCCGCGAGGAAAATCCTATCGAAGTAGAAGCAGGTGCTTTAGGTCTTAATTATGTAGATTTAGAAGGCAACGTTGGCTGTATGGTGAACGGTGCAGGTTTGGCAATGGCAACGATGGATTTAATCAAACAAGCAGGGGGTGAGCCAGCTAACTTTTTAGATGTTGGAGGAACAGCCGATGCAGCACGTGTAGAAGCCGCCTTTCAAATTATTTTAAAGGATCCAGAAGTAAAGGCAATTTTGATTAATATTTTTGGTGGAATTGTACGTTGTGACCGTGTGGCTCAAGGGGTCATTGATGCTTACAAAAACATGGGAACTATCAATGTACCAATCATTGTACGTTTGCAAGGAACCAATGCTGATATTGCTAAAAAATTAATTGACAACTCTGGACTTGATGTTCAAAGTGCTGTTGAATTTCAAGAAGCTGCTGATAAAGTGCAAGCTGTATTAGCATAAATAGACATTACAGACTCAAAACAGAGTTTATTGATATAAAAAAATCCAGAGCAAATGCTCTGGATTTTTTGTGTGAATTATTTTTTATAAATTGCAGGTGTATTAACGCCCCAAACGCTCTACACCCATGAATACTTTACGGATTCCCTCAAATTTCAGTTTATAAATTTTCTTTTATTTCTGTATCAGTTAACACATCGGGTCTGAATTCACTCATAATTTCTTCTTGCTTAGACTTCGCATATTTAAAACCAGATTTCCACCATTTTCGCATCAATTGTTTGTCAAAAACTAAAGAGTTTGTGGTTAAAACGGTTGGGGTATAATATAAATTAAGTTTTACGTTTTTATTAGTTGCGGCAAGTTTACCAATCGTAATATTATGTCTTTCTACGTGTGTGAGCATAAAATCAAAGATGTCAAATAGTAAAGAAAACGGATTTTTAGCAGGTAACTTATTGAATTGAGTCACCTCAGTTTCTAAAATAATGGCATCTATTTCTGTGGCGCCACGTAAAATAGCTTCTCTAATTGGAACTAAAGAACCAAAACCGCCATCTGCATATTGATAATGATTTTTTTCTAACAAACTCATAAAAGGAATATAGTTGCAGGAGCCCCAAATCCAATCGCAAAAATCGTCATAAGTACACTCTTGAATTGATTTATATTCAACTCTATTTGCTGTTAAATTTGAGACAGTTACGATTACTTCTTTGTTTTCTGCTCTAATTTTAGCGTACATTTCTTTGGTAATATTCTTCTTAATTAAACGTCTTAAATTTTTGCTTTCACCAAACGTTTTTCTTCCGTTTAAAAAATTCCAAAGTGTGTTTAAATGCCGAATACTAATCACTTTTTCGCCATCAACTTTTTTAATTTTAAAAGGGTTGTTACTAAAAATACTTTTCTGATTTACGTTAGTATAGAGTTCTTTCAGTTCATCTAACATGCCTAAAGCGAGATGCGAAACCATTAAACTCCCTGTAGAAGTACCCAAAAATAAATCGTATTCTTTGCCTTCATTTTTCATTAAATATTGCGCAACTCCGCCTGCAAATGCTCCTTTGCTTCCACCTCCAGAAATTACCAATGCTCTTTTCATGCGTGTGTATTTATTGATTTTTAACGGTCAGATGGTACATCCATTTAAACATTTCCCTTGGGTATCAAGATTTAGTTATGGATGTTTCATAACCTATAATTAAGTAGTTTACTCCAGTTCTATAAAAATATTAAAAAAGAAATGAAAAGCCGAGGTTATTTCCGTTTTACTTTTTTTTAATTTAAAGTTAGCTTCTTTAAATCGATAGGTTTTAATGCTAACAAAACTTGTATATTTGTTTTAAATTACAATAAATAATTAACCAATGAAAAATAATTTACTAGTACTTGTAACGCTTAGTTGTATGAACTTTGTGTTAGGTTTTAATCAAACAGCTCCGGTCTTAACAACGCAATTAACGGAGGATTACAATTTGGAAATGCCATCCTTAAAACCGTATATAATTTATATAAATGCATCTGTAGAGGAACCAGACACGATTGATTCTGTTACTTTGGGTATCGATTCAGATGTGTTTACAGCAGTAGAAGAAACAGGGTTTTATTATTTTTTGTGGACACCTTCAGGTTATGGGAATCATATTATAGAAATCACGGCAACTTCCACTTCTGGCACTCAAACGACCTTAACAAAAACTATTAATGTTGTACAGGAATCTACATCTCAGAATGTAGAGACTTTAAACGGTGTCATTATTGAATATTCAGGGGATGCTGATAGTAAATGGCATTACGGAACTTATACTTTACCCCAGTTTGTGGGCGCTTTTGACTCAATAAATGCAACTCTTACAGTGGAATGTCCACAAATTAATGGAGGATGTGATGACTGGGAACGATTATCACATATTGAAATTAAAGCACCAAATGGAAATTGGATTCAGATTATAAGGTATGTTACTCCTTATGGAATTGGTTGCAATCATGTTACAGACCTCACTAATTATAATTCGCTGTTACAGGGAGAAGTTGAATTTAGAGTATTTATTGATACTTGGGGATCAGGTGGTTGGCAATTGTCTCTGGATTTAGAGTATAATCAAGGAACTCCAAATTATGACTATTCTTCTGTTACAGAAATTTGGGATAATGATTATGATTTTGGAGATCCCTCAAACTTACAACCAGTTGAAACTAATAATATAGCTATTCCTAATGGGATCCAAGAATCTTATTTATCTGTTTCAACTACGGGTCATAATTGGGGTTCTACTAACACTTTAAATGCCGCTGAATTTTTTGAGGCGACCCATTATTTAGATATTAATAATGAACAAGCGTTCATACAAAATTTATGGAATACTTGTGATCCAAACCCAGACAGTTGTACAGCTCAACTAGGAACTTGGGAGAATAATAGAGCCGGCTGGTGTCCAGGTTCAATAGCGAGTCCCGATATATACGACCTTTCTACTTATATAGGATCTTCTTTTGATTTGGATTATCGATTTCACCCAGACTATGTAGATTTGTGTCATCCAAATAATTCTGATTGTGATGAAGCAACGATTTCTGGTTGTAATGATTGTGATAATCAATTTAACCCTTACTATAAGGTAGATGTTCACGTCATTAGCAAGAGTGATGAACCATTAATTTTCAGTGTGCCTCTTGGAATTAATGGTTTTGACAATAGCGAAACGTATGATTTATCAATCTATCCAAACCCAACCAATGGGAAGTTTTCTATACAATCATCTGTTCAAGATGCGGTAACAACAGTCAGAGTTTTAACTATTGAAGGTAAACAAGTGAAATCGTTTTATTTTAACACTAAAGAAGAGTTAATGAATCACGATTTTGACCTTAGTGATTTAACTAGCGGTATCTATTTTATTAGCATGAAAAATAAATATGGTTTAGGCACAAAAAAGCTAATTCTTAAATAAGAAAAGCAACTATTTTTCACGATCATGAAATTGTATTTTAGTAGGAAATGATCTCAGCTTACCCAGTCAGATTGTTAAACTTTTAAAGCCTCCAACTTTTTTTGGTAGTCTTTAATCTGATCACGGAATTGTGCCGCATGTAAGAAATCCAAATCTTTAGCCGCAGATTCCATTAGTTTTCGGGTGTCTCTGATTTTTTGTTCTAGTTCTGGAGCAGCTAAATATGCATTCTCTGGCTCCGCAGCTTTAAGAGCTTCTTGTTCGTAATAATAACTACTCACCGAGTTTTTTGTCAATGCATTGTTCAAGCTTTTATTGAGTGCTGTTGGTACAAGGTTGTGCTTAGTGTTATACGCAATCTGTTTTTCGCGACGGTAGTCCGTTTCATCAATGGTTTTTTGCATGCTTTTGGTGATCTTATCCGCATACATGATGGCGCGTCCGTTGAGGTGTCTGGCAGCACGTCCTACGGTTTGCGTTAGTGAGCGTGCCGAACGTAAGAACCCTTCTTTATCGGCATCTAAAATCACCACCAATGAGACTTCTGGAAGGTCCAAACCTTCTCTTAACAAGTTGACGCCTACAAGCACATCAAAAATACCTTTTCGTAAATCTTGCATGATTTCAACCCTTTCTAAGGTGTCTACATCACTGTGAATATAACGACATCGAATTTGAATACGTGCCAAATATTTGGTCAACTCTTCCGCCATTCGTTTGGTAAGTGTGGTGACAAGGGTGCGCTCGTCTTTTTCGACCCGTTGTTGAATTTCTTCAATCAAATCGTCAATTTGATTCAGACTCGGTCGTACTTCTATAATAGGGTCCAACAATCCCGTTGGACGAATGACTTGTTCGACAACAACACCACCTGATTTTTCTAATTCATAATCGGCAGGTGTGGCACTGACATATAATACTTGATTTTGAAGACTTTCAAATTCTTCAAATTTCAAAGGTCGATTGTCCATTGCGGCGGGCAAACGAAATCCGTATTCTACTAAGTTTTCTTTACGACTGCGATCGCCACCATACATGGCGTGTACTTGCGAAATGGTGACGTGACTTTCATCAATGACCATCAATGAATCACTCGGGAAATAATCTAATAAACAAAAAGGACGTGTGCCCGGAGCACGACCATCTAAATAGCGTGAATAATTTTCAATTCCTGAACAATAGCCCAATTCGCGAATCATTTCCAAATCAAACTCTGTGCGTTCCTTCAAACGTTTGGCTTCGAGGTGTTTCCCGGTTTCTTTGAAATAATCGTGTTGTATGACTAAATCATCTTGAATGTCTTTGATCGCATTTTGTAAAATATCTGGAGAGGTAACAAACATGTTCGCGGGATATATGGTCACACTTTCATAGACTTCGATGACTTTGTTGTTGTTCACATCAAAAGCTTCAATGGCTTCAATTTCATCGCCAAAAAAGTGAATCCGAAACCCATGATCGGCATAACTCGGAAAGACATCCACCGTATCGCCTTTAATTCTGAAGTTTCCATGATTAAATTCACTTTCGGTTCTTGAATACAAACTTTGAACGAGTTTATGTAATAAAGCGGTTCTTGAAATGACTTCATTCGCTTTTAGACTGATGACATTTTTCTGAAATTCAGCAGGATTTCCAATTCCATACAAACAGGAAACGGAGGCAATGACTATGACATCTCTTCGTCCTGACAATAGGGAAGAAGTGGTGCTTAAACGCAGCTTTTCAATTTCTTCATTAATGGATAAATCTTTTTCTATATAGGTTCCTGAAACAGGAATATAAGCTTCTGGTTGGTAGTAATCATAATAGGACACAAAATACTCAACGGCATTTTCAGGGAAAAACTGTTTGAATTCTGAATACAGTTGTGCGGCAAGGGTTTTGTTATGCGCTAATACGAGTGTTGGTCGCTGTACTTCTTGAATGATATTGGCGACTGTGAATGTTTTTCCAGACCCAGTAACTCCCAAGAGTGTTTGGTATTTTTCATCGGACTCAATTCCAGCTACTAATTGTTTTATAGCTGTTGGTTGGTCGCCTGTTGGTTTGAAATCAGATGTAAGCTTAAATTGCATGGTTGCAAAGCTAATGCAAAGAAAGCGCTAGAGCAAAGAGAGACCAAAAATCTTTTTTAAAATCAGATTAATAATTCATATAAACCCAACCAGATCTGGGTTTTGCATTTTGAACATTCAAATGCAACACATAAAAATAGGTTCCAACAGGGAGGAGGTTGTCGCCCTTTAGCGGGCCGTAATTGGCTTTTCCGTCCCATTTAAGATCATTATCTCCCTTAAAAATGATGGCTCCTAAACGGTTAAATATTAAGAGTTCGTGTTGTAAAAACACATCGTAGAGACCTTCAATGTTAAACCAGTCATTAAAACCATCTCCGTTGGGTGAAAAACCCTGAGGG
The DNA here is from genome assembly GCA_963933105.1 of uncultured Formosa sp. Taxonomy (GTDB): domain Bacteria; phylum Bacteroidota; class Bacteroidia; order Flavobacteriales; family Flavobacteriaceae; genus Hel1-33-131. The sequence continues at coordinate 10,759 of CAWVRW010000019.1, forward strand.
ATGTTAGGTTCACATTCGCTGACCTGTAAATTCACTGAAAAAATTTCATAGCAGGGGTCTGCATCTAATCTGAAATAGATCGTATCAATTCCATTCGCATTGATGTATTTTGAGGGATCTATCAACGCACCAAGGTCATCAATCAAATCTTCTAAGGATTGATAAAAAACAACGGTCTCTAAGTCGAAAGAAGGGTCTATTTCATTTAAAGCATTTTGTAAATTAAAAACGGCTTGATTGTTTCCAAAATTACACCCGATTAAAGAACTTAAAGGACTTGGCTCCGAAGATTCTAAAAACTCAATAGAGGTGCTTGCGGTATTATTTGTTTCATTAATTTCTGTGATAATTCCATTTCCCGTGCCATTATCATCCACTACAATTGTAAGGTTTATGGTATTTAAAAGCAAGGGATCTACCGTCAGACTAATCACATTGGATTCGGTGCCATTCATAGGAATGTCGTCCGTGGTTTGCGCTTGTGCGACGAGTGTAGAATTGACATAAAATGCGATGGGAGTATTTGCGGGCAGAAAGTGTGTGGAATTAAGATTTTCAATGGTATATTCAATGGTTAAATCGCGTGAGTTACAGCGTTGATCAACAGTGTCAATAGCGATACTTGCATCTGGTAATTGGCTGTTTAATACGGTGATAATATTGTTCACCATTACTAAATCTTGTCCAGAAGATAATTGTATGATTGCAGATGAATCCCCCACATTAATGGTGTTTTCTATGGGATAAACGTCGATATCCATATTGTATAAATTGGAGTCGTTCGTGAAACTATTGGTGCCATTAAAGGCATTGTTTGCGGGGTTAAGAGGCGGGTTACTAAGTGTGATGCCGTTCATTTGTAATACTTCATTGACTGCCAAACCAGCATCGCCTTCCCAAGCTATAAAACCAATTCTAGCACCATTAGTATCCATGACATTAAGATTGTCTAATTGAATGGTGATATTGTTTGGGACACTTTCTAAGCCATCATAAACGTTTAATTGATTGAGTGGAAGGTTAGGGTCTGAGTAAATAATAGTGATGGCCCAGCCCGCAAAATTTGTTCCTGTAGAGCAATAGGCCGATGTGATGTTTATTTGTTCTAAATTACTAAGGGTATATAAACCGTTTCCATTGGATTGAATTAAAGTGGTCACATCCGCAAAGGCTGCAAAAAATTCTCGTGACGAATCCAATGTATACGCGAAGGTTCGTGAGGGTGTGATTTCGGTGGTGTTAAGAGTCACATTAAAATCGCCCGATCCTGATCCCGCCCAATACAGATAAGCGGCTTCGATGGTTTGTGAAGCAGATAAATTTAAGGTTGCAGAAGAAGCTGTATTAATGACACAGTCTACAGCACTGTTATTTTCGGACGTATTAAGGGTGTTCCCAATTGCTGTATAGTCCAAGCGTCCATTTAGTTGATTGAACAACGAAATGTTTTGAGCTGCTAAGAGATTAATTAGCATTACGCTGATACTAAAAAAAATGATATTTAGTTTATGTTTCATAAAATTAATGGTTCTACAAATATATTAATTTTTGATTACTTTAAAGTTACCGTCTAAGAGCAAAATGGCCTTTGTATTCAAATTGCTCGGTAGGTGTCTTTATTTTTGCCAAAAACCAGTAATCATTAGCAGGCATTTCATAACCTCTATAGGTGCCATCCCAACCTGCTGAATTATGATTTAAATTCACAAGGAGTTTTCCATAACGATCAAATATATAAATAACAGACCCTGGCAGTGTTTCGATTCCAATAATATTCCAGGTATCAAAATAGGTGTCATTATTAGGGGTGAAAAACTTTTGCGCATTGATCACAAGCACTTCATTAGTTGTTTCTTGACAGCCATTTAAATCCACGACAGTAATGGTATGGTATCCTAGAGTTACATAGTTAAAAAAGTTTGAAGTTTGCAGAGTTCCATCGTCTAGTTTGTATTGATAATTTCCAATACCTTGTACCATAACCGTAATGGAGTTTGGATCGTTGAAGTTTAATACTTCCGTAAATTCAATGTTTGCTGCTTCAGAAATAATCACTTCAAAATCAGAGCTGTTTACACAGCCTTTTGCGGTGGTCACAGTCACAGAATATGTACCAATGGTATCAATAATAATTTCACTCGTAGTTTGTCCTGTAGACCAAAGATATGTGTCTCCACTGTTGAATGTCTCAGCACTTACAAAATGCGGCAAGTCATCTAAGCAAATAAGCTGATTAGGAATGTCAACTATTGGTAAAGGGTTAACGATAAGGTTAAAGTTGGTGTAGTTTACACATAGCGTGGTGTTATTTTGGATTTTAGCGACAATGGATTTTGTATAATCAACCGAAAGTGTTGAGTTTAAGGGGGTGTTTCCCGCTTCAGCATCTACCATATTTTCATAATAGGAAACCGTGAAATTAGAAGAATTTTGAGTTCCTAAAATTAAGGGGGTTTGTGGAGATAAATCAAATTCTAATTCTCAATCAAAATCATCATCGCAATTCTCTAAATCTGGCGGTTGATTGGCGATTGGAAGTGGATTGACAATAAAATTAAAAATATGAATATGAAAACAATTTGTTAGGGTATTTTGAATGCGCACAAAAAGAGGAGTCGTATTAGATTGATAGTTTAAAATTGTAATGGAATTTAGTTCATTTTCAGCGTTTGTTAAAGAATCAAAATAATGAAGAGTAATGTCTTGCGTTTCTGTAGTTAGAAGACTATTTATTTCCGACAAGTCAAACGTATTGGTGTCGTTGTCACAAATCTCAAATTCGGAAATCATGTTGATAGCAGGTGGTAAAATTGAAGTCAACGTGAGTGGTGCTGAAGTAAAGCAGTGGGTTGCTGTATTTAATACTTTGATATAAATTGTTTGTGGATTAGAAGTTGTTTGGAATGCAGTTATATCTGGAATTTCGGGAAACCCATTTTCAAGATCCTGTAAACTATTAAAATAAGTTGCAACGAGAAAATTTTGTCGGACATCAAAAATTTCAATTTCAAAATCTTCTATATTAAAAACTCTGAGTCCATCATAATCCGTATCGCATTGTGTGAGGTTATTAACTTGTCTAACGTCTGGGGTTGACAGTACATTAATCCCAAAACTATTTGTTAAATAACATCCATTACTGCTGTTTTCAATTCTAATAAACAGTGTTTGTGGGTTGCTGGTGTTTTCATAATTTAAAGAAAGTGCCGATGTGTTATTTTCAGCGTTACTTAAGGTCGTAAAAAACGAAATCATTGGAGCAGGGGTAATGCCTTGTGTCAACGTATTGATGATCGTATTGAGATCAATGTCTATTTTCCCATCTATTTGATTAGTGTCACAACCAATAACATCCACATTAATAGCATCATTATAAACAGGGAAGGGTGTGATGTTAATTTCAAAAGAAGCAGTAGAAAAGCAAGTGGAGTCTGTGATATTATCAACTTTCACGTAAATTGTTTGTGGAAAGTTGTTGCCAATATAAGGTTGGTTTTCATCAATTAATTGTGTAAAATTAGCATCTTCATAATAGAATACTTCTTTGCCATTTTGTCCATTAATAATTTCATTATCTTTTGTGTTCATTAAAAAAGTAGGGTTGGTAGAACTGTCGATACAAACATCGTAATCCCCAATTGTAGGGATAATGGGCAAGGTATTTACGATGACGCTGAGCGGAGTAATTACGGGACATCTTAAAGTCGTTAAATTTTCTTCAGAACGAATGTAGAGTGTTTGAGTTTGGGCATCAAAAGCAGTTGTCGTGGTGATAGGATCGATGTCTAGATTCGCATTGTTTAGACTTGTGAAAAAAGAGAAATCGACACTGTTTGGCATCGTAGTTAAAAAAGGAATCAAATTCTCTAAATTAATTATCGAAAACCCGTCGCCATCATTATCACAAATTATTATGGGTGAAGGCGTATTTATAGCAGGGGCAGGAACCACTGTTATTTCAAAAGAACTGGTATCTGCACAAGCAGTAGCACTTTCTGTAACGCTCACATAAAAGGTTTGTGGATTTGTAATATTTATATAGTTGTTTGGGAGTGCTCCAACATTAGTATCAGCATTTGAAAGGGTCTCAAAATAATTCACTTGAAATCCAGGTTGATTTGCAGTAACCACTGCATCAAAGTTGTTGAGGTTTAAGATTGTAAAACCATCGGCGTCTGTATCGCAAATCCTTTGGTCTGGAATATTGCCGAATTGCACGACATCTATCAAGTTAAAAATAATCTCAGTTTGTTCAAGACAAGTACTACTTTCGATGTCTATAAATAGGGTTAGAGAGGGCCCCGTAAATGTATAGGTGGGCGTTGTTATAGGGATGTTATTATTCTGATCAGCAAGAGTTTCGTAATAAGTGATGGTAAGACCGAGCAACATGTTTTCAATTAGATCACTTATGTAGTCAAAACTAAAGGTATGCATACCATCGCCATCTTCATCACAAAAAGTGATGGGTCTTAAATCTGTTTCTGATAACAATAAATTGGTATGAATTTCAAAGGATCGCACACTAAAACACCCTGACACATCATCTTCGATGCGCACATATACAACCTCTTCCGTGATAATGGTATTTGTATAATTTGTTGGATCGGGTATTGGATCTGTCTGCGTTTGTGCATTTGTCATTGACGTGTAAAAATTGGCGGTTAAGCCTGTTAAACTCGCTATTACGGAAGGCAAAGCAGTTTCTAAATCGAAGCTGGAAAACCCATCATGATCAGGGTCACAGGCATCTAAAAATATAGGGTCGGTACTGAGTTCGGGGGTATTGTAAACTTCAACCTCAATAGGGGTTGTATTAAAACAGCCCGTGTTTATATTAAAAATTCTTGCAAATAATTGTACCGATGAAGAACTGAAATTAGAAGCGAGTGGATTAGTCCCGGATGTAGCATCTGCTTGCGAGGCATGATAGCTTACACCAAGATTAGCGTCTCCATTGGTAATGGTCGAATCAAAAGACGTTAAGCCTAAAGCAGTCGTTTGATCTCTTATAGCATCTCCGTCACAGACGATAAATAGCATAAGATTTGGGAGTGGTGGGATGGGGTTTACAACTAAATTAATTGGCGGAAAAGCAAAACATCCACTATCATCTTCGAGTCGCACATAAACAATTTGAGGATTACTAGTATTTTGAATACTTATCGTAATTGGATTCATATTTGCTTCCGCATCTAAAAGTGTCAAATGGTATGAAATGGTATAATTAGCAGGGGGTGCAGCTGTTAAAACATCTGAATCTTTAGAAGTTAAATCAAAAATTTCCAGCCCATCACCATTGGGGTCACAAAGCGCATAATCAGATACAGGGTTGATAGTTTGTACATCGCTTAAAGTTACATTAATGGTATCTTCATGAAGACAGTCTGTTTGATTTAATGGGATGGTAACTTTCACTGTATAACTTCCTGTTTGGGTTGCTATGAAGTTGGTGCCACCATTAGCTAAAACCAATACATTGTTAAAATACCAGTCGTACGTAGCGGTAGTGATGCCAATATCTGCATTCAAATCTACTGAGCTTCCACAAGTACTTATATCGTTTCCTAAGTCTAATTCAGGCAACACGACACTTGTTTTTATAAATATAGCTGAATCAAAATTTTGATCAACCCCATCTGCAATAATTAACTTTGCATGGTAAAGAGTGTTCGGCGTGACATTAGCGACAGAAGAAATAGGAACTGTTCGGCCGTCAAAATTAGTGTCTCCAACGGAGTAATTATCAAAAAAGGATTCATTTTCAGGGGTACAAAATCCAAATATTTCGGGGTGTATTAAGCCTGGGCTAACAAGATCGTTTTGAGGACCCACCCTAGCAATATTTGTATAAGGGCCCGTACTGCTCGCTTCTCGTATAAGGAGCACGAAATTATCTTGATTGTTACATATATACGCTGATTGTAAATATTCTTCGGAGGCTAAAATATACTCAAAACGTACTTTATCAAGGGCTGAAATAAAATCAAATTCAATGGAGGTTGCATTAAAGGTATTGGTGATGCCGAGTTCATCTTCTAAATCGGAATCCGTACCCCAATTCGTGTCTCCCTCATTTAAGTCTGCTGTAATAACCGTATTTCCTGCAGAGTTTGCATCACCAGTAGACAAAACAATTCCATTATCGAAAGGAAAATTTGAAGTTGATTTTGAAAAGGTTCCAAAGCTCGTTAGGCCAATGACACTCCCGTTGACAGTACTGCTTACGTTTGAAACTTCAATACAACCCTCAAAAAGGTGGGCACTTATAAGTTCCTCAACGGAAACATTAGAGTCAATCGCAACTGTTTGGGCACAAACAATGCTGCATGAGAAAAATAAGACTATTGTAAATAATTTAAACATAGGGGGGTTAGTTTAACTTGTTTAAAACAATATGTACTTAAATTACACATATTTTTTTAAAAAAACAACTTACTTACGCTTTATTAGTGCTTTAAAGAGAAATGCCCTCTAAATATTTTGTTGTTTTGAAGTTTATCATAAAACCAATAGTCCGATGTTGGCATAATAGCACCATTATAAGTACCATCCCATCCAGCCCCTAAAGGATTTAATTGGATGAGTAATTTTCCATATCGGTCAAAAATATAAACTTCGCTTTTTGCTTGGTTTGGTGTATTGATGCCATACACATGCCAGCGATCATTATATCCATCTCCGTTAGGAGTGAGAAACTTAGGAAATCCAATCACAGATATATTCTTTTTGACCGTCCCACAGTCGTTTTTGTCTCTCACATATACCGTATGAAGCCCAGGTTCAACTCCAATGAATGTGTTTGAGTCTTGAAATCCAGAGAACTCCATATCCATAGCATATTCATAATCACCTTCTCCAGAAACAAAGATAGTGACGGAATTAACTTCAACAGCATCTACAATTTCTATAGAGTCAAAAGTTGCTGTATTAGAAGGGAGTACAGTGATGGTTCTCAACTTCGAGCAGCCATTGATATCGCTTACTGTGACCGTATAAATTCCTGTTGCATTGACTTGAATCTGAGGCGTGGTAGCGCCTGTAGACCAATCGTAAAAAAATGCATTCGGAAACCCATTGAGAATACCGCCATCTAACGTAATTATAGTAGGAAATGTATTTAAGCAATAAATGCGTTCCTCCTCAATAACGATATCTGGAAGTTTAAAGATTACCAATTCAACCTGATTGATGCCATAACAGTCATTATTATTTTCAATACGAGCGTAAAGAGTTTGATTGTAAGGAGTGGTATTGGTGTAATTAGTGCCCAAAGGATTGTTTTCTAAAAGTGCCTCTTGGTAAGTTTCATAATAGCTAAGCGTATAAGATACAGGCAAGCCAACAAGCACCGCAGCATCGGCATCACTTAAGGTAAAATTGAAAAGTCCATCTTCAGTGCCATCCGAATCGCAAGATTCTAATGTTGTATCTGTTCCTGTAGTGACGTTCACAGTTAATGTTAATTCTGCAATATCAAAGCAATTTGTGTTCGTATCAATAAGTTGCACATATACTGTTTGTGGATTTGAAGTATTACTGAAAGCCGTTCCATCGATTTCATCTACTGAGTTTTGGGCGGCCGTTATAGTGGTATAAAATTTTGTATCCCTGTTCGGAATATTGTTTGTAAGCGTTGCGTTTATTTCTGTGAGGTTAAAAACGGTCAGACCATCATATATTCCATCTTCATCACATTGTACTAAAGAGGTGTCTATTGGAATAGGTAAGGGGTTTATAACCAAGTTAAAGGCAGTTGTGTCAAAACAGTTTTCATTTAAAATAGTCTCAATTCGAACAAAAACTTGCTCTGTTACAGGGGTGACATTATAGTATAAATTTGGGTGTGGATTTGTTTTCGTATCGGCATCTGTTTGTGATTTATAATAACTTACCCTAAATTTTAAAGGGTCTTGAGAGTCTAATACATCTGTATCAAAAATTTGAAGATTCGTTATTTTTTGGCCATTGGTTCCGTCTCCGTCCAAAGAATCATCGCAAACTTCGTTGTTGGCAACAGCATTTGCTGTAGGAGTATCAAACACCGTTAATAAAAAGGATGTGGTATCAAAACACGCTTGATTTGAGTTATTCTCTATTCGAGCAAAAAGGGTTTGTGGATTGCTGATATTTTGATAAGGCATTACTAGTGCGTCAGTGTCCGATTCCGCATTGCCTTGCGACTCGTAATATTTAATGGTATAATCTAGAGGAAGTTGCCCATTTAATATTTCAGTATCTGTAGTTTGGTTGAGGTTTATAGCGATTACACCATCGATATCATCATCACACTCTAAGACATCATTTGGACTAAATGCCGTTGGAACTTCAAAAATTTCTATTGTTTTTGAAAAGGTATTCACACTTGTCCCTAAGGTCAGAGTTACTGAGACGTTATAAATTCCGGTATTCGTATAAACATGCGTTGGCGAATCTGTGGAGTTCATTGCACTAGAATCTCCAAAATCCCATTGAATACTATCATAAGTTTCATTACTATCAATAGAAAACTGAGTGGCACTGCCCAAACATAAAATATCAGCTTCAATTTTAGCTAAGAAAAAAGATTGAACAAAAGGGGGCAAGCCTAAACGAGCCTGAGTCCCTGCAGCCAAGGGTTGTCCCCCTCCCACATAGTTACATAAGCTTCCTAATTCATCTGGATCATTAATAACATCTAGGTATGAGCCGTTAGAGAAAACAGAGCCGTATATCTTTCCATTAGGCGCAAGTTGAAGTGCAAAAACAGAAGATCCACCCTGACGAACCGTTTGTTGAGATCCTGCAATATCCGTTGCACTTAAATCAAATTGATAGACAGAACTCCCAGCACTTGCGTACACTTTACTGGAATTTGTTGAAAAAGCGATTCCATAAAACCCAGAATTACTTCCGAGGTTCACAGGATTACTGACGATTCCTGTAGTATTATCAAAATCGTAAATCCAAAAGCTTCCCGTACTATTTGCACTTTGTCCTTGAGTCGTTCCTTGTTCGTTATGACAGATCGCCAATTTAGTGCCATCGGGTGACGATTTTAAATAGCCAATCGAATTCCGACGGTATCCATTAAGTGTAACAAGTGGAGTTAATTGAGTGGAAACAGGCGTTGTATTCACGCCGTTTGCATCTACACGGAAAGCATAAAACACGTCCATAAAATGACTTAAAACCCAATACGATTGCCCATCATTATGCTCAACAGCTGTAATTTTCTCAGCACATTTAAACTTTACTTGCTCTTGATCTGTAGGGTCATAGGTCAAAAGAGGTCTATTTTTTTCGGGACCTACAATATCTCCGTTGCCACCATTCATAGTCAAATCGACCAAAGAGTAATTAAGGCCATTATTAAAACCGTCGTCACTGTTTGGAACGCTTCCACCTCCAGGGTCATCATACTGAGAAATCGCATTTCCATTGACACCTGCCGGGCCTTGATTTGGATAGGCCCATGCATTGTTGTGATGTGGTTCATCGACCGTAAATATATAATAGTGATTAGGATTTCCCGGACGTGGAATGATCAAAGCAGAAGAAGTACTAGAGGGATCTCCAAGCAATCCACTTCCATTGCTATAATCGGCATTTGGCATTATCTGATAGTTTTTATCCCACACATTTCGACCATCAGTATATAGCAATAAATTCCCGTTAGAATCAGAAATGGATGAACAACTCTCGTTCGTGTTTATTGTAGAGGCAGCTGCACTTGTCGGACTGACGGTTCCTGAGCTCACATCAAATATCAAGCCTGCACCATTCCCGAAATACCAATGGGCTGCTTCCCCTTGAGAGAAAAGGGGTGAAAATGAAAGCAGAAAAAGAAAACAAGTAACGTATTTCATCAAAACGAACTAGTTTAAGTTTATTGTTTTGTCACAAAAAACAATGATAAATTAAGGGTTGTGAAATATACTATAAATCTCTCTTTTTTAATAGCTTATAGGACAAAAATATAAAAATAAGTGTCCAGAAAATGACAATTAAGATGTTGTCAAAATGAACCGCATAATCATAACTTATATCTGTGTTCGATGGAAATTTTGTCATCGCAACGCGCTGAAATGGTTGTTTTATAAGGTTGGACATCGAAGTTAAAGGAAGGAAGTCTTGGACTTTTTGAGCAACTTCATAACTACTTTTCCATGTGATGAGCCCTAAAATAATCCATTCAAAAATTAAATCGACAAACAGAAATGCCAATGCGAATGCCGATCGTTTTGCCAAGACACCCAAAAATAAACAGAAAGAAAAGAATCCTACAAGCTTCACAAAATAGGCAACCAAAAACTCCATTTGCTGAATAATGATATGAAATTCATTGTAACTCGAGTAAATCAACCCAAGGACTAAGGATATGATGAAAATAATCACCGTTGAAATGAGGGAGAAAAAGATAATGACATAGAATTTAGATAAGATAAATTCTTTTTTACTCAAGCCATCGATGAGGTTTTGCTTTAGTGTTTTATTGCTGTATTCATTTCCAATCATTGAAACCACCACAATGGCAAAAAAGAATTTAAATAAGGCGGAAAAAAAGGTGGTGATATGCCATATAATAGGGAAATTAAAAATCCCTAATTCGCCAAGCTCTAGCGTGAAAAAACCAAAAAAGTTAATTTTTACTGCTGATAAAAGAATGACGCAAAGTGGCAGAATAAAGGATATAAATATCAGTATTTTACTCGTTTTGTTGAGTAATAGTTTTTGAAGTTCTAAGTCTAATAATCGTCTCATTGCTTGTCAGTTAATTGTAAAAATTGTTCTTCCAGACTTTCTTTTCGTTTGACTAAATGGCTTAACACGATACCGTTTTTAAACAGTAAACGGTTGAATTCTTCAGCTTCCATAGGGGTCTCAAGAAAAGCAGTAATTAAATCATTTTCAATCTTGGTATGTGAAAAATTGGGATGCGATTCAAGAAGCTTTAATAAGTCTTCTTTTTGATGCGTTTTTAATTCAAAAAATCCATGGCTTGAAATCAATTCATCTACTCGCCCTGAAAAAAGATTCACACCTTTACTTAAAACAACCACGTGAGTACAGACTTTTTCAACTTCATCCAACAGGTGAGAAGCCAATAAGATGGTCGTTCCTTGTTGAGAAATATCTTTGATGATTTCTCTAATTTGATGAATCCCTTGTGGATCTAACCCGTTCGTAGGTTCATCTAAAATTAATATTTCTGGATCATTTAGAAGAGCCGATGCAATGGCTAACCGCTGTTTCATTCCCAAAGAGAACGTGCTGAACTTGCTGTGTTTTCGATCGTCAAGACCTACAATTTCTAAAGTCTTTTCTATAGAATCATAGGAAACGCCTTTGATTTTACAAACCAATTTTAGATTTTGATAAGCGGTCATATAAGGGTAGAAATTCGGACGTTCGATAATGGCGCCTACTTTTTTAAGAGCTTGATGCGTTGTCAGTGCCCCTCCAAACCAAGAGAAATCCCCAGCAGTTTTATTGACAACATTCAAAACAATTCCTAAGGTGGTAGATTTCCCACTTCCATTCGGACCTAAAATTCCGTAAACACTTCCTTTTTCGATGTCAAATGAAAGATCGCTAACCGCAGTTAGTAAGCCATATTTTTTTGTAAGGTTTGAGATTTTGAGGATAGAATTCACATTGTTGGTTTTAATGAATAACAAATATAAGACGATGTTTAATGCTAATTGTTACAAATTAAAAAATAAAAGTTAAATTTGGAATTCAAGTTATCACATGAAAAACGATTTAAAAATATCACTCAGAAAACCTTCGTACCCTGTAAATAAAGCCTTAAAGGCTTACATGCAAAAATTTAACCGTACGATTAAATTGCCTATTTTTTATGATGATTTACTCCGTTTTCAAGGGTCGGTAGAAGTGTTTGATAAAAATGATAAAGACACCCTTTGGGTGCGTACGTATTATTCCGAATTTGACCGTCAAGAGATTGATTTAAGTTTAAAGAAAATATACACTAAGCTGCATTCCGATGGTAATGAAGCCACCATTCCCTTGCTAAATGTGGATGCTATTGACTATTGTACGTTTGGAAATTCCAAGCCGTTTCGCATCAAAATCAGGAATATACTCAATGATAATTACGCCTATTTTTATGTCAAAAAAGCAGATGCATCTCGTATTTATGGTTTAGAACTTGAGCATATGTTATCGCCTCATAACTTAAACTTTTTGGTATATGAGGACACTTTAATAGAAGAACATATCAGTGGGATTCCAGGGGATGAATTTATAACAAACATGCTTCCAAATTGTACTGAACCAGAAAAGGCACAGATTGCAAAGGAATTTGTAAAATTTAATGAGCGGTGTATGATTCGGTTGTTAGGAGATATGCGTTCGTATAATTATGTGATAGTTCCCACGCATGATTTTGATCATGTGGTTTACAGTATTCGAGCTATTGATTTTGATCAACAATGTTATGAAGGTAAATTTAATGTGTACCGACCGCAATTTTTCAAGGAGAATTTTAATATGGTCGATTTAGTGACTCAAAAAATTGAAAAAAAATCTGTGAATCAGTACAAGCTTGAAGAGCGCTCTATCGTTGCCAAACGCTTGTTGAGTTTCAAAAACCGTGTTGAACGCTTGATACAATGTATGATTTCAGATACCCTTTCAACGCCTGAACATGAAACCTTATTGAAAACAAAAATCTTCGAGTATACAGGGGACACTCGATTTTTGAAAAGTAAAAATATGGGAGAAATTTTAAAAAATTCCTTGAGCTACGTAAAACGAAATTACCAAACAGAAAACACAGGTATTTTCTTTTAATTCCAGTTTTCGTCAAAGTCTAATTGTTCGTAATCGTCAGTGCCATAGCCATCATCAAACTCGTCAAAATGATCTTCACCACCTTCGGCTTCAAAAACTTTTTCGGGTGCTTCACCTGGAACTTGACCATGAACAAAGAGTAAATTAGGATAATCAGTACCATCTGCTTCTTCAACAATTTCTCCCAACTCAACCATAAAAGTCCACATACTCATAAAGTCATAGATGTAGATCAATTTTGTACGCCCTTCAGAAACAACTGTACTAATAACAGTTTGGCTCATAAGCTGAATGTCGCTACCGCCTTCACTGACATCAAACAAAGAGATTTCTTCCCCTTGATTCCATTCCTCATCACTCAAATAAAAGGAAGCCATTTCACTACCGTCAAATCCAAAGGATTGTGTAATGGAGTTGTGCAAATCCTCGAGTGTATCGGTCTTTCTGATCTCAATATCTCTAAAAATATCTTCTTTGGTATCGTTGTCTAAGACAACTCTAAATCTAAAAATCATAGGTTAATAATATGATACAAATATAAGATGCATTTTTCTTATGCTAGCTGCTTTTGTCTTTTTTTATGAAGGCATTCAAGAAGTATGTAACACTGAATTCCAAACAGGATTGAAGCTATGACTAAATGTAAAGGTTGACTTAAAAATGGAAAATCAAAATAATACATTAATATGCCCGTAGCCGCTTCTAGTATTACACAATAAATGACCAATTTTATTTTATGGAATCCAAGTGAATTAGATATGTTCAGGTGCCATAAATAGCCATTCAATGCCAAGACCAAAATAGAGGTAGAGCGGTGGATGTAAAAGTTCAATTCTGGTGAAGCTAACCAGAGTGATTTTTGATAGCCTATAAGCTTTGTTTGTTCATCTATAAACTGTCTTACTTGTGTGCCTAAAATAATTTGCACCAATGAAAGTATGAGCGCTAATAGAAGAATATTATAAAAACGTTTTTGATGTTTTTGAGGTTTATAAGTGGTTTTTGAAGCGAAAATAAGATACAAAATGAACGCCACAATCAGCAGTGCCATTACCATGTGAATAGTAATTTTATAGGGAGAAAGGTTGGAGTCGACTACCGTTTTCCCAAGCCATGCTTGAAAGCCCATGCCAAATAAAGTGAGTATGGATACAATAGGAATCCACTTGTTTTTTTTCCAAAACCAAAATGCTAACACAGTAAAAATCAAAATAGGGATTCCAGATAAAACACCTGCCAATCGGTTGATGTATTCTACCCAAGTATGAACGGGATCGTAAGTCGTATAATCGTGTTTACTGTAAACTTCCCAATCAGAAATATTAAATTCATTCCCAGAGATAAAATCTGTTTTAGCCACTAAAAAAGCCTCGTGATCCATCAGAATCATCATGCCTTCTTCATAAGTACGATTTGCTTCAAATAATAATTGGGAGCTTTCGGTAGGAGGGATAAAATATCCGAAACATTTAGGCCAATCTGGGCATCCCATTCCGGAGCCTGTCATGCGCACAACAGCACCTGCTACGATGACTAAATAAATGAGAACTAAAGCAATTTTCGAGACGGTTCTAAATTTATTTTTCATCAGCGCGTGTTAATCCTAAATCGGTTCCTTTTTTTAACATCAGTTCAAAAGCCTTTAGAGGTTCATTTGGTATGATTCCTTCCAAAATAGCTTCTTTGATAAATTCTTTAATAATCCCTATTTCTTTTGAAGGTTTTAAATCAAAGGTCTCCATGATTGTTTCTCCAGAAATAGGCGGTTGAAAATCACGTACTTGGTCGCGTTCTTCAACTTCAACAATTTTTTCTCTAACGAGTTTGAAATTGTTATGATATTTTTTGAATTTATAAGGGTTTTTAGTAGTAATATCGGCTTCGCAAAGCGTCATCAAATCTTCGACAAATTCTCCGGCATCAAAAACAAGTCGTCTTACTGCAGAGTCGGTGATGTTTTCTTGTGCCAATACAATGGGGCGCGAGCTCATAAACACGAGTTTCTGAACATATTTCATCTTATCGTTCAAGGGCATTTTTAACCGTTTGAATAAATGATACACCATTTTAGACCCCTTAAGTTCGTGCCCATGAAAAGTCCACCCTACTTTTTTACTAAAACGTTTTGTGGGTGCTTTTCCAATATCGTGGAGGAGTGCTGCCCAACGGAGCCACACATTATCCGTATGATTACAGATATTATCAACCACTTCTAAAGTATGGTAAAAATTATCTTTATGCTTTTGACCTTCTTGTATATCAACGCCTTTTAAATCTGTCAATTCAGGAATGATACGCTCAAGTAAGCCTGTTTTTTCAAGTAATATAAACCCAACAGAAGGTTTTTTGCTTTCTAATATTTTTTGGATTTCAACGTTGATGCGCTCTTTGGTGATAATTTCGATGCGATCGGATTGCTCTTTGATCGCATTAAATGAAGCCGCTTCAATCTCGAAATCTAGTTGAGTCGCAAACCGAATGGCTCTCAACATACGCAAAGGGTCGTCACTATACGTGATGGCGGGATCTAAAGGGGTTTTGATGCATTTATCAGCCAAGTCTTTAAGTCCGTTAAAAGGGTCTAAAAGCACCCCATAGGTTGCTGCATTTAAGCTAATCGCCATCGCGTTGATGGTGAAATCTCTTCGGTTTTGATCTTCTTCTAAAGTGCCATCTTCCACAATGGGGTTTCTGCTGTCTTCGTTATAAGATTCTTTTCGGGCACCGACAAACTCAAGTTCAACACCTTCATACTTTATCATGGCAGTGCCATAGGTTTTAAAAACTTGTACTTTAGGACTGTTCGGAAGGTTTTTGGCAACGCGTTTTGCGAGTTCAATGCCGCTACCAATAGCAACGATATCAATATCTTTTTCGCGACCGCGTTCTAAAACAAAATCACGGACAAAGCCTCCAACGACATAACAATCGACCCCAAGTTCATCTGCAGATTTTGAGACAACCTCAAATATTGGTGATGTTAATGCGTGCTTGTAGTTCATGTGCTGTAAGGTTTGCAAAGCGTCTAAAATTACTTTCTAATAATTTTTACTTCTCCATTATTACTCAATTTAACAATAGAAGATGGTTTAGCTGTTTTGTTTGTGCGCTCCAAATTTACGACATAGTCTACACCTTTTAAAATATAGTCTTCAATTTCTTGAAAGGATTTTGGAGTTGGTTTTCCAGAGATATTTGCGGAGGTAGAAACAATTGGTTTTTTAAATCGTTTTAGTAAATCTGCACAAAACCCTTCTTTCACCATGCGGATGGCCAAAGTATTGTCTGGTGCAATAAGATTTTCAGTCACTCTTAAAGGTTTATCGTAAATGATGGTGGTAGGAGTGCTGGCATATTCTAAAACACTGTAAGCTGCTTCGGGAATTTCTTCAATATAATAATTTAACATATTAAAATCACTCACCAAACAAATCATAGTTTTCTGATCCTCTCGATTTTTGAGTTTAAATAGTTTTTCGACCGCTGCAAAATTAGTAGCATCACAGCCCAATCCCCAAACGGTATCTGTAGGGTAGAGGATGATGCCGCCTTGCTTTAAAGTCTTAATAGTGTTGTTTAGTTCGGTATTCATTTGTTTAAAAAATATATATTGCGAAGATATCCAATAAGATATTAATATATTTGTTATGATCCATTTAAATGGATCAATACTATAAATTAGGTTCAAAAATTTTTAAAATAACATGAATTTTTTCAAACGAAAATATTATCAACTCCTCACAAAATATTTTAAATTTTTTGGTACAGATATTCAATTTGTGAAAACATATTATAAGTCAAAGAATAACAGGGTCTTAAATATTGAAAACCCAACTGAATTTACTGAAAAACTACAATGGTTGAAATTTTTCAAATATACAGAGGACTATAAAGATTATGTAGACAAATATGAAATCAGAGCTTATGTGGAAGATAAAATAGGGGCGTCCTATCTAAATGATTTTATCGCCATTTATAACCATGTAGATGAAATAAATTTAGACGATTTACCAAATCAATTTGCATTAAAAGGAACACACGGATCTGGTTATAACGTTATTGTGAAGGATAAAAGCAGTTTGGATTGGAAGGATGCCAAGTCAAAATTGAATACGTTCATGTCTCTAAACTATTACGATCGATATAGAGAGCGAATTTATAAGGATGTACAACCAAGAATTTTAGCCGAAACGTACTTAGACCAATTAGATAACGATCATATTTTGGATTACAAATTTTACTGTATCCATGGAAAACCCGCTTGTATTTGGGTGAAAACCTATGACAACGGAAAACATAGAAATTGTTACTATGATTTAAATTGGAATCGAATGTCACCAGACAATAATAATGTAGATTACTTGTCTAAGGAAGTTCCAAAACCAGATAATTTAGAGGAGTTACTAAGTGTTTCTGAAAAGTTAGCGAATGATTTTATTTTTGTTCGAGTGGATTTGTACTCCATTGAAAATAAAATTTATTTTGGGGAATTAACATTTTTCCCTTGGGCAGCAAATAGGAGACTCACCGTTGAAAAATTAAACAAAGAATTAGGGGATTTAATACAATTGCCAATTTAATTTTTACAACGCCATTACTTGAGATAATTCCTTATACATTTTTTCTGCAATGACCTTTTTTGTAAAATTATCAATCAAGTATTGATAGCCATTTTCTGTGAATTCTTTTTGTAATTTAGGGTTCGACATCAAATACTCCACCTTATCTGCAAAATCTATCGGGTTGCCAACTTCAGCTAAAAGCCCCGTTTCATTGTGTACGATTACTTCTGGAATACCCCCTGCATTGGCTGCCACTATGGGAACGCGACAAGCGTAGGCTTCTAACAATACCCCACCTGTAGGCTCATTGTTTGAAGTGAACATAAACAAATCAAATTCAGGCAGTACCTCTGGAATGTCTTTTCTGAACCCAGCAAAAATAATGTGGGCATCTAAGTTTTTTTCAGACACATAATTTCGGATGTCTTTTTCAAGACTTCCTTTTCCTACTAAAATATAAGTTGCTTTAAAGCTGTTTCGTTTCACTAATTCTTCAACGGCATCGATCCAAGTATAATGATCTTTGAACCCTGTGAATTCAGCGATATTACCTATAATTTTATGGTCTTCAGGAATGTTAAACTCCTTGTGTAATAAGCCGTTTTTTTTAGTTTTAGTAAATTTATTGACGTCCGTTACACTGCCAACGACACACATTTTGGAGTGGTCTTTCACAGCAAATTTTAAAACATCTACGACTGGATTTGAAACACAGATTATTTTTTCTATGCCCTTATAATTGTACTTCCATTTTCTGAAAAAATTAGTGTCAACTCGTTTTATCAGGGTGCGACACAACACAAGATGCGCGGAATGTTTAAATACTAAATGAGAAATTACAGCGAGGGTATGTGCCTTGCTACTGTGTATGAATACGATGTCGATGTTATGTTCTTTAATGAATTCAGAAAGTTGTTTCGCAATTTTGAAATCGTATTCTGAAGAAACATTAAGGCCTGTTACTTGCATCTTTTTTTCCACCGCTATATCATATACAGGGGTGTCTTTTGCACAGAGAATAAATTGATTTTGAATGCCAGGATTGTCCTGAAAAGCTTCATATAAATATATTATTTTTTGCTCATGACCTCTCCAAACTTCTGAGACTGTAATTTGTAAAAGGTTCATTTTTTGTACTATTTAAGAAGTTAATTCAAATTAATTATAGTTGTTTATAACTTAGAGTTTTCCCAATGTTGCCTCAATTTACTGTACTTTAAATACGTAACGATAAATGCTTGTTTGCAGATGCGCCATCCATATTTCCCATCCAAAATTCCGAGTCTTAAAATATAAGATTTAAAAAACGCCCAAGAGGGTCTGAAGTAAACTTTAAAAAGAGAAGCCGAAATTTTTAAATCAAAATAAGATTTTGCGCCAATGGTTGAGAATTGTTCCACTTTTTGTTTGTGTTCGTCGTAATCTCTATAAATCCAATGTAAAATATCGCCTTTTAATTTGCCGCTTTTCGCATTGTTTTCTAATTTATAAGTATCATGTGGGTTGATGCCCTTCCATTCTCCACTGTCTTTTTTGAAAAGTCTTAATTTTTTGTCAGGATACCAGTCTGAAAAACGAATCCATTTTCCACAATAATTGTTTCTTCTATTGCAATAATAGCCGGCATATTTCCAGTCTTTTTTGACTTCTAAAATGGAAGTTTTTAATCTGTCAGAAAGTGCTTCGTCACCATCTAAAGACAGTATGTGATTGTAGCTTGCTTGTTGTAACGCAAAGTTTTTTTGTTCAAAATATCCCAAAAACTTTTGCTGTATAAAAGTCACATTAAACTCCTTGCAAATTTCTTGTGTTTTATCAGTAGAGTAGGAGTCTACAACAATAATTTCATCCACAACATCGACCAAGGAGGACAAGCATTTTCTTAAATGCTCTTCTTCATTGTACGTTATGATGACTCCTGATAATTTTATCATGCTTATTCTATATTTCGGTACATAAGCCAAAGAAACAAATAGGTTTTAAATTCTTCAAAAGCTTTTAAATAGGCAAATACAAACCCTTCTTTACCATCTAAAAAACCGAGTTTAAAAATGAATATTTTTTTCAATTCCCATAAAGGATTCCATGAAAAATGAAAAAAATTAGGACGTATTTTATTAATATATAAATCTTGAGCTCTAAGTTTTGCTTTTGTTGTCAGTCGTTCATTATAACGATCAAAGTCTATATAAAGTTCTTCAATAGGGCTTTTTAATTTTTTAGCTGCAATTTTAGTACCAAGTGAGTTTTTATGAAACAAAAGAGAAGTGTAGCGAGTTCTATACCCAGAAAACTTCAACAATTCACCCATAAAATTGAAACGGGTTTTGGCCTTATATTTCCCTAATAAATCAGGGTTCATAGCAATCTTAGTAATTTCTTCAGACAACTCTTTTGATACACATTGATTTGCTTCTAATCCTACAATCCAATCATGGCTTGCATTTGAGCTTGCTTTCTCAAGCAAAAAATCAATATCGATGTATTGAGATTCAATAAATTGAATTGGTTGTCTGTGCTGAATTTCTGTCAGTACCGTTGGGTCGATTTTACCGATAATAATGATGTCATCTACAAAGGCAAGGCTTGCTATGCACTCCTTAATATAGCTGTGATCAAAAAACGAAATAACGATGGCACTAATCATGAAATATAAAACTAATTAAAAATAATTATGTAGTCGCCTGCAAAAGTAATAATTTTACAGCTAATATAAGCTACTGAGCCATGCCGCGTTTACCAATTTTAATGTATCATAATATTTGCGAACAGCCTTCCAAAAGTAATGGGCTGACTTTGTCTTATGAAAAATTGGAAGCACAGTTTCAGTATTTAGTTGCTCAGGGCTACACAAGTTTGCATTTTAGTGACATTCAAAAGTTTAAACAAACAGATGAGTACCCTAAAAAACCCATCATTATTACCTTTGATGATGTGTATGTAAATCAATACAAATTCGCCTATCCTCTTCTAAAGAAATACAATTTAAAAGCATGTTTTTATGCGCCCTTTTCTTATGTTGGAGGTTCTGATTCATGGAACAATGGTACTGAAGAAATTATGTCAGTTTCACAACTAAAGGAATTGGATTCGGCTGTGATAGAACTTGGATTGCACTCCTTTGAGCACCGTCCCTACAGTTCATTGTCTATAGAGTCTGTTGAAGAAGATTTTAAAAAATGTCATGATTTTGTTACCAAACATGCCTTGAACGTGTCCAATGTACTGGCATATCCCTATGGCAAATTCCCTCGCGAAGAACCTCAGAAAACCAAATTCTTTGAGGTCTTAAAAAAGCAAAACATTGCTTATGGTTTAAGAATCGGAAATAGACTGAACAAAATCCCTTTCAAAAATAATTATGAATTAAACCGATTGGATATTAAAGGGGAAGACAGTCTGTTTAAGTTCAGACTCAAATTAAAATTAGGTAAACTCTCTTTATTTTAGACCTTTTTTAAGAAGCATCAATTTGGCATATCTCGAAAATACTCCGTAGGAATTAATAGCTGCAACAGCCAATCCAGGAATTCCATCTAAAAACCCGCGTCTTATAATGTAATCATGGAAAAAGCGGTAGGCCGGTTTAAAGGCTAAATGAAAATAATTCATCCCTTTTTCTTTGGACAAAATTCGTTCGGCTTGAAACCAAGCATAAGAATCTTTTTTACCAATATAATGCAATAAACCTTTGTAGGTATAGTGTAATACTTTGTTTTTCAGCGTTCCAATGGAGCCATCAACAATAAGTTTTTCATGAACACTTCCTTCAAAGTGACATTTATTTCTCACTACTAAGCGTGTCACATCATTGTCATGATGGTACAGAAAACGATTCATATAGAAGTGAGGAAAATTTAGTTTATAGCCCGTATGCTTGTTGGAGCTTATAACCTTTAAAATTTCTTTTTGAAGTGCATACGTAATGCGTTCATCTCCATCTAAAAACAGAACCCACTCACTGGTAGCAAACTGTAGTGCATGATTTTTTTGATTCGAAAAATTATCAAACTTTCTAGAAAGAACTTGACATCCGTGGTCGGTTGCAATTTTAACAGTAGCGTCCGAACTCATAGAATCCACGACAATAATTTCATCTGCAAATTTAACAGAATACAGCGCGTCCTCCAGATACTGGGCTTCGTTATACGTTGGAATAATAACAGTTAAAGTTTGCATTTGAGTTTAAAGTGTAAACTTACAAAAAAACTTTATATTTGCACCCTATGAATCGAATAGACACTTCTATTATTATAAGTACTTATAACTCCACTGAATGGTTGGCAAAAGTACTCCATGGATATAATAACCAGACCTACAGATTATTTGAAGTTGTAATTGCCGACGACGGATCTAATCAAGAAACGTTCGATCTTATTGAAAAAATTCAAAAAGAAGTTTTTTATCCGATTGTACATGTGTGGCACGAGGATAATGGGTTTCAAAAATCTCAAATATTAAACAAAGCGATTGAAAAATGCAACACTCCTTACATCATTATGTCAGATGGGGATTGCATTCCTAGACTTGATTTCGTGGAAGTTCATGTCAAACATAGAAAACAAGGTTTGTTTTTATCGGGAGGCTATTTTATGCTGCCTATGAATATTTCAAAGCTAATTTCTGATGAAGATATTTATGAAGGTCGTTGTTTTGATTTGAAATGGTTAAAATCAAACGGTTTAAAAATGTCTTTTAAAAACAATAAACTCACTGCAACAGGCTTTAAATCTTGGCTTTTGAATTTGTTGACGCCAACCAATGCAAGTTGGAATGGGCACAATGCTTCTGGCTGGAAAAAAGATATTATGGCGATCAATGGTTTTGATGAACGCATGCAATATGGTGGGCAAGATCGCGAACTTGGTGAGCGTTTGTTTAACTATGGTTTAAAGAGTAAGCAAATCAGATACAGTGCTATTTGTGTGCATCTCGACCATCCACGGACTTATAAAACCCAAGAATCAATTAATAAGAATCTTGAAATCAGAAAAAACATCAAATCTGCAAACAGATTTTGGACTGATCATGGTATTCTTAAAATAGTATAAATAAAAGCGTTTACAACTTTCGATACACGCCCAATTTCCAATAGGCAGTTCCTTTTTCAGAAGCTACTTTAGAAAAATCCAGTTGTTCCAATTCGGGAATGTCAAAATACTTCCAACATCCAGAACCCTCTTTAAAAATAGAGGTGATTAACAGACCCTCTTTTTTGAGCTTGCCTAAAATTCTATTTAGAACCTTGGCTCTAACGGCGTCGTTAATATAATAAAAAGCTTCATTAAAAACGATGACGTCAAATTCTTGAGGAGGTTTGTAGTAATGCAGATCCGCAACCTGAAAATCAGCATTTTTAAACTTGTATTTATTTGCGGTTTCTATAGAGAATTTGGAAAAATCAACTCCTAAAAAATAGCCAACATCTTCATTGTCTAACCGCATTCTTAAAACCCCTTCACCAGCCCCTAAATCTAAAATACTTGGTTGTTTTATGGAATGAAGTTTTATAAACTCCAGAATTTTCGCGTAGCGTGGGGCTTCTACATCATTTCTTAAATAATCCCAACGCCCTTTTTTGTACTGACGGTTCCAACGTAATTTGCGTCGCCAAATATGAAATTTATCTAAATAACTTAGTTTGTTCATATGATGTGATGTTTTAAAAACGGCGTTAATTTATTAAGAATTATTTCAGGGGTTAGTTGGTTGTATAAAAATGTGGGGTCTTCTTCAATTCTCCGGCGATCCTCCCTCGAAGTGGAAAACAAATCGGGTTTCTCGTCCAACAAATGTACTGAGGTGTGCAGCTGTCCATCTTCAAAACTTGACCAATCCGATTTTAAGATATAAGGGGAGAAAATCGTAAACGTTGGTTTATCCAGTGCTTTCGCAATATGAACACTCCCACCTTCATTAGCGATCAAAAGTTTACACTGATTCATTAGCGAAATAAAACCTCTGATGGTTGGTTCATAAAGATCAAAAATGATGGCATCTTGATACTTACAAGCTTCATAAATTTTAGTGGCTTCTGCTTTTTGATTGGGCGCA
Source organism: uncultured Formosa sp. (assembly GCA_963933105.1). Lineage (GTDB taxonomy): Bacteria > Bacteroidota > Bacteroidia > Flavobacteriales > Flavobacteriaceae > Hel1-33-131. Next base: position 34,173 of record CAWVRW010000019.1, read on the forward strand.
TAGTTGAACATGACATTCACTTCAAAATTGGAAGTGACATAATCAATGAGCTCCACGACATACGAATATGGCATTGATTTTTGTGGCGTGCTACCCAAAACACCAACCATAACTACTGGTTTAGAATAGTTATTTAATTTTGAATACTTTTTTTCTGTATCTGTTAAATAGATTTTTGGAGTATAAATGGGAGTTTTTAACGGAAACACCGAATCTACCAAATGAACTCGTTCTTCAATAGATTTCCCACAAGGCAGTGTTTTTTTCTCTAAAGGAAGCACCTTATGCGTATGAAAATTAAAAATAGAACTCTTACCCTTTTTTTGATACCCTACACGAATGGGGGCTTTTGAGAACAGTGAAATGAATTTGCTTTGAAACTTTGAATACGGATCAAAAATAATATCATAGTTTTCCTTTCGGATGTGCCAAGCCATTTTGATAAGCATTGGGATTTTTTTCAATTCCTTTTCATTCAAGGGGATGATTCTGTCAATGTTGGGATTGTTTTCGATCACACCTGTTGTATAGTCATAAACAAAATAATCAACCCGAGAGTTTGGGATTACTTTTTTAATATTCACTGCGATTAAAGAGGCAATGAGGACATCACCGATTCGCTTATTTTGAATTACAAGTATTTTTTTCATTAACGACTAAAGACTATCTTAGCAAGATATTACTTTTTTTAAAGTTACTAAAAGTTTACATGAATAATATTATTATACATTCCAAATTCTCCTCCCATTCTACTGCAATATCAAAGGCAATAAGTGATTTTGAAACTTCTGGGACTACCGTATTGAAAGGGGATCGGAATACCATTAAATCTCTGGAGGTGGAGGGGTTACATTTGAATATAAAACAATTCAAAACCCCAAATATTTTTAACGCCTTTGTTTATAAATACATTCGTAAATCAAAAGCACGAAGGTCCTATGAGTATGGAAATATATTGACTCAAAAATCTATTTTAACACCCACACCAATCGCTTATTTTGAATCCTCTTCATGGTTTGGTCTCAAACAAAGTTACTATGTCAGTCAGCATGTAGCGTATGATTTTGATTTTAGAGTGTTGATTCATGATTTAAAGTTTCCTAACAGAGTTGAAATTTTAAAACAGTTTACAGCATTCACGTTTAAACTACACGACGAACATGTTAATTTTTTAGACCATTCTCCAGGGAATACACTCATTGTAAAAACAAATACTTCTAAATATGATTTTTATTTAATTGATTTGAATCGCATGCGTTTTGAGACGATGAATTTAAAAAAACGGATGCATAATTTTAGAAGGCTTTGGTTGTCTAAGGCGATGATCCATATCATGTCTAAAGAATATGCGGAATTAAGCAAAACTCCATTATCTGAAATTCAGAGCGGAATGCTTCTTTATAGCCGTCAGTTTCAGAAAAAAATTGATGCTAAAAAGTTAAAACGAAGTGGTCGTAAAATGGCTTTTAAAACAACAGATTAAACCGCTACGTTATGCGTTCTTAACGCGTCATTTAAAGAGGTTTTCTTGTTGGTACTTTCTTTTCGTTTTCCAATAATCAAAGCACAAGGAACATTATAGTTTCCAGAAGGAAACTCCTTAACATAACTCCCAGGAATCACAACCGAACGTGCAGGTACAAGTCCTTTATATTCAACCGGTTTGTCACCAGTAACGTCAATGATTTTTGTACTCATCGTTAAGACAACTCCGGCACCTAATACAGCTTCCGTTTCCACACGAACCCCTTCCACAACAATACATCGTGAACCAATAAAGGCATTATCTTCAATAATTACGGGAGCAGCCTGAAGCGGTTCTAAGACCCCACCAATACCAACGCCGCCTGAAAGGTGAACGTTTTTACCAATTTGCGCACAACTTCCTACTGTCGCCCATGTGTCAACCATCGTGCCCTCATCAACGTACGCTCCAATATTCACATAGCTTGGCATCAAAATAGTCCCTTTGGAAATATAAGCACCATGACGCGCCACTGCATGTGGTACCACACGAATGCCTTTTTCGGCATAGCCTGTTTTTAATGGAATTTTATCATGAAACTCAAACGGTCCAACTTCTATAGTTTCCATCGTTTGGATAGGGAAATACATTACCACTGCTTTTTTGACCCACTCATTCACCTGCCAACCATCTGTTGTGGGCTCCGCAACTCTAAGTTCTCCTGTATCTAATAAATCAACGATTTTTCTAATCGCATTTTTTGTAGTATTTTCGTTTAAAAGTGTTCGGTTGTCCCAAGCAGTTTCTATAAGTGATCGTAAGCTGTCCATTGCATCTTTTTTTTGCAAATATAAGATTATTAATAAAGTAATAAATAATTAAATGTGACTCATTCGTAAAAGCAGGGTCAAACCTATGTAAATTCCTGAATTCATTCAAGTTAAACAATCCCCATTGTCTATGAAATCTCCTACTATTTCTGTAATTATTAGTACTTACAACCAACCAGAGTGGTTGCGCAAAACACTATTAGGGTATCAATATCAGACCTTTGATTCTTTTGAAATCATTATTGCAGATGATGGTTCTGATGACGGCACTAAAGCAGTTATTGAACAGTTTAAAACACAAACAGCCCTACGTGTTATTCATGTTTGGCACGAAGATCAAGGATTTCAAAAAACAACAATTCTAAACAAGGCTATTCTTGCTTCCAACGCAGATTATCTCATATTTACAGATGGAGATTGCATTCCTCGAAATGATTTTGTAGCGGCACATTATCAAAAAAGAGCTCCTAATTCTTTTTTATCAGGAGGGTATTTTAAACTACCTAAGACAATTTCTGACCTAATAACGGAGTCGGATATTAAAGCTCAAACCTGTTTTGATCCAAAATGGCTTTTGAACCTTGGTCTTAAAAAAACCTTCAAGCTAAACAAATTGTGTTCTAAGGGCATTAAAGAAATCATGTTAAATAAATATACGGTCACAAAAGCAACGTGGAATGGGATGAATTCTTCAGCTTGGAAACAAGATATTATGGCAGTTAACGGTTTTGATTCTCGAATGCAATATGGGGGAGAGGATCGCGAATTTGGGGAACGTCTGGTGAATAATAAAGTTAAAGGTTTACAGATTAGATACAGTGCAATTTGTGTTCATTTATTTCATTTACGAGGCTATAAAAACGAAGTTGCTATCATTGCGAATTTGAATATTAGAGCTCAAACTAAAAAAGAAAAAATCATACAAACACCTTTTGGAATCAGTCAACTCTAAAGAGGTTATCAAGCTTTTAAATTGTATTTTTGCGTTCTATGGGACGTTTATTAGCAATTGATTATGGAAGTAAACGCAGTGGCATTGCCGTCACTGACGAAATGCAAATTATTGCCTCGGGCTTGACCACTGTGGAGACCAAAAAACTCATACCCTTTTTAAAAACCTATTGTAAGGATGAATCCGTGGATTTATTTTTAATAGGCTTGCCAAAACAAATGAATAACGAACTCTCTGAGAGTGAGCCTTTAATCTTGAAATTTATTAAAATTTTAAAAAAAGAAATTCCTCAGATTCCTATTGAACGAGTGGATGAACGTTTTACGTCTAAGATGGCATTTCAAACCATGATTGATAGTGGTCTCAAAAAAAAACAACGTCAAAACAAGGCACTCGTCGATGAAATTAGTGCGACACTTATTCTCCAATCCTATCTTCATAATAAATAACTCTAGAAGTATTATTTTATAATTCCAAAAATTGTATTTTTGAGCCCTTATATTTAGTAGTATGATTTTACCAATTGTGGCTTATGGAGATCCAGTTCTTAAAAAAAGAGCAACTGAAATTTCTAAAGACTATCCAAAATTAGAGCAAGTTATTGCCAATATGTACGAGTCTATGTACGGCGCTTTTGGCGTTGGCTTAGCCGCGCCACAGGTTGGACTTTCAATTCGTTTGTTTTTAGTGGATACCGCTCCTTTTTCAGAGGATGAAAGCTATTCGCCTGAAGAACAAGCGGAATTAAAAGCCTTTAAACGCACCTTTATAAATGCCAAAATCCTTGAAGAATCAGGTGAGGAATGGGATTTTAACGAAGGCTGTTTAAGCATTCCCAACGTCCGCGAAGACGTCTCTAGATGTCCAAAAATAAAAGTGGAATATCAAGATGAAGACTTTAAAACACATGTTGAAGAATTCGATGGGTTAATTGCGAGAGTCATTCAGCACGAATATGATCATATCGAAGGTATTCTGTTTACAGACAAAGTCTCTACCTTAAAAAAACGTCTATTAAAAGGAAAGTTAACCAATATTTCTAAAGGAAAAACAAGTGTTGATTACCGCATGCGATTTCCAAATATTTCAAAAAAACGATCTTAAATTAACAATAAATTCAATCAATGGAATTAGATAAAATTTTAGCCATCTCCAAAAAACCCGGCTTATACAAATTAATTACCCAATCTCGTGGCGGGTTTATCGCAGAATCTCTGCTCGATCAAAAACGAATTTCGGTTAGTATCAGCAGCAATGTGAGCTTACTAAGTGAAATTGCAATTTATACACTTAATGAAGAATTGCCATTAAAAGAGGTGTTGTCAAAGATTTTTGACAAAGAGAAAGGCGCTGAAACAAGCACCAGTCCAAAAGCCTCAAAAGACGATTTAGAAGCGTATTTCTTTTCCGTTCTCCCTGATTACGATGAAGACCGCGTCTATCCGAGTGATATCAAAAAGATTTTAAATTGGTACAATTTATTAAACAAACATCAGCTCCTCGATTTTAAAACCGAAGCTTCTAGTTCAGAAGAAGAAGAAGAATAAAAAAAATCAGCTTTTAAGCTGCTTTTTTTAACACCCTATTTTAGAATGTTAGCACACTTAACAAAAGAATTCAGTTACAATTGTAAGTTAGCCTACCCAGTCATTATGGGTATGCTCGGACATACCTTTGTAGGGTTTGTAGATAACATTATGGTTGGGCAATTGGGTTCGGCAGAACTGGCAGCGGTCTCCCTTGGAAACAGCTTTTTCTTTGTGGCTATGTCGTTGGGAATTGGATTTTCTACGGCAATCACCCCATTGGTCGCAGAAGCAGATTCTGAAAATGATTTCAAAAAAGGAAAGTCCGCTTTTAAGCATGGCTTGTTTTTATGCATCGTTTTAAGTCTTTTGTTGTATGGCATGATTTTATTGGCAAAACCGCTCATGTACTTCATGAAACAACCTGAAGAAGTGGTGGTTTTAGCAATGCCTTATTTGAATATTGTTGCGATTTCTTTAATTCCCCTAATTATTTTTCAAGGGTTTAAACAATTTAGCGATGGCTTGTCTTTAACAAAACACGCCATGTATGCCACTATTTTTGCCAATATTTTAAACGTTGGTTTTAATTATTTGTTGATTTTCGGAAAGTTTGGATTTCCAGAAATGGGCATCGTTGGTGCTGGTATTGGTACTTTGATCTCTCGAGTTGCCATGATTATTTTGATCTGGGTTTTACTCAAAAACAATAAAAAAGCAAAGGCATTTGTAACCCATATAAAGTTGTTTGTGTTGGACAATTCCATGCTCAAAAAAATCATGAATCTTGGATTGCCAAGCGCCATGCAAATGTTATTTGAAGTCGCTATTTTTACAGCAGCAATCTGGTTGAGTGGTGCATTGGGCAAAAATGCGCAAGCAGCCAACCAAATTGCATTGAATTTATCCTCCATGACTTTTATGATTGCGATGGGATTGAGCGTCACAGCAATGATTCGTGTTGGCAACCAAAAAGGATTAAAAAACTATGTGGAGCTTCAGCGCATTGCCAAGTCCATATTTTTGATGGGGATTTTATTCGCCTCTGTATTTGCGATTCTTTTCTTGGTATTTCACGATGTATTTCCAGCGCTTTATCTTGACTTAAAAGACGTCAACAACTATTTAGACAATCAGGAAGTGGTGGCAATCGCTTCTAAACTACTATTGGTGGCAGCACTTTTTCAACTGAGTGACAGTGCTCAAGTTGTGTTTTTAGGGGCGTTGCGAGGCTTGCAAGATGTGAAAATCCCAACCCTGTTAACCTTTATATCCTATTGGATGATTGGCTTCCCAACAAGTTATTTTCTCGGAAAGGAAGACGTCTATGGAAGTACAGGCATCTGGATTGGACTTTTAGTAGGATTAGGGTCGGCATCAATTTTTTTATATCTTAGATTTATTTATCTAACAAACCGTTTAATACAAACTCATAACAACTAAGCATGGAATTACCAAAATTTATACTCGGAGATAACACTAAATTTCCAACAGCAATTTATGTGATACACACAGAGTTTCCACGTTTTATCATCAATCTAGAAACAGACGAAGTGGAGTGGTTGGAAGATTTTGACACCCAAGATGAAGAAGAATTACTTTCGGAAACGGAAACTGCCGTACAAGAAGCGTCTGCTTTTTATGATAGCGAAGTTTCAACTTACGACGAATAATTATGTTAGATCAGCTTATAGAATTTGACCGCTCGTTACTACTTTATCTAAATAATTTAGGAACCCCCTCATGGGATGGGTTTTGGTTGGTAGTCACCAGTAAGTTGACCTTTATTCCTTTATATCTCGTTTTGATTTATCTAATCGCCAAGCGCTTCACGGTTAAAGAGATTGTTATTTTAGTACTCACCATTGCTGGAATGATTTTATTTACCGATCAAATTACGAACCTCTTTAAATTCACTTTTGAACGGCTTCGCCCTTGTGCACAAGAAGGGGTGTTAGAACACATCAGACAAGGGGAGTGTTGGGGTTATGGGTTTTTCTCCGGACATTCGTCCAATTCAATGGCAACAGCTATTTTTACAGGCTTAATGCTGCGTCCCGTCTATAAGAATTTGATTTATTATATGATCGTGTGGAGTATTGTTGTGGCTTACAGCCGCATCTACTTAGGACTTCATTACCCCTTAGATATTGTGTGTGGACTGTCGTTTGGAGTGTTGTCGGGCTATTTGTTTTACAACGTGTTTAAACGCTTACGAATGCTTTTTGTGAAGGTTCAGTAGATATTCAGCCGCTGCAAAAGGCGAGCGTTTATTAGCTGCAATCAATTCCTGTTGTATTTTTAATTCTTTAGCGATCGTTTCATCTTGAAAAAACTGATCTTTTAATTGATTTTCAATGGACTGAAGCAACCAAAAGGTGTTTTGCTCCTGACGCTTTTTTGTGAAATATCCATCCTTATTTGCGTGCTTTATGTACTCGGTAATTAAATTCCAAGCAGCATCGATGCCTTTATTTTCAAGGGCACTACACAATACGACCTTAGGTATCCATTTAGAGGCTTTGGCAGGGTAGAAGTGAAGGGCACGGTTAAATGCCACCTTTGCTAATTTAGCAGCCGTTAGATTGTCTCCATCCGCTTTATTGATAATAATGGCATCCGCCATTTCGATAATCCCCCGTTTGATCCCTTGAAGTTCATCACCAGCCCCCGCGAGTTTTAGCAATAAGAAAAAATCAACCATACTGTGTACCGCCGTTTCGCTTTGACCAACGCCCACCGTTTCAATCAGAATCACATCGTAGCCAGCTGTTTCACAAAGGGTGATGGCTTCCCGTGTATGACGTGCCACACCTCCCAAAGAATCGCCCGCTGCAGAGGGTCGGATAAAGGCATTTGGGTTTTTCACCAGTGCATCCATACGGGTTTTGTCGCCCAAAATACTGCCTTTTGTGAGGCTGCTACTCGGGTCCACCGCCAATACCGCCACCTTCTTTCCAAGAGTGGTTAAGTAGGTACCGAGTGTTTCTATAAACGTGCTTTTTCCCACACCAGGCACCCCTGTAATTCCAATTCTAACGGATGGTTTTTGATGTTCCAAGCAGCTTTGAATCAGTGTATTTGCTTTTGATTTATGAGCGACATTATGACTTTCAATCAAGGTGATCCCGCGACTGAGCGCTGCCGTGTTTCCGTTTAAGATGCCTTCTAGCAATGCTGCTGTAGAGGGTTGTTCTTGACGCTTCTTTTTTAGATGAGAAATCGCCTGTTTGCTTGTGGCTTCTTGTTTAGAAACCCCTTCTTTTTCTTGAAGTGCTGTTTTATTTACTTTCTCTTTATTCACGTTTGGTCTATTGCTGCTAAATTAATCTAATTTTTTATATTAGGATTGTTTTTTTGATTGTCCGTATCTTTAACTCAAATTGTATCCGATGGATTTTAAGACTTTTTTATTTGAGTTATCACAAACACCAATCAAGGTCATTGCACCCTCGGTTGATTATAGTGCGTATGTTCCGATAGACTTGTCTAAAGACAATAAAGCCCTTGAAAATTTTGACACCAGTTGTTCCCAATCGTGGATGGCATATATCAATCAATATCTACAAGACCGAAACAAGTCCGTTGCTTTTGGGGGGTATTTAGAGACGCGTTCCATCTATACGAGAAGCACGCATTTTGAAACTAAAAACGCTTTAGAGTCTCGTAATATCCATTTGGGAATTGACTTGTGGTGTGCTGCAGAAACGCCTGTATTGGCTGCGTTTGATGGGGTGGTGCATAGCTTTCAAAACAACACCAACCATGGCGATTATGGCCCTACGATTGTCCTAAAACATTGCATCAAGGGTGTTGCGTTTTATACACTTTACGGGCATTTATCTAAGTCATCAATTAAGACTTTACATAAAAACACTCAAATATTTAAAGAACAGGTCATTGGGCATTTAGGGGATGCGGATGTAAACGGTGATTATGCCCCACATTTACACTTTCAAATCATTAAAGATATTGCAAACTCTGAAGGAGATTATCCGGGGGTTTCTTCCAAAAATGATTTGGCGTTTTATCGTGATAATTGCCCCGATCCTAATTTGGTTTTGAAGTTGTGTTAAGGGGTGTGTTTTACATCTGAAGATTCAAACTTAGTTTTGCTCCTAAGGCATTAAAAATGCGCATTACAGTTTCAAATGTTACATTTCCTGTACTATTTTCAAGTCGAGATATTTGAGCTTTTTTAACACCTACTAATGTTCCCAATTGTTCTTGAGTTAGTTTTCTGTTTTTTCGAGCAGTTTTAATCATGCCTCCAATCAATTCAAGTTTTAACTCAAATTCATATTCATCTCTTTCATGAGTTCCCTTTTCTCCAATTAAAAGGTCTTCTGCTTGGTCTAAAGTGTAACGTTTCATGTGTCTTTGTTTTTAAAATACATCGCTCTTATTTTTTTTGCTTTATCGATTTCTTTTTGGTCTACTTTACTAGTTTTCTTTACAATTCCGTGGGTTGCAAAAACCAATATTTCGGTTTTATTTTCTTTATCCCAAAATGCCAAAAGACGATATTGAATCCCTGAATAGAGCGTTCTAAACTCCCAGATATCGTTTGTTAATTTTTTGAATAACTTTGGATCAGACTGTCGTTCAGCTCTTCTTATGTTTTGAAATATTTTCTTTCTTGCTTTAAGATTTTGTTTTTCAATAAAATCAAAAGCCTCTTTTAACAATATAGTTTGAAATCGTTTTATCATTTTTTATAACTTCAAATAGGGTACAAACATACAAATAGTTTCTTTTAATGTAAACTTTTTTTATCTTTTTTTAAGAACTATAATGAGCAAATCAACTTATATATATATAATGTATTTTGATTTTTTCTCAGGCTTTCCCAATTATCAAAACAGCATGTTTTTTAATATTTATCATAAATAAATTAATGATAAACATTAATAAATAATTGTATATCATTATTTTTAATTAAATTTGCATCCAATAATAAAACACTTCTTGTACGTCTTCATACCAAAGTGGAATATTTTCAAGTAAATTTAGTAAATAGTT
>CAWVRW010000020.1:0-42655 GCA_963933105.1 uncultured Formosa sp.
TATAAAAAAAATCACGTATATCCAAAAATATACGTGATTTTAACAATTTAGTTCTGTAAGTTATAGTTGTTTACTCATCGATCAGCACCCATTCGCCTTTGGCAATCAGTGGTTCTGCTTGTTTGTATTTGGTGGTTTTTTTCTCGCCACTCATTACGTGCTTAATCGTCACACGGTCGTTACGTCCAATTTTCGGTTGGTCTCTCGTAATCGTTTCCACCACTTGTGGTTGACGTTGCGTATTTCCAGCTGCTCTCGATTCTGCTGAACGCTCATCTAAGTTTTTGATATTCTCTTTAGACGTTTGTGTTTTCTCACGTCGGCGTGTTTTTGCTTCTTGAATCACATTGGCGGTTTCTTGTGGAATCTCTCCTTTAAATAAGAAGGAAATCACCTCTTTATTCACTTGGTCAATCATGGATTTAAACAGCTCAAACGACTCAAATTTATAAATCAATAAAGGATCTTTTTGTTCGTGTACTGCCAATTGTACCGATTGTTTCAGCTCGTCCATTTTTCGTAAATGAGTTTTCCAAGCATCGTCAATAATCGCTAAAGAAATGTTTTTCTCAAAATCTGTCACCAACTGTTTTCCGTTGGTTTGGTACGCTTTTTCAAGATCGGTCACCACTTGTAAGGATTTTACACCATCCGTAAAAGGCACCACAATACGCTTGAATTTATCGCGCTGTGTTTCATATACATTCTGAATCACTGGGAATGCCAACTCTGCATTGCGCTCCATCTTAGAAATGTAATGTTGAAAGGCATTTTTATAAACCGTTCCTGCAATGTCCAGAGCCGTCATGGTTGAGAATTCATCCACCGTCACAGGCGAACTCATTGAGAAATAACGAATCAGTTCAAACTCAAAGTTTTTATAATCGTTGTTGGCTTTATTCTCCTCTGTAATAATTTCAGACGTGTCATAAATCATATTCGCCAAATCCACGCGTAGACGCTCTCCAAACAAGGCGTTGTAGCGACGTTTGTACACCACTTCACGCTGAGAGTTCATCACATCATCATATTCTAAAAGACGCTTACGCACTCCAAATTGATTTTCCTCTACTTTTTTCTGCGCACGCTCAATCGACTTAGAAATCATAGAATGCTGAATCACTTCGCCTTCTTCAAGTCCCATACGGTCCATCATTTTGGCAATGCGTTCGCTACCAAAAAGACGCATTAGATTGTCTTCTAAAGACACATAAAACTGTGAACTTCCGGGATCTCCCTGACGTCCTGCACGTCCACGCAACTGTCTGTCCACACGACGCGAATCGTGACGCTCCGTACCTACAATCGCCAATCCGCCTGCAGCCTTCACTTCTTCAGACAATTTGATATCCGTTCCACGACCTGCCATGTTGGTGGCAATCGTCACTTGTCCGGGCTGTCCCGCTTCCGCTACAATATCGGCTTCTTTTTTATGTAACTTCGCATTTAAAACGTTGTGAGGAATTTTGCGAATGCTCAACATTTTCCCTAACAACTCACTAATTTCTACATTCGTCGTTCCAATCAATACCGGACGTCCTGCTTTGGATAAGGTCGTCACTTCGTCAATGACAGCATTGTATTTTTCACGTTTGGTTTTATACACTAAATCCTCGCGATCGTCTCTTGCAATCGGACGGTTGGTCGGAATCTCGATCACATCCAATTTATAAATCTCCCAAAATTCACCTGCTTCCGTCACCGCTGTTCCTGTCATTCCAGACAGCTTGCGGTACATTCTAAAGTAATTCTGTAAGGTCACCGTCGCAAACGTTTGTGTCGCCGCTTCAATTTTTACATTTTCCTTGGCTTCAATCGCTTGGTGCAATCCATCACTGTAACGACGCCCGTCCATAATACGACCGGTTTGCTCATCCACAATCATGACTTTATTTTCCATCACCACATATTGAATGTCTTTTTCAAAGAGGGCATAGGCTTTTAAAAGTTGATTCAGCGTATGAATGCGTTCCGATTTGATTCCAAACTCTCTAAACAATTCTTCTTTGAGTTCGGCTTCTTTTTCAGTCGCAAGATTTTGAGTTTCAATTTTTGAAATTTCCATGCCAATTTCAGGCATCACAAAAAAGTCAGGGTTGTCTTTTCCAGAAAGGTACTCGACGCCTTTATCAGACAATTCAATCTGATTGTTTTTTTCATCAATCACATAATAGAGTTCTTCATCCACTTTGGGCATTTCTCTATTGTTGTCTTGCATATAGAAATTCTCTGTTTTTTGAAGGAGCTGTTTGATCCCTTCTTCACTTAAGAATTTAATTAATGCTTTGTTTTTTGGAATTCCTCTAAAAACACGCAACAAGTGAAGTCCACCTTCTTTGGTGTCACCTGCAGCAATCATTTTTTTAGCATCCACTAACACCCCTGTAAGGTATTTACGTTGAATCCCAACAATGTCTTCTACTTTTGGTTTTAACTCCATAAACTCATGGCGATCGCCTTGAGGAATGGGCCCTGAAATAATCAAAGGCGTTCGTGCATCATCAATCAAAACAGAATCAATCTCATCCACAATCGCATAATGCGGTGGACGTTGCACAAGATCATCTGGCGTGTGTGCCATATTATCTCTTAAGTAATCAAATCCAAATTCGTTATTCGTTCCGTAAGTAATATCGGCATTGTAAGCGTTTTTACGTTCTTGAGAATTCGGTTGGTGGTAATCGATACAATCGATAGTCAACCCATGAAACTGAAAAATAGGCGCCATCCAAGCACTATCACGTTTTGCTAAGTAATCATTCACCGTTACCAAGTGAACCCCTTTGCCTGTAATCGCGTTTAAGTACACTGGCAGCGTTGCTACGAGTGTTTTACCTTCTCCTGTGTGCATCTCAGCAATTTTCCCTTGATGCATCGCGACACCCCCTATAAGCTGCACATCGTAGTGCACCATATCCCAAGTGATCGGTTTTCCAGCGGCATCCCAAGAATTGGCCCAAAAGGCTTTTTCGCCATTTAAAGTCACATAGTCTTTCGTTCCCGAAAGTTCTCGGTCAAAAGGACTGGCAGTCACTTCTATTTGTGGGTTGTTCACAAAACGTTTGGCGGTTTCTTTGATAACCGAATAGGCTTCAGGCAGGATCGCATCTAAAACTACTTGCGTCTGAGCATACACTTCATCTTTCAGACCATCAATTTCTAGATAGATTTCTTCTTTTCGGTCGATATCTTCTGTCGTGTCTGCTTCAACATACAATGCAGCGATGCTATCTTCAAGTGCTTTACAAGCCTCTAAGATCGTCGATTTGAATTCTTGAGTCTTGGCTCTTAGAGCATCATTACTCAAGGCAGCAGTGGCGGCTTCAAATGTTTTTATTTTGTGGACGATTGGCATGATTGCCTTCACGTCTTGTTTGGATTTATCTCCAACGAATACTTTTAGTACCGAATTCAGTAAACTCATTATGTTTATATATTTTAATCGTCTTTAACTGTAGACAGTCAAAGATACAGTTTGTTGTTATTTTCTTTGTGAAATAAAGCAAAAAAAAAGTCTCATTTGAGACTTTTTTAAATAATTTTTGAGTTTTTAATATTCATCTTCATTCCAAAGATAATCTTCATCTGATGGATAATCAGGCCAGATTTCTTGAATGGAGTCGTATGAATCCCCTTCATCTTCAATAGATTGTAGGTTTTCCACAACTTCTAGTGGAGCTCCTGTTCTTATAGAATAATCTATCAATTCATCTTTAGTGGCTGGCCAAGGCGCGTCACTTAGGTAAGAGGCAAGTTCAAGTGTCCAATACATGTGTTGAAATATTTAATTTTTGCAAAAATAATTTTTTACATGAAAAAATCAAGTAAAAAAGCATTTATTTCTTCAATAAAGTTATGAACGTTCAATAATCATCTGGTAAACTAAAAAATTGTTAGACAGTGATTTGTAATAATTGATTCCCTAATTTAGGAGGGTTTATTAGGAATCCACTTGATTTCCTCCGCTTCTAAGTCTTTAGACAATTTTCGTGCCAACACAAAAATAAAGTCCGACAAGCGATTCAAATAAATAAGTACTTCGGGTTGGGTGGGCTGATCTGCGTTGAGTTTAGATACATTTCTCTCAGCACGGCGACAAATACAGCGCGCAATATGACAGAATGACACGGTTTGATGGCCTCCGGGCAAAATGAAATGCGTCATTGGAGGCAACGCCAAATTCATTGCATCAATTTCTGTTTCTAAAAATGTAATCGCATCCGCTTGTAGTAAAGTGATTCCGAGACGTTTTCTTTTAGATGCATCCTTCAGTTTCTCTGGATCGGTTGCCAAAAGAGAACCAATAATAAACAATTGGTTTTGTATTTCAATGAGTGTGGTTTTGCGATCCTTAGAAATCGCCTGATCGCGGATCAAACCGAGGTAGGAGTTCAACTCATCGACGGTGCCGTAGCAATCTATTCTCAAATCATGCTTTGGTATGCGGGTACCTCCAACGAGTCCCGTGGTTCCTTTATCTCCTGTTTTTGTGTAGATTTTCATGAGTCTATATCTATTAGTTTAAGCGCACATGCTGCCTGCCTGCCGAAGGCAGGTTCGCTAGTAGTGATTTCCTTGGGTGATAATAATTTTAGCATGCTCGTTTCGTACGTTATTTTGAGCTATAAAGTTAAAAGTAATATTTCAATCACCAAGCAATTAGAGTCTTATTGTGAAATGTTCTTTGGGTTGTTCGGTTCTAAAAAATAACAGTCCCCAATAAAAGGCGTCAATAGACACAGACACTTCCGACTGAGATTTCAACTGATTCCAGTGTTCAATTCTGGTTTTAGTTCCTCGTATGGAAGGGATAAGGATCAAGGAATCTCTGTGGTAAATTTGAAACAAGACAGATATCGAGTGCAATTCAATGGTTTTTAAATCGAGATAAATCAAACAAGGAGTTTTTAAAATTTCTTGCTTTTTATTGATTAAATCGTCAATCGTTTTGAATGTAGATACGTTTTGTAACAGGTTTAAGGCCTGCTTAAGTTTTGGATCAATGGTGTCAGGGACAAAACAGTTCTCAAAACCAAAATGAGCGCCTAAGCGTACTAAGAACTTTGACTTTGAATCCTTAGAAGAAAGCTGTTGATAAACATTGTGGTTTGTGTAGTCATAAAAACAGTTGGTAACCAAATCAAACACAAAGGGGGAGTGGACGCCATGTTGATTTTTGGAGTGCCACAAAAATTTAATATATGATAACAGTCGTTTCAATTTAGTTTTTCATTTAATTCTAACCACCTTAGTTCTTTTTCTTCTATTACATCATTTAAGATTTTCAATTCGTCAGAAAGCGCTCCGATAGTGTCCATATCAATCTCTGGAACGAGGAATTTTGCTTCCGATTCTTTTTTGTCAAACTCAAGTGATTTCAATTTGCTCTCCAAATTTTTGAGTTCTTTTTGTTCGTTAAAACTTAATTTAGCTTCGGATTGACTCTCTGTAGAAACCTTTGAAGCTGTTATTTTCTTGGGTTCAGCCGCCACCGGCGTACTGTCTTCATAAGTTCTGAAATCGGAATAATTTCCTGGGAAATCTTCCACCATGCCTTCGCCACGAAACACAAATAAATGATCGACAATTTTATCCATAAAATAACGGTCATGCGAAACCACTAACAAACAACCCGGAAAATCGAGTAAGAAGTTTTCCAAAACATTCAGCGTTACAATGTCTAAATCATTGGTTGGCTCATCGAGAATTAGAAAGTTAGGATTTTGAATCAATACCGTACATAGATACAGGCGTTTTCGTTCGCCACCACTCAATTTTTCTACAAAATCATATTGTTTTTTTCGACTGAATAAAAAACGTTCAAGCAATTGTTGGGCACTAATTTGCTTGCCTTTCATCAGAGGAATGTATTCTCCAAATTCACGAACCACATCAATGACTTTTTGCATTGGTTTCGCTTTGATCCCATCTTGCGTATAATAGCCAAACTTGATGGTTTCCCCTTGAATGATTTTACCGCTATCGGGCTTTAATTCCCCAGTAATCATGTTCAAAAAGGTTGATTTCCCTGTCCCATTTTTACCAATAATTCCAATCCGTTCTCCACGTTGAAATACGTATTCAAATTTGTCTAAAATGACTTTTTCCTCAAACGCTTTAGAGACTTTATAAATCTCTAAAATTTTACTTCCCAAGCGTTCCATGTTGATTTCCAACTGAACCTCATGATCGTTTCGACGCTTGCTGGCACGTTCTTTTATTTCATAAAAATCATCGATTCTAGATTTGGATTTGGTCGTACGTGCTTTTGGCTGACGACGCATCCACCCAAGTTCTTTTTTAAAGAGTTGTTTGGATTTATTAGTTTCGATGGCTTCACGTTCAATACGCTCTTCTTTTTTCTCGAGGTAGTAAGAGTAGTTTCCTTTATAATTATAAATACAGCCTTCGTCTAATTCGATAATTTCGGAACAAACGCGCTCTAAGAAATACCGATCATGCGTAACCATAAACAGGGTGATGTTTTCCTTTGCAAAAAACGATTCCAACCATTCAATCATTTCTAAATCCAAATGGTTTGTCGGCTCATCCAAAATAAGTAAATCGGGTTTGCTTAAAAGGGTATTGGCCAATGCCAAACGTTTTTGCTGTCCCCCAGAAAGTTCACTCACTTTTTGGCTCAAATTCTCAAGTTTTAACTTGAAAAGTATTTGGGTGTATTGGGTTTCAAAATCCCAAGCTTGGTAGCGCTCCATATCATCAAAAGCGGTTTGATAAAGATTGCTGTCTTCTGGATTTTCAAGTGCTGCATGGTAGGTGTTGATGACTTTTAAAATCGGATTGTCCGAATTAAAAATCGTTTCCTCAATCGTTAGGGTTTGATCTAAAACAGGTTCTTGCGATAAAAAAGTAGTTCGCAGCCCTTTTCGATATATGATTTGACCCGTATCCGGTGCATCTTTTCCTGAGAGAATATTTAAAATAGACGTTTTTCCAGTCCCATTTTTGGCAACAAAAGCTATTTTTTGATCTTTATGAATACTAAAAGAAAGGTCTTCGAACAGATTAAGTTCGCCATACGATTTCGATATATTTTCTACGTTGAGATAATTCAAAATTTTGTTTTTACAAAGAAAGGATAATTATACACGAATTGCAGCCTTGAAATGATGAATTAAAAATAAATATCGCACACAAACAGCAATCAGAACTGGAATTAATCCAATTGCAAAGGATTGTACCCCTGTAATCCAATGCAGCCCCATCAAAGATAGAAGCAATATAAGGAATTTTAAATAACTCAGTCCACGGTTGTTTAATTTTGATTTACGAATGGACGGAAGGAATAAAAGATTGAGGGCACAGGCCCATAAAAGGTTGTAATTATAAGCGGTTGTCTGATGGTCGGTTGCGAACCAAAGCAGCAATAAAAGTACGCCAACGCTCCCCGTAAAGGCAAACAAACCAACATCGAGCCATTTGCTGCGCGTGTTGTTTTTGTAATCGTTATAGGTAATGAAGAGCATAATAAGTGCTAGAATTCCCAAGATAAAAAGGGGACTGCTAAAGAAGTTGTTTTGTGTAATTTTATCAGACGGACTCAGTGTTTTTGAGGCGGTCACTAGTTTTGAATCGTCTGTTTTTAAACGTGCATTTTCAAGCAGTTGGTGTAAGTGTTTAGGTAAAAACATATGTTCCTCGACACTGGCAATCTGGTCTATTTTTGAACCCAAGGCGATGTCAATTCCAAAGCTTCCCCAAGAATTTTGATTCAAATCGGAACGAATTAAATTTCTAAATGAAAACAGTTTAAAGTTAGGAGCAGGGTTATACACGACTTGGTAGTCGAGTGTAGTTTCAATGCCGTCTTTTATTTTGGTAGCACAATTATTATAGAAAAAATCATAAGGATAATTTTTATTTTCTGGTTTGATATTTTCTTTTAACAGATTGTAAAGGTCTGTTTTTTGTTTTGAAGTTAGATTTAAAATTTGCTCTTTAACACTTCGGTTTTGATATTGATAGTACCCAAAAAAGGTTTCAAATTTAGATTGACTGATTTGATAGTCAAGTTTTCCTTGTGCGAATTTCAAATAAAAATTTTCTGTTTCAAAGTCATACCGACCGTAGTCAAACACAATGTCAAATTTGTAAACAGGATCTTTGATCCGAATCGCATTGTGTCCAAAAGCATCGTTTAAAGAAGTGCCTGGACCAATGGTTAGAATACTGATTTTAGACTCGGTCGTCAACTCAAGTTGTGCGTTGGCTGAGAAGGTTATCCATACAATTAAAAGGGTGATTAATTTTTTAAAGTCCATTATCTAAAGATGCTTAAATCGATTTTGAGAGAAAATACATTGGAGTATAAGGCGGCACTTTGATCGCCAATATCCGTAAAGGCGTAGTCCAAGTATATGCCATTATATTTGAATCCGACGCCAAAATTAGGTTGAAAGGTTAAAGGCGTAGAGTTGTCAATTTGTAATTCATTTTGAAAATTCCCGACCCCTGCTCTAAAAAACACGAGATCTGTATATCCAAATTCAAGGCCTAAAGCAGGATTGATACTGACAAAGGAGGAGGAGATCACATCGTTGTTTTCTTCAAACCGACAGATTAGATCCACTTCAGTTCTCAGTGTGTAATCGTAATTAAAGGTAAAGAGTTTCGACATTCCAAGTTGCAATTTAGGAAGTGTGAGTTCTGTCGCTTCAGGTTCTTCTTGATTTTGCCCTGGGATGGCATCTTTAATATCTTGTAACCGTTCCTCATTAATCGCCCACGCATTAAAGGTGGTAGTGACGTCTCTTGCCATCAAACCAAATTTCCAATCATTGGATTCAAACTGAATTCCTAAATCCAAACCAAAACCCCATGACGTTGCGAAATCGCCAATAATACGTCGAATCACTTTCGCATTCACGCCGTAATTCCATCCGGGAACAGGGAGTTTTCTCGCAAAAGAAAATGTAAGTGCATAATCTGCTGCCGAAAATAAATTAATCCGATCGTAATTGATCACGCCTTGTTGGTCTATAAGTTTTGTAGTATCTAAAATATCATCGACTCCAAACCGAATTAACGAAAGCCCGACTGCTGTGCGGTCATCTAAAGGCATGGCAAAAGCGATGTAATTATAGTTTGCAATATTGGCAAAATAACTGGAGTGCATGATGGCAGCCTCACTGTCTTCTAAATGCACCAAGCCCGCAGGATTCCAGTAGCCAGAATTTACATCATCTGAAGATGCGACCACGGCATTGCTCATTCCCAAAGCAGACGCATCGACCCCAATATTCAAAAATTCATTTGAATATTTTCGAGTACTTTGAGACACCATGACTAGGGGTGTCAAAATTATTAAGACAAATTTTAATATTTGCAAGGGCTTTTTTTAAATGAACTGATAAACACTAATGTAAACTCTGTTTTTTTTTAGATATTGTTGTTTATTTACTGAAAACAAAAATAGTTTATTATTTTTACTAATTAAATACAATCTATCGTGAAATCATATATCCCTCATTTTATTACATTATTAAATCTATTCTCTGGCTGTGTGGCCGTAATTTTTGCTTTAGAAGGCAATATGAAACTCACCGCCTTTTTTGTGTGTCTTGGTATTTTCTTTGATTTTTTTGACGGGCTTCTGGCTCGTAAATTAAACGTCCAAAGTGAACTCGGTGTGCAATTGGATTCTCTGGCAGATATGGTTACCAGTGGTTTGGTACCTGGTTTGGTGCTCTTTCACTTATTAGGGTTAGCGCCGCAGCTCTCTTGGGAAACCTACAATTTACTCCCTTATTTTGGGTTGTTAGTCACCTTGGCATCGGCATTCCGTTTGGCAAAATTTAATATCTCTACCAATCAATCAGATGCGTTTATTGGATTGCCAACGCCCGCAAATGCGCTCTTGATTATTTCTTTGCCCTTAATTTTAGAGTATCAACACAGCGATGCAATCAATGCCATTATTTTAAATCCTTGGTTTCTCATCGTGTTGACCTTGGTGAGTTGTTATTTGTTAAATGCACCGATTAAACTGATTGCCTTAAAATTTAAAACATGGAATTTTAAAGACAATGCCTCTCGCTATATATTGATTGTAATGTCGGTAGCCATTCTTGCTATTTTTCAATTTGCAGGGATTCCACTTGTCATTGTAGCATACATCCTTTTGTCAATCTTTTCGAAGTAATTATTAAATAAACACCTCATTTTATGGCTTCAGGCTTTTTTGCATTATTGGATGATATTTCTGTTCTTATGGACGATGTGCTTATGATGAGTAAAATATCGGCTAAAAAAACAGCAGGCATCCTTGGCGATGATTTAGCCGTCAATGCAGAAAAAGCATCTGGCTTTGTATCTTCTAGAGAATTGCCTGTGTTGTGGGCCATTACAAAAGGCTCTTTTTTCAATAAACTGATTATTTTGCCTTTTGCCTTTTTACTCAGTGCATTTTTACCTTCGGTAATTACATTTATATTGATTTTAGGGGGACTCTATTTAGCCTATGAAGGCGTTGAAAAGATTCTTGAATACATCGTTCCACACAAACATACGGTTGTTAAGGGAGCTTCTGAAGCAATGTCTGAAATAGAAATTTTAGCATTAGAACAAAAGAAAGTAAAATCAGCCATTCTAACGGATTTCATCTTATCCATTGAGATCATTATCATTGTTTTAGGAACTGTACTGGACCAGTCGATAACGATTCAAATAATTGTGGTGAGTATTATATCTATGATTGCCACGGTTGGTGTATACGGAGTTGTGGCACTCATTGTCCGTATGGACGATTTTGGATTGAAGTTAATACAAATGAGTAAGGGCAAAAAAAACAGCATTCATATGATAGGAGTGACCTTAGTGAATGCGTTGCCAGTGGTTATTAAATCTTTGTCGGTCGTTGGAACGGTTGCACTTTTGCTGGTCTCTGGTGGGATATTCATTCACAACATCGAAATTTTTCATCACCTTTTAGAAAGTTTTCCAGGGATTTTAAGGGATTTGGTATTTGGACTCAGCGCAGGAATCATCACCCTTTTAGTAGTGAAACTATCGAAGCGGGTTGTAAAACCGTTTTTGAAAAAAGCTTAAGGGGGTCTAAAACTCTAATTTTTTCTTACGTAACTCAAAATTTTGACCGAGATAGACTTTCCGTACCATTTCATCATTGGCAAGTACTTCGGGTTTTCCAGCTTTAAGAATACTCCCTTCAAACATTAAATAGGTCCGGTCGGTAATGGCCAAAGTTTCTTGCACATTGTGATCCGTAATTAAGATGCCAATATTTTTCTTGGTCAGTCTAGCAATAATTCGCTGAATGTCTTCTACTGCCACGGGATCTACCCCAGCAAAGGGTTCATCGAGGAGTATAAAACTTGGGTCGGTTGCTAATGCACGCGCAATTTCGGTACGTCTTCGTTCTCCTCCAGATAACAAATCGCCTCTGTTAGTTCTGATGTGTCCCAGACTGAATTCATCAATCAAAGATTCCATCTTATCAACTTGTTCTTTTTTAGAAAGCTTTGTCATTTGAAGCACACTCAAAATATTGTCTTCAATGCTTAATTTCCGAAAGACGGAAGCCTCTTGCGCAAGGTATCCAATACCGCTTTGGGCTCTTTTGTACATTGGGTAGTTCGTAATGTCTTTATCATCTAAATAGATGGCACCACCGTTGGGTTTAATCAAACCAACAGCCATGTAAAAAGAAGTTGTTTTCCCAGCACCATTAGGTCCTAGCAATCCAACAATTTCACCTTGATTGACTTCAAGTGAAACATCCTTTACTACCTTTCGTCCGTTATAGGACTTCATCAAATTTTCGACTCTTAATTTCATTCGTTTGCTTAAAGAATTTTAAAAATAGTAAAATGAAACAGACTATCCATCAACTCTGGGTACTTTATATTAAATTTAACTTGACTTATTTTTGTAATTCATTTCATAAAAAACAGTGCAAACCGCAAAAACTTCAATAATTAAACCTATAGAAAGCACAATACTTGAATATTCAAACTTCAGAACTTTTAGTAAAGCCCCTGTAAATACAAAAACGATTCCTGTTACTAATAACATTATTGATTTCTTCATAATATAAATTAGGCTTCTAAAAGATCTAAGTATTCATAAGCCTTTCTTAAATGCGGTATGACAATGGTACCTCCTACAAGGGTGGCGATGCTCAATGCTTCTGAAATTTGCGCTCTGCTCAAGCCTTCTTCGTGGCATTTTTCTAGATGGTAGCGTACACAATCATCACAACGTAAAACAGTAGAAGCAACAAGTCCTAGCAATTCTTTGGTTTCAGTGTTTAAAGCCCCTTCCTGAAAAGCGTTGGTATCTAAATTAAAGATGCGTTTGATCACGGTATTGTTTTCTGCAAGAATTTTGGTATTCATTTTCTTGCGATACGCATTAAATTCCTCTACTTCATTCGCCATTTTTTTCTTTTCTTTTTTGGTTTCTTAACACTAGTTTTGAGATGAGTATGCTCACTTGATACAAGATCAATACGGGGATTGCAACAATGACTTGACTGGCAATATCGGGCGGGGTAATGATAGCCGCAAAAATAAGCACAATAACCAAGGCATACTTTCTGTTTTTTCGTAGAAATTCAGGAGTAACCAATCCTATTTTAGTAAGGAAATAAATAATAATAGGAAGTTCAAAAATAAATCCAGACGCGAGTGTGGACGCACGTATGAGCCCTATATAAGAGTTTAAATCAAAATCGTTGTGCACTTGTTCGGCCACAGAATAGGTTCCTAAAAAGTTAATAGAAAGCGGACATACAATGTAGTAACCAAATAAGACCCCGATAAAAAATAATACAGAGGAGATGAAAATAAACCCTCTTGAGCTGTTTTTTTCTTTGTTATAAAGTCCAGGGCTGATAAACTTCCAGAATTCATAAAGTACGTAGGGGAATGCAACGATCAACCCAAACGTAATGGAAGTCCAAATGTGTGCAGAAAACTGCCCAGCCATCGTTCGACTTTGAACTTCAAAATCAAAATTAGTGTCACAAAAACTTTCAAATCCTAATAATTTTGAGGTATTGCAAAGAAATTCATAGGTAAAAAAATCAGCTTTTGTAGGGCCAAAAATAAGGATGTCAAATATAAAGCCTTTCGCTAAAAAAGCCGCTGTGGCTGCCACCATGATAGCACCCAAAGCTCTGATAATATGCCATCTTAATTCTTCAAGATGATCTAAAAACGACATTTCTTTTTGTATTCCCATATCTAGATAATTCCTTCTTTTATAAGGTCATGAATATGAATCACACCTGCATAGTTCCCTTGGTCTTCAACCAAGAGTTGCGAGATTTTGTGGGTGTCCATTAACTCCATAGCATCAATTGCCATGGCATCGATGGTAATGGATCGTGGGTTTTTACTCATAATATCTTCCGCCTTTAGTTGCGATAAGTCTTCCGTTACTGACAGCATACGTCTTAAATCCCCATCAGTAATAATTCCAACAATTTTATCGGCGAGGGTCACAGCGGTCACCCCTTTACGTTTTTCTGAAATTTCTACAATAACATTCTTAATGCTCGCATCAGGACGCACTGCGGGTACTTCGTTCAACGCTAAGATATCTCGTACTTTTAAAAACAATTTTTTTCCTAAGGCACCTCCGGGATGGTATTTTGCAAAGTCATCTTTTGTAAAGCCGCGAAGTTCTAATAAACAAACGGCTAAGGCATCTCCAATAACCAACTGTGCTGTTGTGCTCGTCGTTGGAGCCAAATTAATAGGGCAGGCTTCTTTCTCGACATAAGAATTGAAAACAAAATCGGCTTGTTCAGCCAATACAGATTTTTGGTTTCCTGTGATAGCTATCAAAGTGTTTCCTGCATTTTTCAAAAAGGGGATGAGTACTTTTATTTCAGGCGTGTTTCCACTTTTAGAAATACAGATCACAATATCATCGGCTAGAATAAGCCCTAAATCGCCATGAATGGCGTCTGCGGCATGCATAAATACAGATGGAGTTCCCGTAGAATTGAGGGTTGCCACGATTTTATTTGCAATAATGGCACTTTTTCCAATCCCTGTTATAATGACACGGCCTGTAGAATTGTAGATTAATTCAACAGCTTCTGCAAATGTATCATCGATAAAATCTGCTAGTTGAGAGATTGCTAAGCTTTCAATTGCAATGGTTTCTTTTGCTAATGCGACTATGGATTTTTTTGAACTCAATTTTATTATATTTTGGTTGTGTACTTATTTAAATATATCTACCTTTAATTCACGGTACAAAAAAACAAAAAAATTAGGAGTGTTCCCGAATTTATTCCAATTTTGATTCAATTAACCACGTTTTTTTTTAATTAAGATAAGAAATTAAGCATAAATGAGTATTTCGACTAAAGAATTACATACAGCACTCAAAACCTTTTTCGGGTTTGATAAATTTAAAGGACTGCAAGAACAAGTCATTGTTAGTATTTTAGAGAAAAAAAACACCTTTGCCATTATGCCAACAGGCGGCGGAAAGTCACTTTGTTATCAATTACCAGCGCTGATGCAAGACGGAACAGCCATTGTGGTCTCTCCATTAATAGCACTCATGAAAAATCAAGTGGATGCGATTCGAGGTATTTCGGATTACGAAGGGATTGCGCATGTATTGAATTCTTCCTTAAATAAAACCGAAATAAAACAAGTGAAATCAGATATAGAATCTGGAATCACTAAACTTTTATACGTCGCTCCAGAGTCGCTTTCAAAAGCAGAAAATATTGAATTCTTAAGAGGGCAAACAGTTTCATTTATGGCGGTGGATGAAGCACACTGTATCAGTGAATGGGGACATGATTTCAGACCTGAATACAGAAACTTAAAACACATCATTACTCAAATAGGGGATAACATTCCAATCATTGGATTGACAGCAACAGCGACGCCTAAGGTTCAAGAAGATATTCTTAAGAATTTAGGGACAACAGATTCTCAAACGTTTAAAGCGTCTTTTAATAGACCCAACTTATTTTACGAGATACTTCCCAAAACAGATCAGGTTGATAATGACATCATCCGATTTGTAAAACAGAACGAAGGAAAATCTGGAATTATATACTGTTTAAGCAGAAAACGCGTCGAAGGATTGTCGCAAATCCTTCAGGTAAACGGGATCAAAGCCGTGCCGTATCACGCAGGCTTGGATGCCAAAACACGCTCTAAACATCAAGATATGTTTTTGATGGAAGACACGGATATTGTGGTGGCAACCATTGCTTTTGGAATGGGGATCGATAAACCCGATGTGCGTTTTGTGATTCATCATGACATTCCAAAAAGTATTGAAAGTTATTATCAAGAAACAGGCCGTGCAGGTCGTGATGGAGGTGAAGGACATTGTTTGGCGTATTACGCTTATAAAGACATTGAGAAACTTGAGAAATTCATGTCAGGGAAACCTGTTGCCGAACAAGAAATTGGCTTTGCGTTGTTGCAAGAAGTGGTCGCAATGGCTGAAACATCCATGTCGAGACGGAAGTTTATTTTACATTATTTTGGAGAAGCATTCGATACGGAAACAGGGGATGGGGGCAATATGGATGATAATGTTCGGAACCCGAAGCCACAGACGGAAGCGATTGAGGAAGTTCAATTAATGCTTGAAATTGTAGCACATACCCACGAAAAATATAAAAGTAAAGACCTAGTCAATGTGATCATAGGTCATGACAATGCGCTTATAAAATCGCACCGTACCAACGAGTTGCCATTTTTTGGAAAAGGCAGCAATCACGATGTGCTGTATTGGATGGCACTGATCAGACAGGCACTTGTTGCGGGTTACTTACGCAAAGACATTGAAACCTATGGCGTCTTAAAACTCACTCCTAACGGACGTGAATTTATCGAGCAGCCAAAGTCGTTTATGATGACGGAAGACCATACTTATAACATAGAATCGAATCGTAATTATAACAATTCTTTAGATTTAGTTGATGTAGCACTCATGCGGATGCTTAAAGATCTTCGTAAATCCAATGCAAAAAAACTGGGCGTCCCTCCATTTGTGATTTTTCAAGATCCATCGCTCGAAGATATGGCGCTTAAATATCCAATCACAATAGAAGAACTTTACCATATTCATGGGGTTGGCGAAGGAAAAGCTAAGCGCTATGGCAAAGATTTTGTAAATCTCATAAAGCGTTACGTCGACGAAAATGACATTGAACGCTTGGAGGATATGATTATCAAGTCCACCGGTTTAAACTCCTCGTTGAAACTTTATATCATTCAAAATATTGACAGAAAATTACCTCTTGACGATATTTCTTCTGCGAAAGGAATGAATATGGCTGATTTTATTAGAGAACTAGAAGCCATTGTATTTTCTGGTACCAAATTAAACATCAATTATTGGATTGATGAAATATTTGATGAAGATCAACAAGAGGAAATTCATGACTATTTTATGGAGTCTGAATCCGATGATATAGAAGCGGCTATTGAAGAATTTGATGGGGAATATGACGATCAAGAATTGCGTTTGTATCGCCTTAAATTTATAAGTGAAGTGGCAAATTAATTGTTTTTTCACAAAACCATTCCGGAACCTTTTTTGTTTATAATTCCTTCCTATCTTTGCAGCTATTAAAAAATTAATAATACACACTCATGAACGACGGCTTATACGCAAAATTCAACACCTCTAAAGGGGACATTTTAGTAAACTTAGAATTTCAAAAAACACCTGGAACAGTTGGTAATTTCGTTGCCCTAGCGCAAGGAAACTTAGAAAATTCTGTAAAAAATCAAGGAGACCCGTATTACAACGGTCTAAAATTTCATAGAGTCATTCCAGATTTCATGATTCAAGGGGGCTGTCCTCAAGGAACAGGTACAGGGAATCCAGGGTATAAATTTGACGATGAATTTCATCCCGATTTAAAACATGACAAACCGGGTATATTATCTATGGCCAATGCAGGCCCTGGAACCAATGGAAGTCAGTTTTTTATTACACACATACCAACCGATTGGTTAGATGGAAAACACACTGTATTTGGAAACGTGATTGAAGGCCAAGATAAAGTCGATACAATTGCTCAAGGAGATATTTTAGAAACTTTAGAAATCATAGCAGTTGGAGCCGAAGCAGAGGCATTTCAAGCTGTAGAAGCTTTTAGAACTTTTGAAGGATCAAGAGAAAAAAATCTAGCAAAAGCAAAAGCAGCTGTTGAGGCTGAATTAGATAATTTAGCTGCTGGCTTTGAAAAAACAGAAAGCGGTCTTCGTTACCAAATACTTCAAAAGGGGAGTGGTTCAAAAGCTGCAAAAGGTGCTACAGTTTCAGTGCATTACAAAGGACAATTGACGGATGGTACTGTATTTGATTCCTCTTACAAAAGAAAAGAACCGATTGAATTTGCCCTTGGAACAGGTCAAGTAATTTCAGGTTGGGATGAAGGTGTTGCGCTTTTAAATGTAGGAGACAAGGCACGTTTTGTCATTCCAAGTCATTTAGGTTATGGAGCTCAAGGCGCTGGTGGAGTGATTCCTCCAAATGCAAACTTAATATTTGATGTTGAATTGGTTGAGGTCAAATAACTCGATTTAAATTCTAATAAATTAATTTTACAAAAAGCACCTTTAGGGTGCTTTTTGTATTTTATATAAAGTGTTCATAAACAACTCCCATTAATCCTTAAAGTTTCAATACTTATTTGTAAATTTGTTCGCGTTTAACAACGCATAATGACAGACACAACTACGAAATATATTTTTGTTACAGGAGGCGTAAGCTCTTCGTTAGGTAAAGGAATTATTGCTGCATCTTTAGCAAAATTACTTCAAGCCCAAGGCTACCGCGCAACAATTCAAAAATTAGATCCTTATATTAATATTGACCCAGGTACGTTGAATCCTTATGAACATGGCGAATGCTATGTCACAGATGATGGTGCTGAAACAGATTTAGATTTAGGGCATTATGAACGCTTTTTAAATGTGCCTACCTCACAAGCAAACAATGTAACCACAGGTCGTATTTATCAAAGTGTCATTGACAAAGAACGTCGTGGTGAATTTTTAGGGAAAACGGTACAAGTCATTCCTCACATCACAGATGAAATCAAACACCGTATTCAAATTTTAGGAAAATCGGGCGATTACGACATCGTAATTACAGAGATAGGTGGTACTGTTGGTGATATTGAATCCTTGCCATATGTTGAAGCTGTACGTCAGCTTAAATGGGAAATGGGCAATGAAAACGCACTGGTCATTCATTTAACCTTGATCCCTTATTTATCTGCTGCGGGCGAGCTGAAAACAAAACCCACACAACACAGTGTCAAAACCTTGATGGAAAGTGGAGTACAAGCCGATATTTTGGTTTGTAGAACCGAACATAAACTCAGTGATAGTATCCGTACTAAACTGGCACGTTTTTGTAATGTCAAAAGAGAAGCCGTCATCGAATCTATTGATGCATCCACCATATACGATGTGCCAAATCTAATGTTGGAAGAAGGTTTAGATAAAGTAGTTTTAGAGCAATTAAACTTAGAAAGTCATGTACCAGATTTAACCTCATGGAACAATTTCTTAGCAAAACATAAAAACCCTAAAAGTGAGGTCGTTATAGGGTTGATTGGAAAATATGTAGAACTTCAAGATTCGTATAAATCAATATTAGAATCCTTTATTCATGCCGGTGCTGCCAATGAAGTAAAGGTTAAAGTCGAGTCGATTCATTCTGAATACCTTCAACCAGAAAACATTGCTGCAAAACTATCTCATTTAGATGGCGTATTGGTCGCTCCTGGATTTGGAGAACGAGGAATTGAAGGAAAAATAGAAGCGATTCGTTATGTAAGAGAACACCAAATTCCATTTTTCGGAATCTGTTTGGGAATGCAAATGGCAACCATTGAGTTTTCGCGAAACGTTTTAGGATTGGCTGAAGCAAATTCAGTCGAAATGGATCCTGATACGCCACACCCTGTCATAGACATCATGGAAGCTCAGAAAAAAATCACCGAAAAAGGAGGTACCATGCGTTTGGGCTCTTGGAAATGTGATCTTTTAGAAAACACAAAAATCGCATCGGTTTATAATACGACCTCTATCATGGAGCGTCACAGACACCGCTACGAGTTCAACAACGCATACAAAACACAACTTGAAAACGCTGGCATGAAAGCCACTGGTTTTAATCCTGAAACCGGCCTTGTTGAGGTTATTGAAATTCCATCACACCCTTGGTTTGTAGGCGTTCAATACCACCCAGAATATAAAAGTACCGTTGCCAATCCACACCCGTTGTTTTTGGCTTTTGTAAAAGCAGCTTTAAAACATAAAACAAAAAAATAATAGTATTTATTTGGTAGACCACAGAGCTGTGGATATCAATTAAAATTTAAAAAATTATGGAAGAAAAGAAATTAGACATAAATTCAATCATTGGGTTTTTACTTATAGGTGGTATTTTATTGTATATGCTATGGCAAAATCAACCCACCCCAGAACAACTTGCTGAACAAGAAGAAGCCAAGCAAGAACAATTAGCAACCGAAGCCGCCAATCAAACTGCTGCGGAATTGACTATTACTGACAATTCAAGCAACAACCAACTGCCTACGGATTCGCTAGGACTAGCCAGTCTAAAAAATAAGATTGGAGATTTCGCTTATGCGTTAACACTCCCTTCAGCAACTAATAATATTACAACTTTTGAAAACGAAGTTTTAGCCCTTAAAATAGATAATAAAGGTGGATTTATTTCCGAAGTAAAACTGAAAAGTTATGTCAATCACGATTCAGTCCCCGTCTATTTAATTAAAGATGGCAGTTCTGTATTTAATTTGAATTTTGCAACATCCGATAACCGTACACTCAATTCGACGAATTTATACTTTCAACCAACGTTGAGCACCTCAGGAGATAACCAAGTGCTTTCCATGCGCCTTAAAGTTTCAGAAACCCAATTTTTGGAATACCGCTACGAGTTGAAACCAAACGATTATATGTTAGGATTCTCTGTGAAATCACAAGGATTGTCAAACGTTTTAAACACCTCTCAAGACGTTCAGCTTGACTGGAAATTCAAAGCCCACAGACAAGATCAAAGTGTTTCGTTTGAAAACAGATACACCCGTTTGACCTATCAACATGAAGGAGATAAAATCAATAAATTATCTCAAACAGGTGAAGATGATGAAACAGAATCTGATATAGCTTGGCTTTCTTTTAGACAACATTTCTTTAGCACGATTTTAGTGCCAGACGCACCGTTTAAAACAGCCGATCTAAAGTCCTTCGATTTAGTGAAGGACGAAACCGTAGATACCCTTTTCACAAAACGCTATGAAGTACAACTTCCATTGAGTTTTTCAGGGGGTGAGTTAGCGCATAACATGAACATCTATTACGGCCCGACCTATGATGACATTTTAAGTAAATACGACCGAAATTTTGAAGCCAGCATCCCATTTGGATGGGGTATTTTTGGATGGATTAATAAAGCGGTTTTCAGTCCTTTGTACGCTTGGTTGACTAACTATTTATCGTACGGAATCGCCATTATTGTCATGACCATCATGGTGAAAATTGTATTGTCATTTGTGCAGTACAAGCAATTCTTGTCTCAGGCTAAAATGAGAATTTTAAAGCCAGAACTGGATGCCATTCGCGAGAAATACAAGAACAATAAAATGAAGGCGCAACAAGAAACAATGGCGGTTCAAAACAAAGCAGGAGCCAGTCCACTGAGCGGTTGTTTGCCAGGAATGTTGCAGATGCCTGTATTCTATGCCTTATTTATGTTTTTCCCAATAGCCTTTGAATTACGTCAAAAATCATTTTTATGGGTCGATGATTTAAGTTCTTATGATTCTATCGCCGAACTACCTTATAACATTCCTTTTTATGGCGATCATATTAGCTTATTTCCAATTTTAGCATCTATTGCCATCTTCTTTTATATGAAGATGACCACAGGGCAGCAAATGGCAACACAACCCACACAAGAGGGCATGCCTGATATGGGCAAGATGATGAAATATATGATCTATCTGTCTCCAGTCATTATGTTGGTTTTCTTTAACAACTATGCATCTGGATTGAGTTTGTATTACTTTATTTCCAACTTAATTAGTATCGGAATTATGATTGTTATCAAAAACTACATCATTGATGAAGATAAAGTATTGGCTAAAATTCAAGTGAGCAAGGCAAAACCAAAAAAACAAAACCGTTTTCAAAAGAAAATGGCGGATATTATGGCACAAGCTGAGGCACAGAAAGAAGCTCAACAGAAACGGAAGAAGTAATATATAGTACTAAGTATAGAGTATTAAGTATTAAGACTCAAGAAAATAGAGGAGAGAGTAAAGACTGTTAAGTTAAAAGTGGAAAGTGAAGAGTGGCAATCCTACCTTCGGTAGGCTCTTGAAAAGGAGTTGTAGTTCTTCAACAGATTACTTCGTTGTCCATCGTATTTACCCACCGCAGGTGGAATGACGGGTATTAAAAGAGTATAAAGTATTAAGACGTCACAGATCTGAGCGTTTTGAACTTTTCACTTTCCACTTTTCACTTTTCACTTTAAACTTTAAACTTTAAACTTTCCACTTTAGTTTATATTTTCTTTTCTCTCTAGTCATAACTCCTTCTTATAATAATTTGTAAATTTGCAATTAAACCAAGCACACTTAAAAAACAAATGAAAACAGTCGTTGTTGGCCTCTCAGGAGGCGTAGATTCTAGTGTTGCTGCCTATCTATTAAAAGAACAGGGGTACAATGTGATAGGTCTATTTATGAAAAATTGGCATGACGACTCGGTAACCATTTCGAACGATTGTCCTTGGTTAGATGACAGTAATGATGCGATGTTGGTGGCGGAAAAATTAAATATCCCCTTTCAAACCGTTGATTTAAGTGAAGAATACAAAGACAAGATTGTCGATTATATGTTCAATGAATATAAAAATGGGCGCACTCCAAACCCAGATATTCTTTGCAACCGTGAAATTAAGTTTGATGTCTTTCTGAAAATAGCTTTATCTCTCGGGGCTGATTATGTAGCGACGGGTCACTATTGCCGCAAAGGAACGGTTGAAGGGGCTTCAAATCCTGAAATTTACAAACTCCTTTCTGGAGCAGATTCTAATAAAGATCAATCTTATTTTTTATGTCAATTGTCACAAGCACAATTGTCTAAAACCTTATTTCCTATTGGCGAATTAACAAAGCCTGAAGTGCGCGCCATTGCCACAAAATTAGATTTGGTCACCGCTGATAAAAAGGATTCTCAAGGCTTGTGTTTTATAGGTAAAGTTCGCTTGCCAGATTTTTTACAACAACAATTACAACCAAAAGAAGGGCAGATCATTGAAATCCCTGATAGTTTTGAGGATTATAAAACCACACAACCCACCTTTGAATCCAAAGAAGAAGAGTTGGTTTTTAGAGCGCGAAAAATTAAATATGCCACTACTGATGGTGTGGCTGTTGGAACCCATCAAGGGGCTCATTATTTCACAAAAGGACAGCGAAAAGGCTTGGCCGTTGGCGGGACTGTAGAACCGCTTTTTGTCATCGATACCGATGTTGTGGATAATATCATATACACAGGGCAAGGAAAAAACCACCCTGGATTGTACCGATCGGTATTGTTGGTTCAGCCTTCCGAAGTGCATTGGGTACGGACCGATTTAGCAATTAAAATTGGTCAATCACTGCAAGTTATGGCGCGTATTCGCTACCGCCAAAATTTAGAAGCTGCTACCTTATATGCCACAACAGAAGGACTTTATGTTGCTTTTGAGTCGCCTCAATCCGCTATTACCGAAGGACAGTTTGTCGCTTGGTATTTAGAAGATGAATTAGTTGGTTCGGGTGTAATTTCTTAAATTGCTAAACACAAATCTACATACTTATGAAAAAATCCCTTTTTACAGTCGTTTTTTTAATTTGTCAATTGACAGTATTTGCACAGCAAGATGCCTGGGTTTATTTTACAGATAAGCCAAATGCAACCGCCTCGCTTTCAAACCCAATTAGTATTTTAACACAAGCAGCGATTGATCGAAAAGCCAATCATTCAGTCTCCATTGATGAAAGAGATGTGCCTGTTCATGAGCCCTATATTACCCTCATCAAAGCGTCCACAGGAATTACTTACAAAGCCAAATCAAAATGGTTCAATGCCGTTCATGTAAGAGGTTCGGAAGTAGATATCAATGGTTTAATGACCACTCATAATTTTGTAGATGAGATTGTTTTTGCGGATTCAAATTTAAATCCGCGCATGGAATCGGTTCAAAATAAATTTCAACTAGAATCCAGTCTTACTGATTTCACTTACGGAACCACTCAAAACCAAGTAGAAATGCTGAATGTAGATGATTTACATATAGCAAATTATACAGGAGATGGGGTGGTCGTTGCGGTTATTGATGCGGGCTTTCCGAATGTAAATACGATGGCCGGATTTGAGCGTTTACGCAACGCAGGAAATTTGATGGGCGGCTATGACTTTGTAGACAGAACAGCCGCAGTTTATACGTCAACATCGAGTCAACATGGCACACAGGTGTTGAGTACCATGGCTGGTTTTGTACAAGACCAATATGTGGGGACGGCACCAGATGCGACCTACTACCTTTTTAGAACTGAAGATGCACCAACCGAAAATCCAGTGGAGGAAAGTTACTGGGTGGAAGCTGTCGAACGCGCCGATAGTTTAGGCGTACAGGTTATAAATACCTCTTTGGGGTATAAAGGTTATGACAACCCAAATTATAGTTATACAACAGCACAACTAAATGGTACGACGACCTATAGCTCCAAAGGGGCGAATATC
This sequence comes from uncultured Formosa sp., assembly GCA_963933105.1. Classification (GTDB taxonomy): domain Bacteria; phylum Bacteroidota; class Bacteroidia; order Flavobacteriales; family Flavobacteriaceae; genus Hel1-33-131. The sequence continues at coordinate 23,817 of CAWVRW010000020.1, forward strand.
GCTTTTGAAAAAGGGTTGATTTTAATAAATTCGGCAGGCAATTCAGGAGCTTCTGGAATTGCAACCCCTGCGGATGCTGCAGGCGTTTTGACGATTGCCGCCGTAGATGGAAATGGAAACTATGCATCGTTTAGTTCTCAAGGCAGTGCCATTCAGCTCACCCAAAAACCAGATGTAGCAGCACGTGGGTCGGGCAGTTATGTCATTAATAGTAGTAATACAATTTCACAATCTAATGGCACCTCATTCAGTTCGCCTATTTTAGCGGGGGGTGTTGCTTCCTTAGTTCAGGCGTTACCAGATGCTACAAATGCAGAAATCATGGCGTATATTCGAGATTCAGCTTCTCAATATTCGAATCCAGATTATTTTCTTGGGTATGGAATTCCAGATTTTCAATCTGCTTTGACCTTAGGATTGAGACATCAGTCCGCCAAACAAATGGAATTTGAAGTCTTTCCCAACCCCGTCCAATCAGATTTATTTATAAAGTTTTCTGAGTCATCAGAGACGATCTCTGTGTCGATTCATAATGTTTTAGGGCAATTGGTGTATAACAATCAACTCAAAAGCATGAACCCGATCAATACTGAAGCGTTTTCAAAGGGACTTTATCTATTAACAATACACATAGAAAATAAAAAATCGATCACGTTTAAGCTCATAAAAGAATAGATGCAAAATAAGATCACCAAACTTTTCGGAATTCAATACCCAATTGTTCAGGCGGGTATGGTTTGGAATAGTGGGTGGAAATTAGCATCTGCGGCAAGCAACGCCGGAATTTTGGGTCTCATTGGTGCAGGATCTATGTATCCAGACGTGCTGAGAACTCATATTCAAAAATGTAAAAAAGCCACCACAAAACCTTTTGGAGTGAACATTCCGATGCTCTATCCCAACATTGAGGAGTTGATGCAAATTATAGTGGAAGAAGGCGTAAAAATTGTTTTTACATCTGCGGGAAATCCAAAGACTTGGACCTCTTGGTTGAAGGAACGTGGTATTATTGTGGTGCATGTAGTGAGCAGTGTAAAGTTTGCCTTAAAAGCACAAGAAGCGGGTGTGGATGCAATCGTAGCTGAAGGTTTTGAAGCAGGTGGTCATAATGGACGTGATGAAACGACCACATTAACGCTGATCCCGATGGTGCGCGCGCAAGTTACAATTCCGTTACTGGCAGCTGGGGGGATAGCGACCGGCAATGGGATGATGGCTGCGATGGCGCTCGGAGCTGATGGTGTCCAGATAGGAAGTCGTTTTGTAGCCAGTAAAGAATCCTCTGCTCACGAAGCCTTTAAAAACGCTGTGCTTTTAGCCAAAGAAGGGGATACCCAATTAACCCTGAAAGAATTAGCACCAGTGCGCCTTTTGAAAAATAAATTTTATCAAGATTTACAAGCGGTATATAAAACGTCTCCAACTCCCCAAGACTTAAAAAATATTTTAGGACGTGCCCGTGCCAAACGAGGCATGTTTGAAGGCGATTTAGAAGAAGGGGAATTAGAAATTGGACAAATTTCAGGACTGATTGATGAAATTGCCTCCGTTTCCGAGATTGTAGATTCCATTTTAACAGAGTTTAAGGCGTGTCAAACACGTATATCAACCATCAATTTAAACAAGTAGAATGACCAATAGAGCTGACCAATTACAAGCATTTGACCGTTTATTAACCATCATGGACGAACTTCGTGAACAATGTCCTTGGGATCAAAAACAAACCATGGAAACCCTTCGACATCTCACTATCGAAGAAACTTACGAATTAGGAGATGCGATTTTGGACAAGGATTTACCAGAAATCAAAAACGAACTTGGCGATCTTTTACTCCACATTGTTTTTTATGCTAAAATAGGAAGTGAAACAAAAGATTTTGATATTTCGGATGTCATCAATAGCATCTGCGAAAAACTCATTCATAGACACCCCCATATTTACAGTGATGTGGTGGTCAAGGATGAAGCTGAAGTTAAACAGAATTGGGAAAATTTAAAGCTAAAAGAAGGCAAAACCAGTGTTCTTCAAGGCGTTCCTAAAAGTTTGCCCGCTTTGGTTAAAGCCAGTCGAATTCAAGAAAAGGTGGCCGGTGTTGGATTTGATTGGGAACATTCTGATCAGGTGTGGGAAAAAGTAGAGGAGGAGATTGGGGAGTTGAAAACTGAAATTGTAAACAAAAACCAAGACGCTATTGAAGATGAATTTGGAGATGTTTTATTTTCATTGATAAACTATGCCCGTTTCCTCGATATCAACCCTGAGAATGCGCTAGAGCGCACCAATAAGAAATTTATCAAACGCTTTCAATACTTAGAAACCAAAGCAAAATCTCTGCAAAAGTCACTTTCGGAAATGACCCTTGCAGAGATGGATGTGTATTGGGAAGAAGCCAAAAAATTGTAATTGGCTACTGCTGAATCATTTTTTTGATCTTAGAATATTTCACGTTCCAAGTTTGTAAAGCGGCTTTATGCTTATCAATATTTTTATGGACTTCTTTAACGAGTGGATTGTCATCTTTCACGTTCGAGAAAAATTGCAAGTTATTCTCTAGCTGATTGATTTCACTTTTGATCTCATCCATCTTTTTTCTAATGAAAACAACCTCGTTGTTAAACAACTTCTGATCTTGAGATAAAGTCTCTAATTTAAGCGTGTATTTTAAGTCGTCCATCGCTTCTTTATCCAAGCCTAGTTTTGAATAGAAACCGTCCAATGTTTTAAAGAATTTACCATCAATAAAACGTTTGCTTTGAACCACATGACCAAGTTTTTTCCATTGACTTGAAAATTCATTTAATGCTTCTAAATTTTTGTCTTTATCATCACTTAGTTCAAATGCTTTAAGCGATTCTAAGAGGTTATTTTTTTGTTCAAAGGCTGCAACTTCTTCTTCAGATCCGTTATTTTTTTGTTCGTGGTAACGGTCAAAAAAGGCATTACATGCGCCTCTAAAACGTTTCCATAACTTATCACTGTCTTTTCGTGGAATATGCCCGATTGTTTTCCATGTGTTTTGAATATTTTTCATCAAAACCAAGGTCGTTTCTAGGTCTTCACTGTCTTTATTTTGCTCAGCAATTTCTACCAATTCTAATTTTTTCTTGTAGTTTTCGGACTGGTCTTTCTTTAAGCTTTTGTAATAGTTGTTTTTATTCTTATTAAACGTTCTCACGGCATCCTTAAAACCAGACCATGTTTTCTCATTTACCTTAGAAGGGACTTTTCCTGTTTTGAAAAAGGCTTCTCTAAGCGTTTCAATTTCTTTGATATTTCCCTGCCAATCTTTGTGAGAATTTATTGTTTTTTCAGAGATGACATTAATTTGAGTGATGATCTCATTTTTAATTTTAAGATTTTCTTCAAACTTCTCTTCCAGTTGATTGTAATAATCCTGACGCTTGTCATTAATCACTTTGGTTGCAGCACTAAATCGATCCCAAAGTTCATCTTTATATTCTTTGGCAACAGGGCCTAATTCTTCTTTCCAAATTTTGTGAAGTGCTTGAAGCTCTCTAAACGCTCTGTTTAAATCGGTTTCATTTGCCAGCTCTTCAGTACTTATTATGATTTTCTGTTTCTGTTCTAAATTATGTTTAAAATCTAAATCTCTAAGATCTCTATTTAGGTGTAAAAAGCCATAAAAAATCTCCACATGGTGGCGGTAATTATTCCATGTATTATTGTTTTCAGTTGAAGGAATTTGTCCTGTATTTCTCCAACGCTCTTGTAAGTTTTTGAATGTTTTGTAGGCAGAGTTAATATCGCCTTCAACATTGATCAATCCTTTAATTTCTTCAATAATTTGTAAACGAATTTCAAGATTTTCGTTAAGCTGTTGCGTTCTATTTTTTTGAAAGGACTGGTGTTTTTCTCTGAATGATTTAGACAATTCGTTGAATTGCTTTTTTAAAGGGCTTATGAATTCGAAATCAATCGCATTCCCACCTTCCGCCAAAAAGGCTTCTTTTTTCTCTGAAATTAAAACGCTGAACTTCGCATTAAAATTATTTTTAACTTCGTTGATACTGTTACGAACACTGTGAATATTCTCCGATTTCAACAGCGTTTCAAATTCTGCTATTAAGTCTTCTAACGACAGGGTTTCAAAATCAACAGCAGATTTTTTTTCTTCAACTGCATCTAAATCTTCATCTGTTTCTTCTGTATCCTCAGCAGAAGCTTCGGAAGTCTCAACTTCTTTTTTAGGCACTTCTTCAGAAGTCTCTTTTTCTGTAGAACTGGTGGGTTCCACCACCTTTTCAGGGGTTTCTGTGGATTCCTCTTTAGGTGTTTCGGAACTTGTGACTTCTTCTGGAGGAGTTTCCTCAGAAGTTGTAGGGTTCTCTGTTGAACTTTGTTCTTGGGGAGTGGCGTTTAGGTTATCTCCATCTGCATCTTGCAGGTTATCATGCTCTGACATATCTTTCAATGTTTTAGTGTTTAAATGACTTGAAGCATAAATATAACATTATCCCTCTAAACCACAAATTATATAATTCTTTTAAATTACTTTTTTAATTATGAATTCCATATCTCCCACGATTTCTCTGCTTGCAAACGAAGCATTTCGAGTCCGTTGAGAGTCGTTGCATTCTTTGCTTTTCCGTGTTTTAGAAATAAAGTTTCTTCAGGATTGTAAATCAAATCAAACAGTAAATGGTTTGAAGTGATGTGTTCATAAGGAATGGTTGGGCATTTGTGTATTTCAGGAAATGTTCCTAAAGGGGTACAGTTGATGATGATTTGGTAGTTCTCAATCCCTTCGATTGCTAAGGATTCATAGGAGTATTTAACCCCGGACGATGGGGTTCTGGAAACATACTCAAAATGTATGTCCAATTTTTTCAAAGCAAAAGCGACGGCTTTTGAGGCACCTCCAGTTCCTAAAATCAAAGCCCTTTTGTGATGAGATTTGAGATGGGGTTTTAAACTATTTTCAAACCCAAAATGATCGGTATTATAGCCTGTTAGTTTTCCGTTTTCAATTTTAATGGTATTCACAGCGCCAATTTCTTGTGCTTCTGAATCAATGGCATCCAGATAAGGAATGACCACTTGTTTGTATGGAATGGTGACGTTAAGCCCTGAAAGCTGCGTTTCAGTAGTTTTTAAGGACTCAAAATCTTCTATTGTCTCTAAGTCAAAGTTGTTATAGGTACAGTCTAATTTATTGGTTTCAAATTTATCTTTAAAATAGCCTCTCGAAAAAGAGTAGTCTATATTTTTACCAAGCAGTCCAAAATTTTTCATGTGTTTATATTTATTGTATTTTTAAGGACACATGCTGTTCGCTATTAATCATTCCCTTGGGTGATAATATTTTTAGCATGCTCGTTTCATATATGCTGTTTCCGTTTGTTACCATACCATTCCAATCCCAGAACAATAGCCGCTCCCAAAATAATAAATAGGAAGGCATAAATGGTTTGTGTGTTCATTTCAGGCAAATAGCGTTGATAATTCTCAATGATTTGTTCGCCATTTGTATCTCTTACAAAATCACCTAAATTATCTTGTCTATAAAGCGCTTCTTTCCAGGGCCACACAACGCCAAGCGATCCCGTGATAAATCCCATAATAAGAGCCAATGTTTTGAATTTGTAATGTTTGAGAATGTAGCTTAACAGATGCGAAAGACTGACCAATCCCACCACGGAACCAAGTGTAAAAACCAATAAAACTTTCAAAAGTCTCAAATGCTGTGGATCGGACAAAAAGCTAAAATCTCCAGAAAACATAAACACAAACGTATCAAAAAGAACGTTTACGGAATCTACTAATAACAAGACGTAATTACCTAATAGAATCAAGATAAATGATCCTGAAAACCCTGGTAATGCCATGCCTGTCACGCTAATCATTCCACATAAAAAGACAAACCAAAGGTTGTCGTTTTGGGTTGCAGGATTTAAAAAACTAATGCTTAACCCTACAATAATCCCGAGGAATGCCATCGCTATTGTTTTGGTATTCCAAGATTTAAAATCTTTATAAATATAATAAATCGAGCCGACGATCATTCCAAAAAACACACTCCACACATAAAGTTCGTGGCGCTCAATGAAGTAGTCCAACAGTTTGGAAACACTAAAATAACTTATGATCATTCCCGAAAAAAGCAAGACTAAAAACCGCCCATTTACATAATTGTAAAAACTTTTAAACCGTCCACTAAAAAGTAATTTCCCTGCTTTGAAATTGAATTTCTGCAATGAATAAATAAACTCTTCATAGAAGCCCATCACAAATGCCACAATCCCGCCAGATACGCCGGGCACCTTGTTGGCAGCTCCCATAACGACGCCTTTTAGGGTCAGTAAAAAAGGGTTTGTATGATTGTTAGGTTGTCTCAAGCGTATTTTTTTTGATGCTTATTTTTTCTAATATGAGAATGATTAAAACCCCAAAAACCATCAGTCCGATAGCTTGTAACAGTAGTGGGTCTCCATCAAAATTAAAAGGGGAGATGCTTTCTTCATTTAAGGGAACCTTAATTCCTTTAGAGTTTGTTCTGAACGTTAAGGCCACTTTCCAAGGCCATATTTTATTCAAAGATCCAATCATAAATCCTGTGATGACGGCCAATGTTATGCGGTGGTATTTTTCAAATAACCATTTTAAAAGTTTTGAAAATGACAACAACCCAACCACTGCACCGGCACCAAATATGAGAATCGTTTTTATATCCCTACTATTGAGTGCTTCAAGAATGGGGCTGTAAGCTCCTATAATAACCAGAATAAAAGACCCAGAAATACCAGGTAATATCATCGCACAGATTGCTAAGGCACCAGCGAAAAACAAAAACAGATTTGCATCCGTAGTTTCAGAGGGATTTATAGTCGTGATCAAGTAAGCGATGACGGCTCCAATGGCCATTGCTAAAAATAATTTAAAGTCCTTGGCAGTGGTCTTAATCTGTTTTCCGACATAGACAATACTCGCAAGAACCAATCCAAAAAAGAACGACCAAAGTAAAATAGGATGGTGTTCCAAAAACCATTCAACGCCTTTTGCCAGTGAAATGATACTCACAAACACTCCGGATAGAAGTGCTAACAAAAAAGGGCCGTTTGCTTTTTTCCAAGTGATTTTTAGTCCTTCAGTTTTTAAGTTCTTTAAAAGGGCAAAATTGATATTATTTAAAGTGCCAATCAATTCTTCGTAAATTCCAGAGATGAAAGCGATGGTACCTCCAGAAACGCCAGGAACTACATCTGCAGCACCCATGGCCATTCCTTTGAGTGAAATTATTAAATAATCTAGTGGGGATCGTTTCATTTGGTTTTTAAAATATTGAATTAAAGAATCAGGTTTTAGATTGATGAATATCCTATATATCCCCTAAAATACAAATTTTTACTGATGCGTATTTTTAAAATTCTCAATTAATTGAAGGACGGCTTTACGCTGATAGACTTCTGGAAATAATTCTTCTAAAATAAACACGTGTTCCAAGTTTATATGCAGTCCTGTGAGAAGGTGAGCATAGCCAGCATCCATATTATTGAGTTTCAAACACACCCCTGAAAGTCGAAATTCTAATTCTTCACTTTTGGGATGGTATTCTAAGGCTTGCACAAAATTATATTTTGCGGCCTCATATTCGCCAAGTTTGATTAAAATATCGCCGCGAGCCAGCCAAGTACTTAATTCGCAGTCGCCCAATTCGAGGGTTTTTTTATACCCACGTTCGGCTTCTTCCAAAAGAGAAAGTCGTTCATTAATGGTCGAATACAACAACCAATAGGCGGCATTGTCTCCATCAATATCAATGGCTTTATTGATGTAAAATAAGGCTTTTTGGTAATCTTTTTTAGCAATGAAAAACTTTGTAATGCGCATCCAGCCTTTATCCAAGGCAGGGTCTTCTTCCACCGCTTGATAGTAATGTTGAAGGGCTAGATCTCCATCATTCAAACGCTCATAGCAATACCCAATTTTGATGAGGGCATAGGCCGTAGAATCTTCTATAGCGATAGTGATTTTATAATTCTCAATAGCTTCCTCAAAACGATTCAATTTTTCTAATACTTTCGCTTTTTCTAGATACGCACCAATAAAGGTGTCATCGGAAATAATTGCAAAATCGAAGGCGGTGACCGCTTTGACCAATTGTTTGGTTTCCACGTATTGTTTCCCAAGTTGGTGCCATGCGACTTCGCTATATGGGTTTTTATCTAAATAACTGTTTAGGTATTCGATCGCTTCCGTGGTTTCATCTAAAAAGTCAAAACAATAGATGATGTTATAAAGCGCCGAATAATCTTCTAAATCCAGTTCAATACATTTCTTAAAATTTTGTTTTGCTTCTTGATATTGATCTAAAAACAAATATTCCATTCCAATTAAAGAATAGAGATCGGCACTGTCGTCGGCGATTTCAATGGCTTCTTTAAAAACTTGTATCGCTTTTTCGTGCTGATCTTTTTTAGAAAATATATTCGCTTTTTGAATGTAAAGTTCCTCGTTATTTGGCTCTATTTCAAAGAGGGGAGAGAGCAGTCGCTCCGCTTCATTTAATTTATTTTCAAAAATTAAAATTTCAACTTGAAATAATTTTAAGTTTAGAGACGCAGGGTGCTGACTCAATCCGAGTTTGATTGCTTTTTTTGCAAGCGCAATTTTACCACTTTCTAAATAGTGGTGTATGATGTTCTCAAACTCATTAGAGTCAAAGAAAAAAACACTATTTGTTTTTAACATCGACTCAAATTTTGAGAGAGTTACTTCTTCATTTTCTTCAGATTGACTGAACTCCATAAAAGGTTTTTTTACACTATTAAATTTAAGCTTATATCTGCTTGAAACACCTAAATACTTTGAATGTTTTCAACAAAATAATTAACAGTGTTGTTTAAAGGGAATTTAGAATGTTCAGAATGATGTTGCAACCTATTACAATTTCTTCTTTGGAGATGGTCAAAGGGGGCGAAATCCGAACGGCTTTTGGCTCATAGAGCAACCAAAATAAAATCAAACCGTCTTCTTTTGCCTGTAGGACTATTTTGTTTGCTATTTCTGATGAGTCCAACATCAAAGCCAACATTAACCCTTTTCCTCTGATCTCTTTTATCAATGGGTGTTGGAGGTGTTTACGGATCAGAGCTTCTTTTTCTAGGGTCTCTGGAATTAAGCTGCTTGTGGTGATTTCTTCTAAGGTTGCTAAAGCTGCTGCTGCAATGACAGGATGTCCACCAAAGGTGGTGATGTGTCCTAACTTTGGATGGTCAGACAGGCTGTCCATCATTTCTTCGGATGCTGTGAAAGCACCGATAGGCATGCCACCGCCAAGCCCTTTTCCAGTCACAACAACATCAGGAATGCAGTTGTAATTTTCAAAACCAAAGAGGGTTCCTGTGCGTCCAATGCCTGGTTGAATCTCATCTAAAATTAACAACGCACCCACGGCATTACATTTTTCTTGAACCTTGGTTAAATAACCGTTTTTAGGCTCAATAAATCCAGCGCCTCCTTGAATTGTTTCCAAGATAACTGCCGCAGTTTTTGTGGTGATTTTAGAAAGGTCTGTAAGGCTGTTAAATTCTATAAATCGGATATCAGGAATTAGCGGTCGAAACGGTTGTTTTCGTTCTTCATAGCCCATGACACTCAAAGCACCCATTGTATTTCCGTGATAGGCGTTTTTAGCAGAAATGATTTCAGACCGTCCCGTATAGCGTCGTGCGAGTTTCATGGCGCCGTCAATTGCTTCCGTACCTGAGTTGGTCAAATATGTTTTTTCTAGTTTTGGCGGTAAATGCGAAGCGAGTAATTTGGACAGTTCTACAGCAGGGGATTGGATGTATTCTCCATACACCATCACATGCATATAAGTGTCCAGTTGTTTTTTAATTGCCGCTACAACCTTCGGGTGCCGATGTCCCAAACTACATGCAGAAACGCCTGCTACAAAATCTAAATACGGCGTTTTATTTTGGTCATAGATATATGACCCCTCCGCGTAAGAAATTTCCATCGCTAAAGGATGTGGCGTTGTTTGTGCTTGGTGTTTAAAAAAATCGTTTGTAATCAATTTTTCTTAATTGGTTTTTTTAATTTCTTTGGCTTGTTTAGAAATTTCTTTGGTAATTTTCTGGCCGCTTTATTTTTTGTTTTTACGGTAGTATCTAAATTTTTAGTCGGGTTTGGACGTGCTTCTTTTACACGTTCTAACAACTTTGGATCAAAAAACTCCACTTGAGGAACATAGGCATCCAACCCTTTTATTGTGGGAAGTACGAGCGGCGGATCATCTTTAAATAAATCCTCTACACTAGTGGGACGCTCCGAATCACGCCAATGAAATCCTTTAAGAATTTTTTCGTTTTCTGGGAATTCAATTTCAGGATGCATTTTTCCTCCAATTTGATTGTATTTACGCATCTCGTCAATCGTGTTTTCAGTGATCCATACTTTGATAGACCCTGATTTTGACTTATCAATTCCAACCAATTCATTGTCTTCATTTCTGAGGTAGTAAATACTTTCGGCATTTTTAATAATGTCAATCGTTGATAAACTATTATTTTCAAATAAGCCAAATAACTTCTGTCCGGAAATTTGATTATATCCATCTCCCAGACTGTCCTTACTGATTATAAATGCATTATTAAAGACTTTTAAAGAGTCTAAGGTTTCGGTTTTAGAATTCGAAATTAAATGAATGGAATCTCCTGTAATTTGATTTTTCAAATTCCATAGAACAGGATGTTGAACTTTGTAAAATGGATCGTTAGTTGTGTTGCGGTCCAAATTAATCAATTGTGTCAGTCCTGTTTCTTGATTCATGTGAATTGAATCGGCTTTGCCACTTAAATCGGATTTATAAATTTTGGCATTATAATAGCCGCGAGTAATTCTTTTTTCAGGTTTCCCTGTGACCATTAAGGTATCACTGTGCACAAAAATGGAATCGTTTTCTTGAAGGGTGATCGCCAATGCACGTTTGGTTACAAATACAGAATCTTTTTCTCTAAAGACTTCCGCATAATGACTTTTAACAATGGTATTGTTTAGCGTATCAGTAATGGTAATATTGTTGGTTGCTGACGCGAATTTTTTATTGCGATCAAAATAGATGCTATCGCCTTCGACCACCCGCTCGTCATAATTTATTTTAGAATTCTTTACAAAATAACCGGTATCTTTTTGGGTGTCATAAAATCCACGTTCGCAATAAATGACACTGGTTTCGCTTGTAATCGTGGTGGGACCAAATAAAAACGCAAAACCTGAAAGTGTATAAAAATCAAGTTGGTTGGATTCAATAACGTATTCTGGATTGACAAGTTTGACGTTATTTACAAATTGGTATTTTTTAGAGTTCATATAATAACGTCCAATCGTACTTGTGATGGTTCCTGTGGTATCTCGAACGACTTTTCCGGAACTTCTGTAAAATGCTTGTTGTTTGACTCTGTCAAAGTACAAAGTATCGGTGGTGATCTCAGAATTTGGATCTGTTAAAACAACCGTGCCACTCGCAAATGCCAGTTGTGTTTTCCCGCTGTATTCAACATATTTAGAAGTCATATTAATTGTATCGCCTTGCTTCACACGAACTTTTCCGTAGGCTTCTATAAAATCTTGCTTCCCATAATAGATGGCCTCATCACACCACAATTCAATACCTTCATGTTTGATGTGTACTTGTTTTGAATTGTTTCTAGTAAGAATGGTCGCATCGGGTTTCGATTCGTCAAAATTCATAAACGGTGCATATTCAATTTCGATTCTGCGTCGCTCTTGTGCATGCAATATGGATCCTAAAAATAATAGAATGCATACAAAGTAATAAATGCTTTTATGTTTCAACGTGATAGTGTTTATGACAAAAATAGGTAATATTGAGTTCTTTGAATAAAACTTAAGATTATTTTAAGTTCTAAAAAAAAATCTACCCATAGGATAGATTTTAATTGTTATCTAAAAATCGTTTGTTTTCGATCGGGTCCTACAGAAACAACTTTGATTGGAATTTGTAATTCTTTCTCCAAGAAATCAATGTAAGCATTCAGTGATTTTGGGAGTGTAGATTCATTATCCATTTCGGTTAAATCTTCTGCCCAACCTTCAAAATCAGTATAAATTGGCGTGATGTTTTCTGGGTCTACATTATACGGGAAATGGTGAATGACCTCCCCCTTGTATTTGTAGGCAGTACAGACTTTTAAGGATTTAAAACCAGAGAGAACATCGGCTTTCATCATCATAAGTTGTGTGACGCCATTCACTTGGCATGCATAGCGTAGTGCTACAAGATCCAACCATCCACAACGACGTGAGCGTCCTGTAGTGGCTCCAAATTCTTGTCCTACACGTCCCATTGTTTCACCGTCTTCATCAAACAGTTCAGTAGGGAAGGGGCCTGACCCCACTCGAGTGGTGTAGGCTTTAAAAATTCCAAAAACTTCACCGATGGAAGTTGGCGCAATACCCAGTCCTGTACAAGCGCCCGCAGCCGTTGTATTGGAAGAAGTTACAAATGGATAGGTACCAAAATCAATATCTAACAAAGACCCTTGCGCGCCTTCCGCTAAAATTGATTTTTGATCTCTTAATGCTTGGTGTAAATATTCTTCAGAATCTATAAATTTAAGAGATTTTAAGACGTCAACCGCTTCAAAAAATTCAGTTTCTAATTCCTCTAAATTATATTCTAAATCCACGTTATAAAAATTAACCATGGACTCGTGTTTATTAGCTAAAGCACGGTATTTGTCTTTCCAGTTGTCCAATTCTAAATCGCCAACACGGATGCCATTCCGACCAGTTTTGTCCATGTATGTTGGGCCAATCCCCTTAAGAGTCGATCCAATTTTAGCTTTTCCTTTGGATGCTTCTGAGGCGGCATCCAACAAGCGGTGTGTGGGTAAAATTAAATGTGCCTTACGAGAAATCACTAAAGATTTTCTGTAATCTACATTTTGGGTCGCTAATTTATCCAATTCATTTTTAAATATGACAGGATCGATGACCACTCCATTTCCAACTAAATTCACAGCATCTTCATGAAAAATTCCAGATGGAATGGTATGAAGTACATGCTTCATTCCGTTAAAGACTAAAGTGTGACCCGCATTTGGTCCGCCCTGAAATCGCGCTATAATGTTGTAATTGGAGGTTAATACGTCTACAATTTTTCCTTTGCCTTCGTCACCCCATTGTAATCCAAGTAGTAAATCTACTGCCATGCTATTTAATCGTTAATTTTAGTATTCTTTTTTGTTCCGTAGAAGTAGAGCGAATGTTTTTGAATGTCGATATCAAAAACTTCTTCTATTGTTTTTTGAATGGATTGAATCCTTGGATCGCAAAACTCAAAGACTTCCCCTGTATCCGTGAGAATGACATGGTCGTGTTGTTTGTCGAAATACGATTTTTCATATTGCGCTTGATTCTGCCCAAATTGATGTTTTCGTACCAAAGCGCAATCCAATAATAATTCAATTGTATTGTAGAGGGTTGCTCTGGAGACACGATAATTTTTATTTTTCATTTTGATATAGAGTGATTCTATGTCAAAATGATCGTCGTTGTCATAAATTTCCTGAAGTATTGCAAAACGTTCAGGCGTCTTTCGATGACCATTTTCTTCGAGAAATTTCGTAAATACATTTTTTACGATATCTTGATTTTTATTTTTGGCTTTTACACTCATAATACGGTCAAATTTAAACTAATTTTTAGACTCTAAAGACTTTTTCGATACCATTTATTTTTTGCAATCGTTCCATCAATTTTTCAACAAAATTATTATTGTTGACCTCCAAGGCAATTTGCCCTTTAAATGTACCACTATCCGAATCAAAATTTATGTTTTTGATATTGACATTCATACTTTCAGAAACTACTTTTGTAATCGAATTAACCAAGCCAAGCTTGTCAATCCCCGTCAGTTTGATAACCGCTCTGAATACCTGTTGAGAGGAGTCAATCCATTTGGCTGACATAATTCTGTACGCATAATTAGATTGAAGACTTACCGCATTTGGGCAAGCTTTTTTATGAATCTTAATTCCTTCTTTGATACTTAGAAATCCAAAAACAATATCTCCCGGAATGGGGTTGCAACATGATGATAGTTTGTAGTTCAATTTTTCTTCTTCCTTGCCAAACACCAACATATCGTATTTGGAAGTGATTTCATCTTTTTCAACGGTTTCTTTTGTAGGTCCCTTGGTACGCGTAATTTTATTTTTTATATAGCTAACAAGGACATTACTTCTTGAGGTCGCAAAGCTTTTTAACATCGTATTATCAATACTACTGATGCCAACACGGTAAAATAAATCTAAACTGGTATTGAGTTTAAAATAATTCACCAATTCATTAATAGAGCGTTCGTTTAAAGTAATTTTGAGTTGTTTGAGTTTTCGTCTCAAGATCTCTTTTCCTTCAATCGCAACCGCTTTTTTATCTTCTTTTAAAGAAGATTTTATTTTACTTTTTGCGCGCGTTGTCGTGACATAATCCAACCAGTTAGCGGTTGGTTTGGCACTTTCAGAAGTGATAATATCAACTTGATCTCCACTCTGTAACACATGGTTCAAGGGGACTAATTTGCCATTGACTTTAGCACCTCTGGTTTTCATGCCAATTTCGGTATGGATGCTAAATGAAAAATCCAATGGGGTTGCATCTTTTGGGAGGGATTTTAATTCTCCATTAGGAGTGAATACAAATATTTCTTTCGCATAGAGGTTCAACTTAAATTGCTCTACAAACTCTACAGCATTGGATTCTGGATTTTCAATCACTTCTTGGAGTTTTCCAATCCAGCTTTCTAAATTCTCATCATGCTCTTTTTCGCCTTCCTTATACTTATAGTGAGCGGCATAGCCTTTTTCAGCAATCTCATTCATGCGTTCACTTCTGATCTGAACTTCGACCCAACGTCCTTTAGGTCCCATGACCGTAATGTGTAAGGCCTCATAACCTGTTGATTTTGGAGCAGAAATCCAATCTCTTAAACGGGTTGGGTTCGGTCTAAAGTGATCTGTGACAATCGAATATACTTTCCAAGCGATAAATTTCTCGTCCTTTTCATCAGAGTTATAAATGATTCGTACCGCAAATTTATCATAGACTTCTTCAAAAGACACGCCCTGATTTTGCATTTTCCTTCGAATCGAAAAAATAGATTTTGGACGTCCTTTTATGACATATTTTATTTTTTCTTTATTCAAGGCCTTTGTTAAAACCTTGCTAATATCTTTAATGTATAAGTCTTGTTCTTCTTTGCTTTCTTCTAACTTGAGTAAAATACCACTGTAAACTTCCGGCTCCGTATATTTTAAAGCCAAGTCTTCTAACTTCGATTTAATATTATACAACCCAATCTTGTGCGCAAGCGGTGCATAAATATAAAGTGTTTCAGAAGCAATTTTTAATTGTTTGTCTTCCGGCATCGAATGAATCGTCTGCATATTGTGAAGGCGGTCGGCAATTTTGATGATAATCACTCTAATGTCATCGTGAAGGGTGAGGAGCATTTTCCTGAAATTCTCCGCCTGCATGGACACATTCATGTCTTTATTTAAAGAGGATATTTTTGTCAATCCGTCCACGATTCGGGCAACAGTTTCCCCAAATAATTGTTGAATATCGTCAATAGTATAGCGCGGGCAATCCTCGACAACATCGTGAAGGAGTGCGGCCGCAATAGAAGTTGCATCGAGTCCAATTTTGGAAGCAACGATTTTTGCTACGGCAATGGGATGAAAAATATAGGCTTCGCCTGACTTTCTTCTTTGATCGGAATGGGCATCAACCGCCACGTCAAATGCTTTTCTAATTAACTTTTTGTCTCCCGTTGACAGGGTTCTATAGCTAATCTTAAGGAGTTCTTTATACTCCTTAGCGATGGCTGCATTTTCTTGTGCTATATCGGCTGCTGTCATAATTTAAAATTACTACAATCAAACGGAACACGCAATAACTAAAGTTATTTTTTACAAAAATTGTTTTAACAAATGATTAAAAGTAATTTTTAGCTAAATTTTCGCTGTCTTTTGGCTTCAAAAATTAAGATGCCTGCAGCAACCGATACATTCATAGAATCAATTTTTCCTTGCATCGGGATGCGAATTTTTGAGGTAGCAGCTTCGCGCCACAGTTCACTTAAACCCGTTGATTCAGTCCCAACAACGAGAGCGGTAGCTTTCTTAAAATCAATGGAATCATACACCACAGAATCCTGAAGTGTCGCGGCATAGATGGAGATATTTTGTGTTTTTAAATACGCAATCACTTCTTCAGAAGTTCCCATCGCAATTGGGACGGTAAAAACGCCACCAACACTTGATCGTATGATGTTGGGGTTGTATACATCTGTCAGTGGATTTGAAATGATAATCGCATCGACATTAGCAGCATCTGCCGTTCGAAGTAAGGCACCGATATTCCCTGGTTTTTCTGGGGCTTCCGCCACTAATATTAAAGGGGTTTTACTTTTGAATTCTAAATTTTTTAAATCAAAATCTTTGGCTTTCGCCACAGCAATAACGCCTTCGGTGGTTTCACGGTGGGCTACTTTTTCATAGACTACTTTTGTGATTTCTATCACATCAATTCCATAGGTTTCTAAAGAAGCAGCTTCGGATGCCGAAAATAAATCGGCATAATAATAAAGAGTTTCAATGGTGTAGTTGCTTTTAATAGCTAAAGACAATTCGCGTTTCCCTTCAATGACAAACAACCCTGTTTGCTTTCTTAGTTTCGACTTTTCTTTGAGCTGAACCAGTTGTTTTATAAAGGGGTTTTGAAGACTGCTTATTGTTTTAACCATGACACAAAAATAGTGTTTAATTTTTAAGCTCAAACAAAAAAAGTCCGAGTCGAAACTTGAACTTTTGATTTATAATAGAGACGAAATTTTAGTTGCTTTCGTATTTTTTTGAATAGCGTTTCCACAGTTCTGTTTGATGGCTTTCTAAACTTATTTCGCGACCGTCTATAAACGCATTCGTCAGATTGTTAGTTCGCATGTCCAAAGCATCCCCAGTACTTATAAATAGGGTCGCACTTTTACCAACTTCTAAAGAACCATAACTAGAATCGATGCCTAGAATTTTAGCAGTGTTTAAGGTGATTAATTGCAAGGCCTGTTCTTTGCTCAATCCATAAGCGACAGTTGTACCGGCATAAAAGGGAAGGTTCCGAGAATTCATACGTTCCATGTCCCCACTGGTTTCCAGTCCTACAGTGACCCCTGCTTGGACTAAAAGACGCGCCATTTTAAATGGTAAGTCATAATCGTGATCATCGCTGTTGGGGCGGGAGTGTACACGTTGAAGTAACACAGAAACACCATTTTCTTTTAAATAGGATGCGAGCTTATAGGTTTCGTAACCACCAACAATAACGGTTTTTGAGAGTCCTTGTGATTTTGAAAACTCAACAGCATCCACAATTCCTTTTTCATCATTGACATGTATGTAAAGTGTTTTTGATTGATCAAAAAGACCGCGCATGGCATTTAAAGGCAAATTTAATTTGGCTTTAGGGCTGTTTGCATTTGCTTTGGCGTTGTTAAAATAGGCCTCAATTTCAGAAGTTTGACTGTTGTATTTCGGATTGCTTTTTAAAGCCGGATCTTCCCCTAACCACCAACGTCCACGCGTGAACGTGCTTGGCCAATTCAAATGAATCCCATCATCGGTTTTAATTGCGGCATCTTCCCAATTCCAAGCATCTAGTTGGACGATGGAGGAGGTGCCTGAAATACGTCCACCTCTCGGTGTGATTTGTGCTAAAAGAACTCCGTTTGGGCGCATGCTTTCCACGACTTTAGATTCTGCGTTGTAGGCAATTAAACTTCGTATGTGTGGATTCCAAGTGCCCAGTTCTGAATCGTCATCAGTCGCTCTGACGGCATCAATTTCAATCAGTCCTAAGGTAGAGTTAGGGACAATAAACCCTGGATATATATGTTGACCTTTCGCATCGATGATTTCCATTTCAGAAATAGCTTCCGTTCCTCTGTACTTAGCGACCGTTTGTAAGATGCCATTTTCAAAAGTGATCAGGCTATTTTGAATGACAGTCCCATTTCCAAGGTGGGCAGTACCGCCCACAATTGCGATGGACTTCGATTGTGTATTCGCGGGTGTTTGTTGTGCGTTTCCTATAGATACACAAACAATGGATAGTAGAATTAATTTTATAATGTTCATCTGTTCTATATTTATAGTTGATTATTATCCATGGAGTCACAGTGTAAAAGCTGTTTGTCCTTTTTCTTTATCGGCTGTGTTTTCATGCCTTTATTTTTCTCTTTTAACATCATAAGAATGAGTTCATTTCTCTCGTTCTGAATTGTTTCTCTCAGTTTTGAATCACGCTGGATGTCAAAATAAGTGACGCCTTCAATTAATGTTTTTTCAGCTTTGGAATAAATCGATAGAGGATGGTCGCTCCAAAGCACTAAATCGGCATCTTTTCCGACTTTGATACTTCCAACTCTATCGTCGATGTGAAGGAGTTTGGCAGGGTTGAGCGTCACCATTTTCCAAGCATCTTCTTCGGATGTGCCTCCGTATTTCACGGCTTTGGCAGCTTCTTGGTTGAGGCGTCTGGACATTTCGGCATCATCACTATTGATAGCAGTCACAATTCCCATTGCATTCAAAATAGAAGCATTGTAAGGAATGGCATCATTGACTTCATATTTATAGGCCCACCAATCACTAAAGGTGGAAGCGCCGACACCATGTGCTTTCATCTTATCAGCTACTTTATAGCCTTCTAAGATGTGTGTAAGAGTGTTAATGTTGAAATTGTAATCCGTCAAACCAAAGTGGACTGTTTAGTATAAAACTCTAGTATATAG
>CAWVRW010000021.1:0-39987 GCA_963933105.1 uncultured Formosa sp.
ACTATTTACTAAATTTACTTGAAAATATTCCACTTTGGTATGAAGACGTACAATCGTCGGTATAGTTATCCTTGATTGTAAGGTGTTTTAAATTCGTGAAATTGCTAAAGTCAATTTCAAAGGATTCTCCAGAAACAGAAATCTCTAAATGCTCTAAGTTTTTTAAATTCTCTATGGAACTCGGATATTTTTTTATACGATCGGAATTTATTTCCAAATACTTCAAATTTGAAAATTTTCCTATTACTTCTGTTAGAGTGAAATCGGAAGAATCCATTCCATACAGGTCATCATGTGGTGATTGATAAGTCTCAAGCCTTATTGCTTTACAATCAGGGTGCATTTTATAAAGTTGTTCTAACTCATAATTACTTTCAACAGAATACCCCCAGGTTTTTCGACCTCCCCCAAAAGCAAAATACCCATATCCATAAGATAGGAGAAAGTCTTTTCTATCTAACGCAGGAGCCCCTTTCAATTCACCACCAAGTCCTACTTCCCAGAATTCGTAATCAGTTCGTAAACTTGCTTGAGGGGTGTCATTATAACAACTCCTTTGCTTTTCTGACTCATCAGTGTTGGCGCACAAAGCAAACAAGATATTTTCCATTAAATCTAAAGATTTTGGTTCGTTTTTAATCCAATTTCGGTCGCTTACAGTGATAACAGAACCATTTGATGAAGTAGGATCGGAATAAATAAAGCCAAAATAATTCTCGTTATAACCTAAGAATTTTTCTATTTCTGGACCTCCATTTCCAGTCAAACCTCCCCAGAAATAATTTAAAGAATTCGCATTATTTGGGGTGGTAGATAAACGGCCTTCAACATTCATAGGCGTTAAGGCCCCACGTTCACTTGTCGTCCAGTTAAAATCGACTCCCAAAGCCTGCATTATTGAGTCGAATGCCTCAGAGCCTTGGTCTGTTTTTAAATATTCTGATTGGATATAGACAGAATGTCCGTCTAATACGAAATCTACAATAGTTTGAAGTTCTTGTGCTGAACTAGCTCCGTAGGCACTGGATATAACAAGTATGTCTGTTGAGCTCAAGTTTGAAATTGAGTTAAGAGCATTTACAGATACAACAGTTGATGTGAACCCCATTCCTTTAGCTACATAATCCCATATTATATCCATATAATCCGAGTCAAAGGAGTTTATGAAATTAGTATCTATTGAGTATCGGTTTTCATCATTTATGGTGTATCGATCTTGACTTTTTATAATTGTAACATTTTGCGCACTTGCATTTATAGTAAAGAAGCAAATTGAAAACAGGAATATTATATTTTTCATAGTTCAAATTTAATTTTCGCTAACGAGTGTATACATAATTTTGCCTTTGTTTTATGTGTCCTAATCATATAGATCAGCGGACTAATAACTTTATTGAAGTAAGACAATCACTAAAACCTCGGTTAAATTACTTATGAAGACATAGATTTGGGATCTAAATCGATTCTAATATTATGAAAATAATCGCAGCTGTCCAAAAAACCAAGCCATTTTAACATTCCAAAATTTATTGCGGCTGGTTTTACTTTTTCAGTGTAACTTTTCTTATATTGTTACGACTTATACCAAAACGTATTACATGAACAACCTTTTAGAAACCAAAGAAGTTTCAAAATATTTCGGTGAGTTCCAAGCCTTGGACGCCGTCTCTATACAAGTACCCAAACACAGTATTTTTGGACTCTTAGGTCCCAATGGCGCCGGGAAAACTACCCTGATCAGAATCATCAATCAAATTACCATGCCCGACACGGGTTCTGTTTTTTTAGATGGGGAGCCTTTACAATCGCACCATGTGCAATACATTGGCTATTTACCCGAAGAACGGGGGCTGTATAAATCCATGAAAGTTGGAGAGCAAGCTTTGTATTTGGCACAACTCAAAGGCTTGTCGTATTCGGAAGCTAAGAAGCGCTTAAAATATTGGTTTGACAAATTAGAAATTGGCCATTGGTGGGACAAAAAAGTAGAAGAACTCTCTAAAGGAATGGCACAAAAAATTCAGTTTGTAGTGACGGTTTTACACCAACCTAAATTGTTGATTTTTGACGAGCCGTTCTCTGGATTTGACCCCATCAACGCCAATCTTATAAAAGACGAAATCTTACAATTGAGAGATGAAGGCGCAACCGTTATTTTCTCTACTCACCGTATGGAATCAGTGGAAGAACTCTGCGATCACATCGCCTTAATTCATGAGTCTAAAAAAATATTAGACGGCAAGCTCAATGACATCAAACGCGATTATAAAACCAACTCTTTTGAAGTTGGGCTGTTGACAGACAACAAACGTGCATTACAACAAATTATTAAATCGAAATTCAAAGTCGCTTCGGCAGATTTTAAATCCCTGCACGATGATTTAAAACTGAATATCTCGTTGGGATCTGATGGGACTTCCAATGATTTATTGACGTTTTTAACGTCTCAGGCACAAGTGCTCCATTTCAAGGAATTAATTCCGAATGCGAGTGATATTTTTATTCAAACCATCCAAAATAACAAGTCATGAATCACCTTCCACTAATTATCAAACGTGAGTATCTGACTAAAGTGCGCAACAAGTCGTTTATACTCATGACATTTTTGACGCCCTTCATTATGATAGCCCTATTTTTATTTGTAGGCTATTTATCGAGTATCAATAACGATACCGTCCGTACCATCTATGTTTTAGACGAAACGGATTTCCTATCGGAATCCTTTAAAACAAACGAACAAACAATTTATAACCACCTCTCTGAAATTGATTTAGAAACGGCCAAAACTCTGGCCAATCAAGAAGACGCTTATGGGTTGCTACACATTCCTAACATTCCTTTAGAGACCGTGTCGAGCGCCATTCGGTTCTATTCGGAAGAATCGCCTTCCCTCTCATTTATATCTTCTTTGGAGTCGAAAATAGAAAACAAATTATCCGAACTGAAACTACAAAATGAAGGGGTTGATTTAGCACTCATTGAATCCTCTAAAACCAATGTCGAAATCAATCAAGAAAGCTTTGAAGGTGTGAAAACTTCCAAGGTTGGGAGCTTCATGAAGTTGATCTTTGGCGGTGCAGCGGGCTATCTGTTATTTATGTTTATCATCATCTATGGAAACATGATCATGCGCAGTGTGATTGAAGAAAAAACCAGCCGTATTATCGAAGTGATTATATCCTCTGTAAAACCCATCCAACTGATGTTGGGGAAAATTATTGGGACCTCTTTAGCAGGCATTACACAAGTGGTCACTTGGATTGTTTTAGGGGCTATTTTGCTTTTTGCAGCATCCGCCATTTTTGGAGTTGACTTGTCTCAAAGTCCGCAACAAGACATGGTAAACGAAGCGCTTTCAAACCCAGAATCCACCGACAAACTTCAGATGATAATCAATGAATTTAATGCACTTCCAATTGGGAATTTAATAGTAGCGTTCATTCTGTTTTTCATTGGAGGTTATCTGTTGTACAGCTCTTTATATGCGGCCATCGGTGCAGCGGTGGACAACGAAACGGACACCCAACAATTTATGATTCCCGTAATAATCCCCTTAATTTTAGCGATTTATGTGGGCATATTTACCGTCATTGAAGATCCCCATGGCACCATTTCAACCGTATTTTCATTTATACCATTTACCTCTCCCGTGGTGATGCTGATGCGCATTCCGTTTGGAGTTCCATTATGGCAACAAATTGTATCGCTTTTAATACTTATAGCTACCTTTATATTTACAGTCTGGTTTGCAGCCAAAATATACCGCGTTGGGATTTTGATGTATGGTAAAAAACCGACCTACAAAGAACTTTTTAAATGGTTGAAATATTAATTTTAATGAACCGTTATTAATGCATACTAAATAAATACCAAATGTCTAGAATATTAATCATAGAAGATGAAGCCTCCATCCGTCGTGTCCTCGTCAAAATATTAACAGAAGAGAATGCTCAATACCAAGTTTTTGAAGCTGAAGATGGCTTGATCGGTACTGAAATGATTAAAAAAGACGATTTTGATTTGGTACTGTGTGACATTAAAATGCCTAAAATGGACGGCGTTGAAGTCTTGGAAGCAGTCAAAAAAATCAAACCCGAAATTCCGATGGTGATGATCTCCGGGCATGGCGATTTAGACACGGCTGTGAACACCATGCGATTGGGTGCCTATGATTATATATCTAAGCCACCCGACTTGAACCGGCTGCTGAATACCATTCGAAATGCACTGGACCGCAAACAATTGGTGGTCGAAAATAAACGTCTCAAACGCAAAGTGAGCAAACAATACGAAATGGTTGGAAACAGCCCCGAAATTGAGACCATCAAATCGATTATTGACAAAGTAGCGCCTACCGAAGCCCGTGTGTTGGTGACGGGACCTAATGGTACTGGAAAAGAATTAGTAGCCCATTGGCTGCACCAAAAAAGTGACCGCGCCAAAGGACCCATGATCGAAGTGAATTGTGCCGCCATCCCAAGCGAGCTAATTGAAAGTGAATTGTTTGGACATATCAAAGGCGCGTTTACAAGTGCTCACAAAGACCGTGCAGGTAAATTTGAAGCCGCCAATAAAGGGACTATTTTTCTAGATGAAATAGGGGATATGAGCCTGTCTGCGCAAGCAAAAGTATTACGTGCTTTGCAAGAAAGTCGTATCCAACGTGTTGGGAGTGATAAAGACATCAAAGTGGATGTGCGGATCATTGCTGCCACAAATAAAAACCTTAAAACAGAAATATCTGAAGGGCGTTTCCGCGAAGATTTATACCACCGTTTAGCAGTCATTTTGATTAAAGTACCGCCATTAAACGACCGTAGAGATGACATACCGGTCTTGGTCGATTATTTCGCAAATAAAATTGCCTCTGAACAAGGAACGGCTCAAAAGAGTTTCTCCTCCGAAGCGCTTAAATTATTGCAGGCCTACGATTGGACGGGGAATATCAGAGAGTTGAGAAATGTCGTAGAACGGCTTATTATTCTAGGAGAGGACGAAGTTACGGTTTCAGATGTCAAGGCATTTGTAAGTAAGTAATAATATTTATGTTATTCTTAACGCTTTGATTCGCTAGAACGTTTAGCTTTACGAAGTAAAATTTATACGAAGAAACTTCTATAACTAATAACAAATGAAACATTTAGCACTCCTTATTTTCTGTTTTTTAACGCTCGGTTTGAATGCGCAATCGGATGCAGATTATATCAAAACAATCTACAAAAACACCTTAACCAATGGACAAAGTTACCAGTGGTTAGATTATCTATCCAACGAAATTGGAGGCCGTTTATCAGGGTCTTTAAATGCCGAATTAGCGGTTGAGTATACCAAGTCCGAATTGGAAAACTTAGGGCTCGACCGTGTTTGGTTGCAACCTGTTATGGTTCCAAAATGGGTGCGTGGCACGCCTGAATTTGCTTATATAGAAACGGCACCTGGGAAAACCATTTCTGTAAACATTTGTGCTTTGGGAGGTTCGGTTGCGACGCCACTTCAAGGAGTGAAAGCAGAAGTGATTGAAGTGCAAGGTATAGAAGAATTAAAAGCCTTGGATCGAAAAGACGTAGAAGGTAAAATCGTATTTTTTAATAGACCCATGCAAGCCGATTTAATACTCACTTTTGAAGCTTACGGCGGTTGTGTTGATCAGCGTTACAATGGTGCAGAAGAAGCTGGTAAACTGGGAGCAGTTGCCATGATTGTGCGTTCTATGAATCTTAGAATGGACGATTTACCCCATACAGGCGCAATGTCTTACGGAGATGCACCTGTTTCTAAACGGATTTCATCGTCGGCCATTAGTACCAATGATGCCGAAATGTTAAGCGGTATGTTAAAGATCGATTCGGGTCTGAAATTATATATCAAACAAAGTTGTCGTCAATTAAAAGATGTGCAGTCTTATAATGTGATCGGCGAAATTACAGGCTCTGAATTTCCAGAGGAGATCATTACCGTAGGCGGACATTTAGATTCTTGGGATTTAGGAGATGGTTCGCATGACGATGGTGCGGGTTGTGTGCAATCTATGGATGTGTTGCGTTTATTGAAAATTTCGGGAATTAAACCAAAACGGACGATACGAGTTGTGTTGTTTATGAATGAAGAAAATGGTTTGAGAGGCGGAAAGGCGTATGCCAAGGAAGCCACCCGAAAAGGGGAGAACCATATTTTTGCCTTAGAAAGTGACTCAGGCGGGTTTACGCCACGAGGCTTTACTTTTGATGGCCCTGATTATAAAGTCGATAAAATCATCCAATGGAAACCTTTATTTGAACCTTATCTTATTCATTATTTCAAAAAAGGAGGCAGTGGTGCAGATATTGGTCCCTTGAAAAAAAGCACGAATGTGTTGGCAGGACTACGTCCAGATTCGCAACGTTACTTTGACCACCACCATGCAGCGAATGACACTTTTGATGCGGTAAACAAACGCGAGTTAGAATTAGGGGCGGCCACGATGACGTCCTTGGTTTATTTGGTCGATAAATACGGGTTAAACTCTATAGAAAAAATACCACAATTAAAGGATTAAAGGTCTTATTTCACTAACTGAAAGATGTACCCAAAAGAAATATTTCTTTGGTAAAAGAAAAATTCTTGAGATGCAGAGTCGGCTGTAGAAGTTGTAGTTCGTATATCCGACATATCAATATAACCTGCTTTGAATTCCGCTTGTACAAAAAAGTGGTCAAACAAAGTTAGATTGATACCGGTCTTAAAAGACAGTCCAAATCCCGCCAAATGAAATTCATCATTTTTTTCTTTAGAAAGTAAGGTCGAATTGGTTTTTGGATACAAAACTCCTGCACCAAAAGATTCTAATAGGTTCAGTTGTATTTTTTTGGAATTCCATTTAAAATAATCCCCAAGATTATCAACTCTCGAAATCTCAAGATTTATATAGTTGAGCCCATCTGTATGTTCAAATTCCAAAAAGTCTTCATCAACATAGATGGGTGCATTATCATACACACCGTTGAATTCTGAGACTGGATCTTTCAAATCAATATAGCCATCAATGGTTGCTGGTTGTTGCTCTACCATGATGTATTTCATGTGATCGTCTCCTATAGAAATGTTCCAATTGTCATGAAAATAATACCCTATTCTTGCAACGGTTTGCGGAATTGAGATGTTTGTAGGATTCAAATATACGTCTGCATCCCACGGGTTTTGACGGTCTTTGGCAGCCACATCATAGAGTGTAAATTCATAATCGTCTCCTCTAAAGGTGATGTCGGAGTAGCTGTATTGTGCTTTGTTCCATCCCCAGTAAAAATAGAATTTACCTTTATTTTTAGTTTTAAAATTAGTTTCGATGTTGGGTGTTTCCAGAGGAATATCGAGTAGAGTTTCCTGAGAATATCCTTGAATACTAAATCCAATTAATAAGCAGATGAGTAGTGCCTTTTGCATAGGTTCTAAAGGGAGTTGATGGTGCGTCTTATGGCGCTTAAGTTGGTAAGTAATTTTTCTAAATGATCGATGTGAAGCATATTAGCACCATCACTCTTCGCATTGGAAGGATCAAAATGTGTTTCGATAAATAAGCCATCCACATTATTAACAATCCCTGCGCGGGCAATGGTTTCAATCATATCTGGGCGACCACCGGTTACGCCACTTGTTTGGTTGGGTTGTTGTAGCGAGTGTGTCACATCTAAAACAGTAGGTGCAAAAGCACGCATTGTTGGAATGCCACGAAAATCAACAATCATATCTTGATAGCCAAACATGGTGCCACGATCGGTAATCCATGCTTTTTCGTTTCCGGCATCTTTCACTTTTTGAACGGCATGTTTCATGGCTTCGGGACTCATAAATTGTCCTTTTTTTAAATTCACGACTTTTCCTGTTTGAGCCGCCGCAACCACAAGGTCGGTTTGTCTTACTAAAAAAGCAGGAATTTGTAGCACATCTACATACTGAGCCGCCATAGCTGCATCGGATACTTCATGAATATCGGTGACGGTTGGGATGTCAAAGGTTTCGGAAACTTTTCTTAGAATTTTCAAGGCTTTTTCATCGCCAATTCCCGTAAAACTGTCAATTCGACTGCGGTTTGCTTTCTTAAAACTGCCCTTAAAAATGTAAGGAATTTTTAATGTATCGGTAATTTCACACACTTTTTCTGCAATTTGAAGCGCCATTGTTTCGCTTTCAATCGCACAAGGTCCTGCTAACAGGAAAAAGTTGTCCGAAGTTGTGTGTTTTAATTTTGGAATATCTTGAAGATTCATTGCTGTAAATTTATGCTGCAAATATAATCAAAATTAAAAGGTGTTTTAAAATTAATAAGCAGTACTAAAGTAAGAAAATTAAATGTAACTTTGCACGCTTAAAACAAGGCACTTATGGCTAATGTAAAAAACATCGCAATTATTGCACACGTCGATCACGGAAAAACAACGTTGGTTGATAAAATCATGTATCACTGTCAACTGTTTCGTGAGAACCAAAATACAGGTGATTTAATTCTAGATAATAATGATCTTGAACGTGAGAGAGGTATTACGATCACGGCAAAAAATGTTTCTGTTGTATATAGAGACACTAAGATCAATATTATTGATACGCCTGGTCACGCCGATTTTGGTGGTGAAGTAGAGCGTGTATTGAACATGGCAGATGGTGTGTTGTTATTAGTCGATGCTTTTGAAGGGCCTATGCCTCAAACGCGTTTTGTATTACAGAAAGCAATTGACCTTGGTTTAAAGCCTTGTGTTGTGATTAATAAAGTTGACAAAGAAAACTGTACTCCAGACGAGGTACATGAAAAAGTGTTTGACTTGATGTTTGAATTAGGAGCAGAAGAGTGGCAGTTAGATTTTCCAACGGTATATGGATCCGCCAAAAATAATTGGATGAACCACGATTGGAGAGATGAAATAGATAATATTGAGCCTTTACTGGACATGGTGATTGAACACATTCCTTCCCCAAAAATTCCTGAAGGAAATACACAGATGTTAATTACATCTTTAGATTTCTCTTCCTTTACAGGTCGTATCGCCATTGGTCGATTGACACGTGGTGAATTGAAAACAGGGCAGCAAATTTCGTTGGTAAAACGCGATGGAAGCATCATGAAGTCCAGAATAAAAGAACTTCATGTATTTGAAGGTTTAGGTAGAAAGAAGATTGAAGAAGTTCAAACGGGTGATATTTGTGCCATTGTAGGCTTAGAAGGCTTTGAAATTGGAGATACAGTCGCTGATCTTGAAAACCCAGAAGGGTTAAAAACGATTGCTATTGATGAGCCAACAATGAGTATGTTGTTTACAATTAACGATTCTCCTTTCTTTGGAAAAGATGGAAA
Organism: uncultured Formosa sp.; assembly: GCA_963933105.1. GTDB lineage: Bacteria > Bacteroidota > Bacteroidia > Flavobacteriales > Flavobacteriaceae > Hel1-33-131. The sequence goes on from CAWVRW010000021.1 coordinate 9,323, forward strand.
GTTTGTAACGTCAAGACATATTAGAGAGCGCCTAGATAAAGAATTAGAAAAGAATTTAGCACTACGCGTTAATGCAACTGATAGTGCCGATAAATTTATGGTATTTGGAAGAGGAGTATTACACTTATCTGTACTTATCGAAACGATGCGTCGTGAAGGGTATGAATTACAAATTGGACAGCCACAAGTAATTATCAAAGTTATTGACGGCGTTAAATGTGAGCCTATTGAAGAAATGACGATTGATTTACCAGAAACGGTTTCAGGTAAAGCAATTGAAATGGTAACAATGCGTAAAGGAGAAATGCTAAGTATGGAAGCGAAAGGCGACCGTATGGTGTGTGAGTTTTTAATTCCTTCTAGAGGAATTATTGGGATGCGTAATCAACTCTTAACAGCGACGGCTGGTGAGGCGATTATGGCACACCGATTTAAAGAATACCAACCTCTTAAAGGTGGAATTCCAGAACGTCAAAATGGATCTTTAGTTTCTATGGAATTAGGACAAGCGATTCCTTATTCTATTGATAAATTACAAGACAGAGGTAAGTTTTTTGTAGATCCAGGCGAAAGTATTTACGAAGGTCAAGTGATCGGCGAAAATTCTCGTGGAGACGATATGGCGATTAACATTACAAAAACTAAAAAGTTAAGTAATGTACGTAGTTCTGGTGCAGATGATAAAGCGAAGATTGTTCCGGCAATTAAGTTCTCTTTAGAAGAAGCTTTAGAATACATTCAAAAAGATGAGTATGTTGAAGTAACGCCGAAGTCATTAAGGTTACGTAAAATATACCTTACTGAAGTTGACCGTAAACGTAACAAAATCATATAATGAGTTTTTTAGAAACTCACGCGACTGAAATCGTAGGGTATTTAGCAATGCTGTTGTTGTTGATTTCTTTTTTGATGAAAGATATCAAACGCCTACGTAAGCTAAACACTGTAGCTTGCGCGTTGTTTGTTGCCTATGGTTTTATGTTAGCAACCTCTTGGCCGATTATTATTTCCAATGCATCTATCATGGGAATTAATATATATTACCTGTTTTTGAAGAAAAAGTAGTATTTTCACACGGTTAACTAACTTGACATATAAGAATTTAGTAGGTCTTAATGTGCTGCACTAATATTCAGTGTTAGTTATCGTGCGTTATACTAATAGTTCTAATGAGCCAATTTGAAGTTACCTAAATTCATACGTAATAATTTAATTCTAAAGATCACCTCACTCAATTCATTGGTTGTGGGAGCGCGACTTTTGATGTCGTTAGTCGTTCAGAAATTATTGGCAGAGTACACAGGACAAGCAGGGATTGCCAAAGTAGGGCAGTTGCGAAACGTCTCCTCCATGCTTATGAGTCTCACGTCTGTAGGGACCTTTAACGGCGTTGTGAAGTATGTTTCAGAGTACAAGTCCGATCAAAAAAACTTACTGAAATTATTTTCAACGCTATATGTTTTTAGTTTCACGGCAAGTGTCGTATTATTTTTCGTCTTGTTTTTTGGAGCCTCTTATTTCTCTCATAAATTATTTTTATCAGATGCGTATGCCGTTATTTTTAAAGTGATGGCTGTTGCGGTTCCTTTTATTTCGATGAATCGAATTTTTAGTGGGGTTATAAACGGAATTTCGGACTATAAGAAACACACTAAAATTGAGTTTATATCTCATTTTCTTGCAGCTGTTTTGTTGCTCGTTAGTCTTTATTTCTACTCCTTAAAAGGCGTGTTAGTTGCCATTGCACTGACGCCGATTATTCAGTTTACAGTGCTAATCATCATCTTTGGAAAACTTTTAAAAGACTATGTTGATTTCAAATCAATCTCTTTTAAAATTCCTTTTCTAAAGCAGCTTTTAGGTTTTACCGCCATGTCTTTTGTAGCAACGGTACTTTCAAATTACGTTGAAATTGATTTAAGAACACTGATTTTAGAGAAAATCAGTGAAGCTGAAGCGGGCTCATGGACGGCAATGAATTCAATTTCTAAAATTTATATGCAATTTTTAATTGCAATTTTCTCTCTCTATATTTTACCCAAGTATGCAACTATTAACACCTCATTTGAGTTTAGAATAGAAATAAAAAAAATTTATACATCATTAGTCCCACTCGTTTTTATAGGGATGGTTTTAGTATATGTTTTAAGAAATGTATTAATCGAAGTTATTTTTAATGAAGCCTTTTTGGGCATGGCTATTTTATTTAAATGGCAATTGGCGGGAGATTTCGTTCGATTTATTGCCAATGTATTGTCCTACCAGTTTTTAGCTAAAAAACAAATCAAATATTTTGTATCGACACAACTAATTGGATTGGCAATGTATTATGTTTTTGGTAGATATTACTTAAGTTCATTTGGAACCGAAGGGGTTGTAATAGCTCTCTTTGTAAGTAATTTAATATATTTAGGAATTGTATTTTTTGTTTTAAGAAATACCTTTTTTGGGAAAAACAAGGAGATATAAAGGAGAGGGATTGAAATGTTTAAACAAACAGAAATGACTAATTTTAAAATTACAAAAAGCATTTTTTATCAGTTTTTGATACCTGTTTTTGTTGCTGTGGTTTTTGAGCTTATTTATAAAGAATTTGAAGTTTCAACAGTTTATAATTTTCTAGAAAATAGTTTATTCTCGATCCTATTAGTAAGCCCTGTTTATTTTATTGTGAATCGTAAAATCCAACTAGGATATATATCACTCACGTTTCTTCTATTTTGTTTTGCAATTTATTTTGAAACGGTTTACTACTACTTTTTTGAAGCCTATTTAAGTGCATCTTCACTATTTGTGGTATTAGATTCAAACAGTTCAGAAGCAGCTGAATTCCTTAATTTTTATGTCGATCATAAAGTCATCATCTTTTCCGTTTTGATGCTGGTTGTGATTGCAACATCGCTTAAAAGGTTTAAAACCATTCTGACTCCTTTTAATAAATCGTCAACACGGACGAGAGTTAAGATGTCTATATATATGTTGGTTGTATTAGCATTCCTTAAGTTCTCTGGACTGATCGTTTACAACCTTGCTTATTTAATCCTAAAATCTTCGATAGAGTACACAGTAGAGTCCAATAAACTTGGTGCCTATAAAACAAATAAAACTGGAGATTTCACCAATGTTTCCCGACCAGATAACCAAGAGAAGGAGGTTTATGTGATGATCTTAGGAGAATCGACTACCCGTTCGCATTTTAGCTTGTACGATTACTCTCGACCTACAACTCCCAAACTAAATTCTTTAAAAGATGACTTAATCATTTACAATGATGTCATCAGTCCTCATACACATACGATAGCCTCAATCACTAAAATACTCACACTTGGAAATTACGAACAACCAAATAAAATAGGGGATGGTTCTATCATCCAACTTGCAAATAAGGCGAATTTTGAAACTGTCTGGTTGTCCAATCAGAGACCCATTGGAATCTATGAAAGTCTAGTCACCAAAATCGCATTATCTTCTGAAAAAAGTAAATTCCTCACCACCACATTTGGTGTCCATAACAAAGTAAAAGATGGCGATCTCTTACCCGAGCTAGAAACGATTCTGTCGGACGATTCGTCTTCCAAAAAATTCATTATAATTCATCTTATGGGAACACATGTTAGCTATGCAAACAGGTATCCCAACACTTTCAATAAATTTATAGACCCCCCCCAAAGTAATTATAAATCAGATGAAACTTCCAGAATAATTAACCACTATGATAATGCAGTGCTGTACAATGACTTTGTGGTTTCTGAAATTATTCAAAAAATTAAAGCTCTAAACACCAAAAGTTTTGTGCTATATATGTCAGACCATGGGGAAGAATTATTTAAAGATCACAATATGGCAGGTCACAATGAGGATGTAGGGACAAAAGACATGTATGATGTTCCATTTTTATTATGGCAGTCTGACACTTATAAGAAACAAAAGCTGATTACAGTCGACGAGAATAGACCCTATATGCTTGACGATTTGTTTCATGGACTTGCGGATTTGTTAGATATTTCAGCTCAAGAAGTTGAGCCCGAACGAAGTGTTTTTAATTCTGCTTTCAAAGACCGTAAAAGAATCATTTTAGAGTCTTCAGAATATGACGCCTATTTTAATTTAGATTAAATTTGAAATAACTATGACATTATGAATTTCGATAAAATTTCATTTAAATTTTGAGTTCTTCAAAAACTTCAAAAAAAAAGATATGCATTGTCACGTCTTCTTTAGGGAAGGGGGGCGCTGAAAAATCGTCTGCATCGCTTTCAAAAATGTTATCTGCCAAAGGATATGATGTTCATATTGTGAGTGTTCTTAACAAAATTGAGTTCAGCTATTCGGGAACGTTATTTAATTTAGGTACAATTAAAGATAATAATGATACCATAGCAGGAAGAATTTATAGATTGATTCAGTTTAAAAAATATTTACATAAGCATCAATTTGATTGTATAATCGACAGTCGATCAAGAGTTAGTGCTTTTAGAGAGTTTTTTGTAACGTCATTTATTTATGTCTCATATCCAGTAATTTATGTAATTCATAACTATAAGACGTCCCATGCGTTTTCTAAGTTCAATTTCTTGTCGAGATATTTGTATAAGAATAAGAAAATGGTGGCTGTTTCTGAAGAAGCAAAAAATAAGTTTAAAGCAAAATTTAATTTAAGAGATATCTCTACTATTTATAACGCTTATGATTTTGAAACTGATGTGTATGATTCCGAAGAAAAGGAAAACTTAAATACTGAAAAGTATATTCTCTTTTTTGGTAGAATTGATGACAAGCACAAAAATCTAAAATTATTATTAAACTCTTTTAAATCATCTAAACTCTCGGCACTAGGGTATAAATTGTTAATCTTAGGAAATGGTCCAGATCTTAATGCAATAAAAGAGTTATCCATGCAACTGGAATTAGAATCCTCAGTGGTTTTCGTTGATGCTGTTCCTGATCCTTCTCTTTTTGTTTCAAATGCGAAATTTACTGTTTTAACGAGTAGAAATGAAGGTTTTCCGATGGTTTTGATAGAGTCATTATCATTAGGTACGCCTGTAGTTTCAATGAATTGTAAGTCTGGACCAAAGGAAATTATAATAAACGAACATAATGGAGTATTAGTAGATTCCTATACAGAAGTTGCTTTTTCGGATGCTATGAATCGTTTTGTGACTGATGCCGAACTCTATAACCACTGTAAGAAGAACGCCAAAAAGAGTGTTGAGAAATTTTCTATGGAAAACATTTCTAACGATTGGAAGCGAATCATCGAAAATCTTCCTTAGAAAGCCACTCTAAATCACCATTTTTTAAATGGCGATAGATAGATGTTACAGCGTAATAAAGCGTTTTGCAACTGTTTAAGAAAACCAACAATAACCGAAGGTGTATTCAATAAAACACGTTGACTAAAATTAAGGTTTGAAGGGTTAATCTCTTTTTTTAATCTTTTATAACTATTAAAATCACCGGCAGCTTTTCTTTCAATAGCCACAGAGAATCGATTCAAATCCATGTATTTTTTAAACGAAGTATTGGAAGCATCGACATCTTTAAAATTCTCAAATAGTTTGATGCGATCGATGCGATTGGACGAATACGATAAATGGTATTGAGGGTCCAGAATAATTTTATTTGCGCTGGCAATAGCAGAGAATGCCACCGGCTCTTTGAGTGCAATACGAACCCATAAATCAGTATCTTGACCAGAACGCATTTCTTCATCAAATCCCCCAATTTCACGAAACGTATTTTTGGGAATTAAAACCGCCGAAGTCCACGCAATACTGTCCATGGTGGATGCTGAAAAATAATCGTCGATCACTCCAAAATGATCGGTTGAGACCCCATTAAAATGGGCGTTCATTTTCCTGCTATTAAAAAATTGCTTGTAATAGGCTGTGGCATATAATCCACAACTAGGGAAGCTCTTGTATAAGCTGAATAAGTTTTCCAAATGGTTGGATTCCCACAAATCATCGGCATCTAAAAATGCGATTAAATCTGAAGTTGACTTAGAAACGCCATAATTTCTTGCATGAGAAACGCCTTTGTTTTTAGTTGTGTAAAGTATGATGCGCTCGTCATCAAAAGAATTTGCAATGTCAATACTACCATCTGTTGAGCCATCATTAATTAAGAGGACTTCAAAATCCGAAAACGTCTGATTCAAAACGCTTAAAAGTGTTTTCTTAATAAAGTGTTCTTTATTAAATAACGGAATGATTACGGATATGGATGCCATTATTCGTTTTTACTTATATAACAAAGGTAGCTTAGTTTGTATAAATCAAAAATGAATAAGGATGGTTTTCCAGATAAAAGATTTGTTTCAAATGAATTTTTAAAAACAGGGAATAATAGAGCAAGTAAAAAATTAATTCCAATTTTTTTGCAATTATGAAACGTTCGAATAATACGTGTGTATTCTAGATGTATTAAATTGTTTTTAGCTAAAGTAAGAGAGGCTTTGACTCCTTTCAATGATTTTTTTAAATAGATTTCACTACTTTCCAAACCAAGGTGATAAATCGGATTGTTAATATGAGAAATAGCTATGTCGTTTTCTTTTAAGTCAAAAGAGAATAATAAATCTTCATGAGCGTCAAGTGAGATTTCTTCATTAAAATTCACGCTATTAAAAATGTCTTTTTTGATTAAAAAATTACAAGACAGAAAACTCAAGTAAACTGATTTTTTTCTTTCATTTAAAGAAACAACTTCACGTTTTCTTCCAAAAACCCAGCGTAACATTTCTTCATTTTTCGGTTTTTTGTCTTGGTAATTAACCCCTCCAAATATTAATTGTGTCGATTGCGTAAAAGAAGTGATATACTCAGAAATAAAATCATTTTTCACAGGAATCACATCAGCATCTAAAAACAATAATAAATCATAGTTCGCATTTTTAGCCAGTAGATTCCGAATCGCACTTCTCCCAATATTAGAATCTAAGACTTTATAGGTTACATTTTTTAATTTATCTATGGACTTATTTTTGGTGATGATCTGGAGATTTGTGGAGCCATCATCATAGCAAAGAATCTCAAAATCGAGTTTACAAGCTGTTGATTGGGCGTGGAGTTCGGCAACCAAAGCTTCAATATTATAATTATATGTTGGAATAAGTATAGAAAGCATTCTTAATTTTTACGTTGTACAACTTCAAAGACTTTCGTGTCTTCACATTTGAGTGTTTTACTAGGGTATTTCAAAATCAAAGCATAATCATGGGTTGCCATAAAAATAGTATGTCCTTTTTTATTGAGCTCTAAAAGGACTTCCATCACTTCCATACTGGTTTGTGGATCGAGATTCCCTGTAGGTTCATCGGCTAAAATTAACTTAGGATCGTTCAACAGCGCTCTGGCAATTGCCACCCGTTGTTGTTCACCACCTGATAGTTCATACGGAAATTTAGTGCCTTTTGTCTGCATATTAACCTTTGTCAGAACTGCTTCAATCTTGGACTTTATTAAACCTTTGTCTTCCCAGCCTGTAGCCTTTAAGACAAATTCCAGATTGCCATCAATACTAAGTTCGTTTAGAAGCTTAAAATCTTGAAACACCACGCCTAATTTTCGTCTCAAAAAAGGAATGTCTTTTTCTTTCATGGTCTTTAAATCAAACTCCACGATAGATCCAGCTCCATTAGTCAATTTTAAATCACCATAAAGCGTTTTTAAAAAACTACTCTTTCCAGAGCCTGTTTTCCCAATTAAATACACAAATTCGCCCTCTTTGACATCGACATTGACTTCACTCAAGATTAAGTTGTCATTTTGAAAAATGGAAACGTTTTCTAATTTTAATACCGAATTTGACATGTATTTAACCTAAAAATTAATTTTTATAAAAGTATTACTATTTGACTCAATTATCAAACATCACTTGCATTAAACGGTCTTCTTTTAATTATATTTTAATGAACTTATAATTTAGCCATTTTTTTCCCGTTATCCATTTGATATATTTTATCTTTGAATGTAATAAAATGCCTTCCGTATATGACCTCCATAAAATCTTTATTTCGACTTGTTTTTTTGTGTTTCTTTTGTGTTGGTTTTGCACAACAATCCGCGATATATACCAATGAAGCTGTCAATTTTCAATCGGCATTAGCACTCTATAATACCCAGCAATATCAATCTGCGCAACTGCTTTTTAACTCTGTAGAATCGAATGCTTCGGATACTTTTTTAAAATCGAATGCAGCCTATTACAATGCCAATTGTGCCGTTCGACTCAATCAGCCAAATGCCGAATTACTTGTAGAATCTTTTGTAGAACATTACCCTTCCAGTACCAAACGCAATTCTGCCTTTTTTGAAGTCGCTAATTATTATTTTGAAAATGCCAAATACTCTTATGCCCGTAAATGGTATGAGAAAGTAGACAGAGCTTCCATCTCAAAATCAAATATTGAGCCGTTTTATTTTAAATATGGATACAGTCTGTATGCCACCAAAAATTATAAAACTGCTAAATCGTACTTAAAGAAAGTTGAAACCTCCGAAACCTATGGTTCACAGGCTAAATATTACATTGGCTTTATGGCCTATGAAGGCGATGATTACGATCAGGCAACCGAGTATTTTAAGCAAGTAGAGCAGACCGAAGCTTATAAAAATAATTTATCCTATTACCAAGCGGATTTGAATTTCAAATTAGGAAAATTCACAAAAGCCATTGAGTTGTCGACTGTACAATTAGAAAAAAGTTCTTCAAAAGAAGTGTCTGAACTTTCTAAAATTATTGGCGAAAGCTATTTCAATCTTCAAAAATATTCCGAAGCCATTCCCTTTTTAAAAGCTTATAAAGGAAAAAAAGGCCGCTGGAATCACACTGATTATTACCAATTGGGCTATGCGTTTTACAAACAAAACGATTATCAACAAGCGATTAATGAATTTAACAAAATTATAGAGGGCTCCAACGCGATTGCACAAAATGCGTACTATCATTTAGCCGAAAGTTATGTCAATCTAGGCAAAAAACAAGAAGCCCTGAATGCGTTTCGAAATGCCTCTGAAATGGATTTCAATTCCAATATCCAAGAAGATGCTTGGCTGAATTATGCCAAACTTAGCTATGACATTGGCAACCCGTACCAATCCACACCTGAAGTCCTAACCGAATTCTTGAACCTCTATCCTAAATCCGCTTTTAAAATTGAGGTAGAAACCCTATTAATTGATTCTTATATTAGTTCTAATAATTTTAAGGAAGCACTTGAATTATTAGAAAACAAGACACGCGCAGCACATAAAGAAGCCTACCAAAAAGTAGCTTTCTTTAGAGCTTTGGAATTGTATAACAATGCCAACTATTCTGAAGCTAAGGAGCTATTGGATGGTTCGTTGTCAGCAGCTATAAATTCAAATTTTCAAGCAAGAGCAACCTATTGGAAAGCCGAAACAAATTATCAATTGTCAAATTTCAAGGAAGCATTGGACGGATTTTCAGACTTTAAAAACAATACCGAAAGTGCCCAACTTGAGGAATTTAAAAATTTAGAATACAACCTAGCTTATACCTATTTTAAACAAAAGCAATACGCACTTTCCATCAAAGCCTTTCAGTCTTTTATCTCAACCAAACCCAAAAACTTGGTTTTATCAAGTGATTCGTTTTTGAGGTTGGCCGATTCTTATTTTGTAACCACCCAATACAGTCCTGCGATTGATGCCTACCAAGCCGCTTTAAAACTTGGTCAAATCGAATTGGATTATGCCACTTTCCAAATAGCTGTCAGTCATGGGTATTTAGGTCAGATTTCAGATAAAATTACAGGCCTAGATAAAGTGATGAAATTTAAAAAATCGAACTTAAAAGATCAAGCCCTGTTTGAATTGGCAAACACCTATGTCAACCAAGGAACACCCGAAAAAGCCCTCCCTTATTACAGTCAATTGATTCGTGATTTTTCATCCAGTGCATTGGTGTCCAAAGCCTTGTTGCGAAAAGGACTGATGTTATACAACCGCGGAGATTCCCAAGCAGCACTTGAGAGTTTAAACAAGGTAGCGGTTAACTATCCATCCACTCCCGAAGCGTTTCAAGCCATCAGTTCCTCGCGCTCTATTTATATTGATTTAGGTCAAGTGGATACTTATGCCGCATGGGTTCAAACCTTAGAATATGTTGGAGTCACGGATAGCGAATTGGACGATGCCACGTACGAAGCTGCCGAAAAACAATACTTAGATAATAACACATCGAAGGCTATCGATTTATTTAACGGTTATATTGCGCGTTTCCCAACAGGAAAGCAACTCGTAAAGGCCCATTTTTATCTAGCAGAGTTATATTATAAGAGTGATTTGTCTGAGAACGCACTTCCACATTATACCTTTGTTTGTGAACAATCGACCAATGAGTTTACAGAATCCTCTTTGTTAAAATCGTCTGAAATTGTGTTAGCATCCAACACATACGACACCGCGCTGCAATTATTGTCCCGATTAGAATTGGAAGCCAACAACCCCCAAAACAGGCTGTATGCACAATCCAACTTAATGAAAACCTATTTTCAGTTAGACGATTACGATGCTGCCATTCGTTATGCAGAACTCATTCTTGACAACTCTAAAACAGATGCCTATATAAAGAGTGATGCTTATATCATCATTGCGCGGGCTGCTATGCAAACCGACAATGAGATCAAAGCACGTTCAGCCTATGCACAAGTAAAAACGATCGCCACAGGTGAGATGGGGGCGGAAGCACAGTATTTTGAAGCCTATTTCAAGTATGTTGATAAAAACTATGAAGCATCTAATGAGAGCGTTCAAGTACTGATTAAAAATTTCTCTAGTTATAAATATTATGCCTCCAAAGGGCTGATTATTATGGCGAAGAATTTCCAAGCACTTGACGATGTATTTCAAGCTACCTACATCCTAGAAAATGTGATTCAAAATTTCGCAGAATTTAAGGAGGTTGCTGCCGAAGCTCAAGTGGAATTGGATCGCATTAAAACTGAAGCCGCTAAAACAAATGCATCTATTGAAGTAGATACTGAAAATGAAAACTAATTATATGACTATTAGATTAAAAAAATACCTGTGTATAGTATCCGTTTTGATGGTGATGTTTCATGCAAATCATTTACAAGCGCAAACCCCACAGTCTCGTTCTCAAGACACGATTGACACGCAAGTGGTCACTATTGTAAAACCTTACACCCCAAAAATATCGGATGCATTTAAGCTGAAGCAAACGCCACGTATGGGTGTTTCTGATACCCCTCAGAAATCGGTGAAGTACACTATTTTTTCTATCCCAGTTGCTTCTACTTTTACACCAGCTAAAGGCACTTCAGTCAGATTAGATAAACTAAAAAAAGAAAAATTATTTCAAAACTATGCCTCTTTGGGCCATGGGAATTATGGAACGATTTTAGGAAATTTATACCTCAATCACCGCCTCGGTCGTGGAGAGCGTATTGGTGGTTATATAGAACACCACTCCTCACAAGGAGGTATTGACGGATTACAATTTGAAGATGGTTTTTCAAACAGCAGTGCTCAAATTAATTATGTCAAAAGTTTAAAAGCTTTTGTCTGGAATACAGATGCAGCCTTTCAACGGCAAGCCGTGAATTGGTATGGACTTCCATTTGAAACAACATTAGCTCTTGATCCAAAACAAGTCTATTCGACCATAGATTTGGGCAGTGATGTACAGTTTACCAAAGGCGTTCTTAGAAGTGGAGAAATTCACTTACGTCGATTTTCCGATGCCTATGAATCGCAAGAATACCATCTTACAGGAGAAACAAATTTTCAATTTGATGTGCTTGACAGTCCAATTAATTCTAGTGTCAAAGTAGATTATTTAAAAGGATCTTTTGCTAAAAGCTATAATGGATTAGACACGCAAAACTATGGGAATATTCAATTTTCAGTAGCGCCTAGCTATCAATATATACAAGATGATCTCACCGTTTCGGTAGGATTTAAGGCCTATTATTTGATGGATTCTGAACAGAACAAAAACGATTTTTATATCTACCCCAATGTAGAAGCCAGCTACGCTGTTGTCAATTCAATTGTGGTGGCTTACGCTGGAGTAAAAGGCGATTTATATCAAAACACCTATTTCGATTTTGCGCAAACAAATCCATTTGTGTCGCCAACTTTAGACATTCGTCCAAGTTCAACCCCTTATAAAGTATTTGTGGGTACCAAAGGGAAACTCTCTCAAAGTATAGGATATGATTTAAAAGGAAGTTTCACACGTGAGCAAAACAAAGCTCTTTTTAGAACGCATTCCATTCAAAACCTATCAGCACCCAATAATTACAATCAAGGGAATTCCTTTGGGCTTGTGTATGATGATGTCGATGTGATTAATGTTTCCGGTGCCTTAGAAATCGATATGGGTCAAAAACTAAACGTCCGTCTGAAAGGTGATCTTTATAAATACACTAGTGATGTAGAACCCACCGCTTGGAACTTACCAGAATTTGAAGCCTCTTTGTTTTTAGACTATCAATTGACTGATAAATTATCCATCGCCGCCAATCTATTTTATTGGGGATCAAGACAAGATACGACCAATTTTGAAGGACCGTTCATTCCAGAGCCCATGACTCCCAATGTCACTCTCGACGCTTTTTTAGATGCTAATTTTCAGATTGCTTATGAAATCACCAACCAATTTGGCGCATTTGTAAAAGTCAATAATATAGCCAATAACAGCTATAACCGTTGGAACCATTATCCGGTTCAAGGCTTTCAGATTTTAGGAGGCGTGAGTTATAAATTTGATTTTTAATCGACCGTAAGTTTCGCGAGGAAATCAAAATGAGGACCTTCTTCCACCAATTCACATTTTAATCCCGCTTGATTACAGGCTATTTTTAGGTGTTCAAAATCGAGATACATCCAGCTAAAAGTAGCTTCTTCTCCTTTATAGCGCACTGTATAATCCAATTCGCCGTAATAATCTTTATTGGTATCCATCCAATACCCACCATCTTCGTCTTGATACATATACTTTATATCCGAAGAATCAATTAGAATTTGACCTTCTGGTTTGAGAAGTGTTTTAAGATGATTCAATACCAAAGGCGTATGTGCCAACGATTGAAATATTCCAGAACCATTCATCAATAAAATCAAGGTGTCAAAAGACGCGGTTTCATTCATAACATCTAAAACCTGAGCGTTTTTCAAACCTCTCAATTGACAGGCTTTGATAGCCCCTTCGGAAATATCGATGGATTTCACGTCCAGCCCTTTGGATGCTAAATAGAGACTGTGACTTCCTGCGCCACATCCCACGTCCAAAACACTCCCTTTAGACAGCTTTAAAGCTGTTTGTTCCAAGGCAGGCATCTCGGGGAAATCTCTAAATAAATAGGGGAGTGGTAAGGTGTCTTCTTCCGAAATACTTGTCGAAGTGACAAGGTCTTCTGTATGATTTCCTTCTTGATAATCCAAAATGGCAGTTCCAAAAACATCGTTCATGTGGGGGCGTTTTAAATGGGTATTTAAATTAAATTCAAGATTCTTGCGAATCCTTTTAAATCGGTACAAAGATAAGTAAAAGCGATGAAGTGTGTTTTTCTCAAGCCTTCGAAATTTTTATAGCCAGCTCATAAAAAAACAATTGCGTTCTAATAAGTTATATTTGTAACTAGAATCCATTGCCTATTGCAATAATTCTTCACCATTCATGGAACAACTTACACAACTGACTGCAGATTTTTCGAGTGCTGTATGGGGATTGCCTTTACTGATACTTCTTATTGGCGGTGGATTGTATTTACTCATTCGTTCAAGATTTGAAACCTTTCGACTCATTGGTCATGCGTTTCAAGTGCTTAGTGGCAGATACGATGACCCCAACGACATTGGGCAAATCAGTCATTTTCAAGCACTCACAACCGCTCTGTCCTCCACCATTGGAATGGGGAACATTGCTGGGGTTGCGGTGGCTATTTCCATTGGTGGACCCGGAGCTATTTTTTGGATGTGGGTGAGCGCAATTGTAGGCATGTCCACAAAATTTTTCACGTCTACCTTGGCAATTATGTTTAGAGGTAAAGACAGTGCAGGGATGATACAGGGCGGCCCCATGTATTTTATTATGCAAGGCTTAGGAAACTCTTGGAAACCCTTGGCAATCATGTTCAGTATTTGTGGGTTGGTAGGCGCGTTGCCCGTGTTTAATGTCAATCAATTGACCCAGGCGATCAATGATATTTTGTTGACGCCAAATGGCGTTGAAGTTGGATTTAGTTCCAATTTAATAATTGGATTGGTATTGGTGAGTATCACGGCAGTAGTCATTCTTGGCGGGATCGGGCGCATTAGTAAAATAGCCTCTAAAATGGTGCCTTCTATGGTGTTGCTGTATTTTGTAGCCGTACTGATTATTTTAGTCGTAAATATAGAAGTCGTTCCTAAATATTTAGCCATGATTTTCAACGATGCATTTGCTGCGGATAACTTTAAAGGCGATGCTTTTTTTGGTGGTCTTGTAGGCGGATTGATATTATTAGGTGTGAAGCGTGGCGCTTTTTCAAATGAAGCCGGTATTGGAACGGCGCCTTTAGCTCATGGTGCAGCCAAAACAAATGAACCCGTTCGTGAAGGACTGGTAGCCATGTTAGGTCCCGCCATAGATACCTTATTGGTGTGTACGCTCACTGCCTTAGCGATTTTAGTCACGGGTGTGTGGGAAACGTCTTCCGATAACGGAGTCAGTTTAACCGCTGCGGCTTTTGGAAATGCCATGCCCGGTTATGGGAAGTACTTGTTATTAGTGTGTATAGCCGTGTTTAGTATCTCCTCTTTATTTTCATTCTCCTATTACGGAACCAAATGTTTGTCGTTTTTAATTGGTGACGATAAAAAACATTACTATAATTATTTCTACATCGCCACTATCATTATCGGAGCAACGTCCTCCTTAGATATGATGATCAACCTGATCGATGGGGCGTTTGCTTTGATGGCGATTCCAACCATGTTGTCCACGATTATTCTAGCACCAAAAGTGGTCAAAGAATTGAAAGCGTATAAAACA
The DNA here is from genome assembly GCA_963933105.1 of uncultured Formosa sp. Classification (GTDB taxonomy): domain Bacteria; phylum Bacteroidota; class Bacteroidia; order Flavobacteriales; family Flavobacteriaceae; genus Hel1-33-131. Next base: position 24,353 of record CAWVRW010000021.1, read on the forward strand.
CGTTTGAAGGATGGGAAGTTTAATTAACTAAAAAGTCTTTATAAAATACTCAACTTTTTATCCTTAGTTTTGCAGTATGCAAGACCAATTACAATCCCTTCCAAAAAAAGTCCAAGAAAACAAAAAGGTACATCGCAATTTTTTTATAAAACTTAGAAAAAAAACGCCCAAAAATCTCGATGCGATTATGGAGAAATTGCACGATGATGAGTTTAAAAAATCAGATTGCCTTCAGTGTGCTAACTGTTGTAAAACCACCAGTCCGATTTTCACGAAGAAAGATATTGAGCGCATTTCAAAGTCCTTCAGAATTAAAACACGCCAATTTATAGATACCTATCTGAATGTTGATGACGACCAAGATTATGTCCTAAAAACCTCTCCTTGTACGTTTTTAGCAGAAGACAATACCTGTAATATTTACGATGTGCGTCCCAAGGCCTGTCAAGAATATCCGCATACAAATCGGAAAAGTTTTGAAAAAATTTCAGACCTCACACTTCAGAATGTAGCCATCTGTCCCGCGACATTTAATATCGTTGAAGCCTTAAGAGCTAAATTAAAATAAGTATATTTATAGAAATTAACTAGAACATGGAACAACTCATTGCCTATTTCGAAACCATCCCTTCACTGCATCGCAGTGCGATTTTTGTAGGCGGGTTGACTTTTTTTTGGCTTTTAGAAGGCTCGTTGCCGCTGTTTAAGTTTGGTTATAACAAATGGAAACACGCGCTTCCTAACCTGTTTTTTACCCTCACAACCATTATCATTAATTTTGCTTTGGCCTTTTTATTGCTCAATACTGCCGATTGGGTAGGCGTTCATAATTTTGGAATTCTCAACTGGCTTCCAGAAATGCCACTTTGGTTGTACATTACTCTAGGCGTGTTGTTGATGGATTTTGTAGGCGCTTATTTACCACACTATACAGAGCACAAAGTCCCACCACTTTGGATGGTGCATTTGGTTCATCATTCAGATCATAAAGTCGATACCACCACTGCCAACCGTCACCACCCTTTAGAGAGTTTGATTCGGTATGTGTTTACGCTTGCTGGGGTTTTTATTATTGGAGCACCCATCGGAATTGTCATGTTGTATCAGTCCATGTCTTTAGTGGCTACTCAGTTTAGCCATGCGAATATCAAATTGCCTAAAAAACTAGATTATCTGTTGAGCTTTGTACTCGTATCCCCTGATATGCATAAAATTCATCACCACTATCAATTGCCTTATACTGATGCGAACTTTGGCAATATTTTTTCCATTTGGGACCGTCTTCTCGGAACCTATATCTATATGGATCGAGAACGTATTGTGTATGGCGTGGACACCTTTCCGAATGAGGTCGAAAATAGCAGTTTAAAACACTTGCTGAAACAACCTTTTCAGGGTTACAGAAGACCTACAACGGATACAGCAGATAAGGCGCTCTAAGCGTTTTGTAATGTTCTAAATCAGCTTTCCAACTCTCACGGATTTGCTCGGCTGTCCAGTTGTTTTCGATCTGTTCCTGCAGTAATTTTTGTCCCGCTAATTTGGTGAAAAATGGATTAAAAAAATCAGTTTTGTTTTCAGTATGTTGATACGCATCTATCAACCATTTTAATTCGATTTGAGATAAATTTGGATGGTCTTTTAAATTCAATCCGTTACAAATTTTAGTTTCGTGTTTCGGGTATTTAGCTCCGACATTAGGAGTGGGTGTAAATTCGAAATTATAATTACTTCCTTCTAAAAAAGGACTCCCCAAAATTTGAAACTGAAGTTCCGTTCCACGTCCCACACTCACATTCGTGCCCTCAAACAAACACAAACTCGGATATAAATTGATCGCTTTTGCATTGGGTAAATTAGGAGAGGGTTTTATAGGAAGCTCATACGCCGTTTGATGGGTGTAATTTTCTACAGGAATCACTTTCAGGTCACATTGAACGCCTCCAGAAAGCCAGCCTTCGCCGTTGATCATTTTGGCATATTCGCCAACCGTCATCCCGTGCACAATCGGTACAGGGTGCATGCCTACAAAACTAGAATAAGCAACATCTAAAATAGGGCCATCTACATAGTGCCCATTTGGATTCGGTCGGTCCAAAACGAGCAGTGGTATGCCCGCTTCGGCACAGGCTTCCATTATATAATGGAGAGTCGAAATAAAGGTGTAAAATCGCGCACCCACATCTTGAATGTCAAAAATAATAAGGTCTAAATTCGCCAATTGTTCTTGAGTTGGTTTTTTATTTTTACCATACAGCGATACAATCGGAATGCCCGTTGAAACATCAATCCCATTTTTAATAGTTTCCCCCGCATCCGCAGTCCCTCGAAATCCATGTTCGGGAGCAAATACTTTTTTGACCGCAATATTTAAACTCAATAAAGAATCTACCAAATGCGTGTAGCCACCCTCTTTAAAAACAACCGTGGTTTGATTGGCAACAATGCCAACATTTTTATTTTTTAGAATCGGCAGATAGGTTTCTGTCTGTTGCGCTCCCACGCTGATAGGGGTTTGCGCATGCGTGTTGGATTGGTTTCGACACGAAAGAAGTGTCAGAACAAATAATAAAACTGTATTTTTGATGAAATTTAAATGCATTTATAAGTTTTGAATTACGAGTATTTTTTAGCCAAACGAATCATTGGAAATAAGTCCTATAAAAGTAGTGTATCGGCGCCAATAATAAAAATCGGAATTGCAGCCATTGCAATTAGCACCATTGTGATGCTGATCGCGATTGCAACCGGCATTGGTTTGGAACATAAAATTCGAGACAAAGCCGTGGCATTTAACGGACATATCACGATTTCTAATTTTGACAGCAATGCATCCGAAGGGTCTCAAGTGCCTGTTTCTAAAAATCAAGACTTTTATCCTAAGTTTAATTCTGTTGAGGGGGTATCTCATGTTCAAGCTGTTGCCAATAAATTTGGGATTATTAGAACCAATACCGACTTTGAAGGCCTGTTTTTAAAAGGAGTAGGAACGGATTACGATTGGAGGTATTTCAAAGAATTCTTAATTGAAGGTCGCCTTCCAAAATACACTCAAAAATACAGCAACGAAGTTTTAATATCTAAGTATTTGGCAGACCGTTTGGGGTTTGTAGTAGGGGATAACTTTCAGATGTATTTTATGAAATCCGACTCAAGCAAGCCGCCAAGCATCATGAAACATGCCGTGGTGGGCATCTTTAATTCCGGCTTTGAAGAATTAGACAAAACCTATGTCATTGGCGACATCAACCATGTGCAACGGTTAAACAGATGGACCAAAGATCAGATTGGGAATTTTGAGGTTTTCATCACAAATTATAACGATTTAGAACGTATCGGAAAAGAAGTGTATGCACAAACGCCCTCGACTTTAGATGCGATGACCGTGAAACAAAAGTATGCGACCATCTTTGAATGGATTCCTATTTTCACCACCAATATCTATGGGATTATAGGCATTATGATTCTTGTAGGCGCTATCAATATGATCACCGCATTGCTCGTTTTGATTCTTGAACGTACCCAAATGATTGGAATTCTCAAAGCCTTAGGGAGTAGCAATTGGAGCATCCGAAAACTATTTCTGTACAATGCATCCTATTTGATTGCCTGTGGTTTGTTTTGGGGCAACCTTATTGGCATTGGAGTTTTGTTACTTCAAAAACAATTTGAGTTTCTAAAATTAGATCCTTCGGTATATTATGTGACCGTCGCTCCTGTGTATCTCGATTGGACGTATGTGGTTTTACTCAATTTAATGACCTTTGTTTTGTGTTTATTAATGTTGCTCATTCCTTCGTTTTTGATTAGTAAAATCGTGCCTGTAAAAGCCATTCAGTTCGAATAAAAACTTCTGTATTCCAGATTTGTATCCCGAAAAATTTAACGTATTTTTGTGGCAAATTGAGAACATGAAGTACGCCGAAAATATTTTAGAAACCATAGGGAACACGCCATTAATTAAGATGAACGTACTCACTAAAGAATTGCCGTGTTTGGTTTTGGCAAAATATGAAACCTTTAATCCCGGGAATTCTGTAAAAGACCGTATGGCGTTACAAATGATTGCGGATGCAGAAGCCGATGGCCGTTTGAAACCCGGAGGGACGATTATTGAAGGGACATCAGGAAATACTGGAATGGGTTTGGCATTGGCTGGAATCATCAAAGGTTACAAATGTATCTTTGTACTCGCAGACAAGCAGTCCAAAGAAAAAATGGATATTTTACGTGCCGTAGGTGCTGAGGTGGTGGTCTGTCCAACTTCTGTGGAACCAGAAGATCCACGTTCGTATTATTCCGTTTCCAAACGCTTGGCAGAAGAAACACCCAACTCGTGGTATGTGAATCAATATGACAATCCGAGTAATTGCAAGGCACATTTTTTGAGTACTGGCCCCGAAATATGGGAACAAACGGATGGAAAAATAACGCATTTTGTGGTAGGTGTTGGTACTGGAGGTACAATCTCAGGGGTTGGAAGTTATTTGAAAATGAAAAACCCGAATGTGAAAATTTGGGGTGTAGATACTTATGGAAGTGTATTTAAGAAATACCATGAAACAGGAATCTTTGACGAAAAAGAAATTTACCCCTATGTCACGGAAGGGATTGGGGAAGATATCCTCCCTTTGAATGTGAACTTTGGAGTCATTGATGGTTTTACGAAAGTGACCGATAAAGATGGCGCCGTTTATACGCAGCGTTTGGCAAAAGAAGAAGGCATGTTTTTAGGGAATTCTGCAGGCTCTGCGATTAAAGGCGTTCTTCAACTGAAAGAACATTTTAAACCCGAAGATGTGGTGGTGGTGTTATTTCATGACCATGGCAGTCGTTATGTAGGTAAAATGTTTAATGACGATTGGATGCGTGAGATGGGCTATATCGATTAGACCTTCAGAATTTGAGGGTTTGAAGGAAAATGAGTAATTTTGAAAAACAATATAGCGCCAATACTACTAATATTGACGCTTTAAAAAGTAACCTTCGGAGTGTTTTAGGACTTCCTGATGATAGAATACTAAATAGAACTTTCAACTTAAATCAATTTACAAGTCTTTAGATTACTCAGAAATACATTACAAATTTAAAGGATAAATGATTTAAATCATGTTCATAACTAGACTTTATTGTCTACAAGTTGTGTATTTATTTATTTTGTGTATGGAAGAAAATGAGTAGTTTAGATTTCCTTTAAATCTGAACTATTATGTTTAATCTACTTCGAGATGTAAAATATCTTACTGAAAAAAAAGTAAGAAACCCGTTTTTCGCCACCTATTTTTTTGTACTTCTTTACCGAAATTGGGAGCTGATTTTCACTCTTTTTAATTTTGATGACGATTGTACATTAGATGATAAACTTCACCTAATAAATCAATATTTTAATAAGTTAGAATTTATTGATCAAATATGGACGAATTTATGGGTCACAGCCGTGGTGATTGTCATTTCGTATTTGTTATACTTTGGCTTTAGAGCTTTGGCAAACCTCTTTGAACGAAAGGTGTTTCCTATTGCTGATAAAATTGATAATGACTTGGTCGTAACTAAGGAAAGGTACCTAAAAGTGAAAGAAGATCTAGACAATTTAAATAAAGAATTTAAATATGTGAGAGATGAAAACATTAAGCTTGATAAAAATTATGCTGACATAAAAAAAGAGTTAGCTGATTATGATGAACAGTTCATAATAAAACATACAGAAATAAGCAAATTAAAAGACGTCAAAGCTATATTAGATGAAAATACAATTATTTTGGATAAGAAGTTAGATTTTTTAGAATTTAATAAAAAAATATTTGTTCAATCTTTAACGAGACTTGTTAATATAACAACAAGACGAATGCATGCTCTAGATAAATATCTCCCATTTCTTAATAAATACGATAAAGATTACAAAAAAACCTATAAAGATCTTTCAGTAGAAGATTATCATTGGTTTATTAATGAAGATCTGCTCACGGAAACAGATGGTTTCGGGCGAGCACAAACTCTTTTAGGTAGTGTTTTATATAAGTACCATACCCAAAAAGTAACTGAGGAATCTAAAAAACTTGATATTCCTCAATGTATTGAACATTCTTTGGCAGAAAGCTTCAAGGAATATCCGTTCAAAAAACAATTTATACTTTCTTAATAAATACTGTCCTATTCTAAAATTTTGACAATTGCCAATTTTACGGCATGGCAAAACAACATTTACCAACTATAAAAACAGGCGATTCCCCCGCTGCGCAAAGTCTCCCGACTTAGCGCAACTACAAAAAAGTAAAATGCAAATTGAATATTGTAAACAATGAGTTTTAAACGGAAAAGCATTGATAATTATATAAGCTCAAAGTCGGGAGACTTTGCGCAGCATGGAGTATCTTTTGCTCCTTCTCTTAAAAAACGTAAAATAAATGAAAATAAATTATAATAAGATTATAAACTCTTTGAGTTTGTTTAACGGCACAAGCGTGACGCTACGCTAGTATGGAAGTGACAGTAATAATTTAAAATTTAGAAGCAACCTTTTTAAATTTTAAAGACTATAAAGAAAGTACATTAATTAAAAAATGAACATCTTATGGAAAAACAAACAATTTATTTACTGTTATTTGTATTTGTCACATTTTCAGTCTCTTGTTCCAAAGATGATGAGGAATCTCTTGAATTAGTTTGTGGTAAATACATTGCAAATTACTCAGGAACTATTTGTTGTATAACGGGTTCTGAACTTGTAAACCCTGGAGAAAGTCTATCATTTGAATACAATAGTAATATAGTTAATCCTGTTTTTGCTTGGGAAGTGATTTCTGGTTCAATTTCAATTGTTTCTGGACAAAACACATCAACTGTCACTTTAGAATTTGGCAAAGATTTTACAACTGGTGAAATTCTTGGCAAAGGAGATGGGAATGAGATATGTACTGAATCATTAACGATAAACAAAAGATAAGAGTTTAGTAATATATAAAATTATTTACTGTTGCAAGCCTACTTATTAAAACCCGATAGCGTAAAGCTGTCGTGTCGAATTTTCTATCCGGTTTGTGCAATTCTCATTTACATAATTTGGTCGCGTAAAAACTATTTTTTATCTTAGTGGGATGCAAGAAGACTTCCTACATTATGTCTGGCAGCATAAAAAAATGAGCCTCAAATCGTTAAAAACCACTGCTCAGGACCCAATAACTCTAAAGGCAGTTGGTTTAGCAAATGTGAATTCAGGCCCCGATTTTTTTAATGCTCAAGTACGTATCGGCACACAGATGTGGGCGGGTAACGTAGAAATTCATGTCAAATCCTCCGATTGGTATGTGCACCATCACGAGACCGATGCCGCTTATGACAACGTTATTTTGCATGTGGTTTGAGAACATAACATGGAAATATATCGAAAGGACAACACGCCGATCCCAACACTCGAACTCAAAAATTACGTACTTCCGCATACCTACAAAAACTATAATACCTTATTAAATCAAAAACAATATTGGATTCCTTGTGAACCTAATATGAAGGAAGTAGAGGCGTTTACCGTCAATCATTGGTTGGAGCGTTTGTATTTAGAGCGTTTGGAAGGAAAGTACAAAGCCATAGAAACACAACTCATTGAATCCAAGCAAAATTGGGAAGCCGTATTGTTCTGGCAATTGGCCAAAAACTTTGGTCTCAAAGTCAATGGAGATGCCTTTTTAAGCATTGCAAAATCAATGGATTTTTCCGTCATTCGGAAATCACAATTTGAAGCCCATCAGCTAGAAGCCTTGTTTTTTGGACAAGCGGGACTTTTGGAGACAGAAGCTCAAGATGCTTATGTGTCGGAGCTGAAAAGCACCTATGCGTTTTTGAAAACTAAATTTTCAATTTCAAATAAGGGTGTACTCCCAGTTCAGTTCTTTCGATTGCGCCCTCCCAATTTTCCAACCATCCGACTGGCACAATTAGCCGCCCTGTACAGCCGGAGTTCAAATTTGTTTTCAAGCATCATTGAGGCACAGACCTTAGAGCAGTTACATGCTGTTTTTGAAGGAGCGACTTCCAAGTTTTGGGACACGCATTACACCTTTGAAAAGACTTCCAAATCGACCCCAAAAACGCTGACAAAATCATTTATTAACTTGCTTGTCATCAACACCATAGTGCCTATTAAGTTTGCCTTTAATAAATATAACAGACAGTCCAACCAAGAAGATGTGGTAGCGATTATGCGCAAAATCCCTATGGAACACAACAGCATTGTCGATAAATTTCATACTCTCTATGCGTTTGGCAAAACCGCTTTAGATTCTCAGGCGTTGATTCAATTACAGCAAAACTATTGTTCAAAAAATAAATGCCTTCATTGCGCGATTGGTAGTGCACTTTTGAATCGAAATTCATAAATTGCAGTATGAAATTATTTTACAACGGACTTTTCAATTTACAAAAATATGGGTTCTACGTTTGTCAACGGATTGCCGATCGTTTTGGGATGCGTGCCAAAGTCGTCCGAACCTCCTTCATCTATCTCACATTTGTAACCCTCGGTTTTGGATTTGCATTTTATTTATTCTTAGCGTTTTGGATCCGTATAAAGGATTTGATATACACCAAAAGAACCTCAGTTTTTGATATTTAATAGCTATGAATAATCCTTTTATAAAACTTTACAGATCTAAAACCAGTACAGCTATTATCTTGTTAGTGCTCCTGCTTTTTACAGGGATTATAGGCTTTAGGGTCATGTCTGATTTTTCATGGGTTGATGCGTTTTATATGACCGTCATTACCATCACCACGGTGGGTTTTGGAGAAGTGGGACCCTTAGATCCAGAGACTAAAATATTCACTATTTTTTTGATATTAACCAGTGTCATTATTGTGGGATATGCGCTCACAATTATTACAGAATATATAATTTCTAAAAATGTTATTTCCGAACTAAAACATAAGAAGATGCAAAAAAAAATTGACGCACTGTCCAATCATATTGTGATATGTGGATTTGGAAGAAATGGGCAGCAGGCTGCCAAAAAATTAGTAACACACAACCGTTCTTTTGTGGTTGTAGAATCAAATAAAGAGACCATAGACAAGCATCAATACGAAGACATCCTCTTTGTTTATGGCAATGCCAACGATGACGAGGTACTTCAATCGGCAGGGATTGAACGTGCAGAGTGCTTAATTTCTGCCTTGCCGAGTGATTCTGACAATGTATTTGTGGTACTGTCTGCACGTCAAATGAACAAAACCGCTCGCATTATCAGTCGTGCGTCTAATGAATCCTCCTATAGTAAGCTAAAATTTGCAGGCGCCAACAATGTTATTTTGCCTGATAAAATAGGTGGAGACCACATGGCTTCTTTAGTGGTCGTTCCAGATTTGTTAGAGTTTATTGATAACCTTTCGATTGTTGGAAATAATACCATTAATATTGAGGAGATTGCGGTTGAGAAATTATACGATACGTCCAGTATCAAAACGATTCAAGATTTAGACCTAAGAAAAAAAACAGGATGTAACGTGATAGGGTACAAAGATGAAATAGGACATTATATCATCAACCCAGAAGCCAATCAAAAATTAGTTCCCAACTCTAAAGTGATTGTTTTGGGACGTCCTGAGCAAATTCAAAAATTGAATAGTACTTATAATATTGATATTAATAATGATAAGTAGTTCTAATCTTTAAACTACTACCAGATTTTAATATTTCATTTTTTTTCACCATATTGTTCGCTCATTAATCACGATCACAAAATTTCCCTATGAAAACATACATTCAAACTATAATTGCTTTGATATTACCTTTTATTTCTTTTGCACAAGAAAAAGGATTGGATCAAAAAATTGACGAAGCATTTCAGCCAGTAGCCGATGCTTTTTTTGATGCTATTTTCTTTCCTATATATAAAGGAGATACAATTACAATTCCATTTGTACTCGTCTTATTAGTAGGTAGTGCACTGTTCTTTACTATTTATTTTGGATTTCCAAACATTCGATTTTTTGGAAAAGCAATAAATGTTGTTAGAGGAAAATATGATCATATTGACCATGGTGTTGCAGAAGCGATGTACGGAGATTCTACTCCGGGTGGCGATGCTATTGAAACTATTAAAGATGAAAGTGCTGATGGCGAAGTAAGTCATTTTCAAGCCTTGGCAACGGCGGTTTCAGGAACGGTTGGAAATGGAAACATTGCAGGGGTTGCTTTAGCAATTGCTTTAGGGGGTCCAGGCGCAACTTTTTGGATGATTGTTTGTGGATTACTTGGAATGTCAACGAAGTTTGTAGAATGTACTTTGGGTGTTCAATTTAGAGATATTGGAAAGGACGGAACCGTATATGGAGGTCCTATGTATTATATAAGCAAAGGTTTAAAATCAAGAGGCTTTGCCAAAATAGGGAAAGTAACCGCTGCTATTTTTGCAGTCTTCTGTATTGGAGGTTCTTTTGGTGGTGGTAATGCTGCACAATCAAATCAAGCAACCATTGTAATAAAAGAATTATTTAATTGGGACAGTACTGCAGCAGGTGCCATTGTTGGAGTTGTATTAGCAGCTTTGGTTGGAGTCATTATTATTGGAGGTATCAAACGTATTGCGCAAGTCACAGAAAAAGTAGTCCCTTTTATGGCCGTTATGTATGTGGTAGCATGTTTGTATATCATCCTCTCTAATTTCACTTTAGTAGATGATGCCATTAGCCTTATAGTTAGAGAAGCATTTAATCCAACTGCTTTTGGAGTTGGGTCCGTTATTGGAGTTGTGATCGTAGGATTTCAAAGAGCTGCATTTTCAAATGAAGCTGGAGCAGGTTCTGCTTCTATTGCACATTCAGCAGTTAAAACAAAATACTCAGCCTCTGAAGGGTTGGTAGCACTTTTAGAACCTTTTATTGATACGGTTGTCATTTGTACCATGACCGCCTTGGTGATTGTCATTTTTAATTTTGGTGGATTCTTCGAATATGGAGGAGATGGTTCTGGAGTTGTATTTATTGAGGGAGTTGCTTATGAAGGCGCAGGAATTACATCCAAAGCTTTTGCACAATACATACCTTATTCTAACATCTTCTTAACGATTGCTGTAGTATTATTTGCGGTATCGACAATGATTTCATGGTCTTACTACGGCCTACAATCTTGGAAGTTTTTATTTGGAAGAGGAAAATTAGCTGATTTAGTTTATAAATTATTGTTCCTACTATTTGTAGTCATTGGAGCTGCAGCGAGTATGGGATCAATCTGGAAATTCTCTGATGCAATGATTTTCGCTATGATCTTCCCTAACATGGTTGGATTGTTCTTCTTATTTCCTGTTGTAAAGAAAGAATTAACTAAATATCTGAAAGCTATCAAGAAATAGATATGGTTGCCCCCAAATGAAATTTTACACCTACTTTACACGCCAACAACGGTTGGCGGTCATCGTGTTGATACTTGTCATCATTTCGTTGCAACTCTCTTGGGTGTCTCATAACGAACTACGTGCGGATACTTTTGATATAGAACCGGAGACTTATTTGAAATTTCAAAAAGAGGTGGACAGTTTAGTGGCAGAACAACTAAAAAAATCTACCCGAAAATTATATCCTTTCAATCCAAATTATATAACTGATTATAAAGGTTACACTCTTGGAATGAGTGCAGAAGAAATCAATCGGCTGCATGCGTACAGAGCCAAAAATAAATGGGTAAATACAAATAAAGAATTTCAACGAGTTACGAACGTATCGGATTCACTTCTTAAGAGCATAGCCCCTCATTTTAAATTCCCAGACTGGGTGACGAAATCTACTCCAAAATCGAATTCAACCGCTTACACTTCTAAGAAGTCATTTGCACAAAAAATCGATTTAAATAAAGCAACAGCCAAGCAGCTTCAAAAGGTGTACGGTATTGGTGCTTTTTATTCGGAACGAATCATACGATCAAGAGATTCTTTTGAAGGCGGTTTTATATCCGACCTCCAATTACAAGGAATTCAAGGGTTGACCCTAGAAGTGATTGCAAATATTCTTAAAGAATTCACGGTTAAAACGCCAAGAGTCATAAAAAAAATTAACTTAAATTCCGCCACGATTGCGCAATTAGTGAGCATTGAGTATATCGACTATGAACTGGCGTATGAGATCATAGAATTGCGAATGTTAAGAGATGGTTACAGTGCTGTTGAGGAATTAACAAAAGTTAAAGAATTTCCCACGGAAAAGTTAGAGATTATTGAATTATATTTGTCACTCAACTAAATTAGATATGGATTTTAATTATTCAGAAGAGCAGAATTTGATTGCCAATGCTGCTAAAGAATTTGCAGAGCAATACATCAGACCACATATTATGGAATGGGACGAGTCTCAGCATTTCCCTGCAGATGTACTACACAAAGCAGGGGAGATGGGTTTTATGGGAGTTTTTATTCCTGAAAAATATGGAGGTTCTGGATTCGGATATCACGAGTACATTGCCATTATCGAAGAAATATCTAAAGTAGATCCTTCCATAGGATTGTCCATAGCTGCCCACAATTCACTTTGTACAGGTCACATTTACTATTTTGGTAACGAAGCTCAGAAACAAAAATGGCTTCCGAAACTAGCCACAGGGGAGTGGATTGGTGCTTGGGGTTTAACAGAACACAACACAGGTAGTGATGCTGGAGGTATGAATACAACCGCTGTTAAAGATGGCGATCATTATATCTTAAATGGTTCTAAAAATTTCATTACACACGGACGTAGTGGTAACATCGCTGTAGTGATTGCTAGAACTGGCGAAAAAGGAGATTCTCACGGCATGTCTGCATTTGTGGTTGAAAAAGGAACACCAGGGTTTTCTTCTGGTAAAAAAGAAGACAAGCTAGGAATGCGTGCCAGTGAAACGGCTGAATTAATATTTGATAACTGTCGTATACACAAAGACAACTTATTAGGAGAAGAAGGTGAAGGTTTTGTCCAGTCCCTTAAAATCTTAGATGGTGGACGGATTTCTATTGGTGCATTATCCTTAGGAATTTCAAAAGGGGCCTATGAAGCCTCCTTAAAATATGCCAAAGAACGGGTCCAATTCGGGAAGCCTATTGCAAGTTTTCAGGGTATATCTTTCAAGCTAGCAGATATGGCAACCGAAATTGAAGCTTCTGAACTGTTGTTGCATAAATCAGCTTTTTTGAAAAATAATGGAGAAAAAGTCACCACGCTAGGGGCTATGGCAAAAATGTTTGCCAGTGAGTCTTGTGTCAAAATAGCGAATGATGCCGTTCAAATTCATGGAGGTTATGGCTATACTAAAGACTATCCAGTAGAGAAATTTTATAGAGATTCAAAATTATGTACTATAGGAGAAGGGACCACTGAAATACAAAAGGTAGTCATCTCAAGAAATATTTTAAAATAACTATTGCAGAACAATAATTAAGTTTATATTTGCACACGAAATCTAAAAGAGGGGAGGTTAAAAGACTATGCTAATAATACCAATAAAAGAAGGAGAAAATATAGACAGAGCGCTAAAACGTTTCAAGCGAAAGTTTGACAAAACGGGAACAAAGCGATCTTTACAAACGCGCAAGCAGTTTATAAAGCCATCTGTGAAACGTAGAGCACAAATTCAAAAAGCTCAGTACATTCAAGGATTAAGAGACGCTGAAAACCTATAAGTTTTCAACATCCATAAAATTAAAAGCACCTTTTCATTAAGGTGCTTTTTTTGTTTAAAACAGTTTTTATGACAGTACAGTAAATGTTAAAAAATTTGGTCAATTCATTTTTTTTATTAATTTTGATTAAACCCAATCTTATATAACTATGAACACAAAATCTCTTTTCCTGTCCGGTATCGCTGGTACCATTGTTAGTTTCCTTCTTGGATTCCTTTTTTATGGACTCATTTTTACAGACATTTACCCTGATGATGCTGAGCAATGTATGCTATTCATTTTTCTAGGCTGCTTATTCTACGCGTTTACATTTGCGTTAATTTTTAGCCGTTGGGCACACATCAGTACTTTTGACTCAGGTGCCAAGGCGGGTTTCTTAATTGGTCTTCTGTGGTCGCTTAGTATGAGTTTCTTTATGTATGCTTCTATGTCTGGCATAGATTCCAATTTCGCTATCATAGTCGCTATTGACGCGGTGTCTGCTGCCATCATGGGGGGTGTGATTGCTTTGGTCGTTGGAAAGACAAAAGCTTATTTTTTTTTAACCATTAAATATTCCCATTAGATACCTTCCGTTTTTAATGGGAATATCATAATATTTTATGTATCTTGGAGTGGTAAAATAAAAAGGAATGCGCATCCAAAATTTTATTGATTATCTGCTGCTAGAGAAAAAATATTCTCCACAAACAGCTGTAGCCTATCAAAAAGATATAGAAGCATTTCAACTATTTTTAACTCAAGAGTGTTCTGTTTCAGAAGTTTCAAAAGCCAACTACTCGCAGATACGAACCTGGATTGTTCAATTGGTAGATCGTTCTATTTCCAATCGCACCATCAATCGAAAGATATCGTCCTTAAACAGCTATTATAAATTTTTATTGAAGACAGAATCTATTGACACCAATCCTTTAGTCAAGCACAAAGCGCTTAAGGTGAGTAAAAAGATACAAATACCCTTTTCTGAAATAGAAGTTAGTTCCGTATTAAATAGTATAAACTCAGATACTTTTGAAGGCCTGCGAGATAAACTCATTGTAGAACTTTTTTATTCTACCGGAATGCGTCGCATAGAATTGGTCCAACTCCAACTCCAAGACGTTGATTTATCACAAGGACTTATAAAAGTGTTAGGGAAGCGAAATAAAGAACGCTTTATCCCGTTACTACCTTCAGTGATGGATACGATCAAATCCTACCTTTTAGAGCGTTTAAAGCTGGGAATAATAAAAGACCCCTCCATTCTTTTTCTAACCAAAAAAGGAACTAAGGTCTATGAGATGTTAGTATATAGAATCATTACTCGTTATTTTGACAGCGTTTCATCTAAAGTAAAAAAAAGTCCGCACATTTTGAGGCATTCTTTTGCAACCCATTTATTAAACAATGGTGCAGATTTAAATGCTGTAAAGGAGCTTTTAGGACATTCGAGTTTGGCAGCGACACAGGTTTATACCCACAATAGTGTTGCAGAACTGAAAAAAGTATATGAAAAATCACACCCTAGGAATTTATCTTAGGATATAATCTAACCTTAAAAATTACACTATGAAAGTACACACACAATCCGTTAATTTTCATGCCGATCAAAAATTAATTGACTTTATTCAGAAGCGAATGGACAAATTAGATTTATTTTTTGATAAAATTATTAAATCAAATGTTTATTTGAAGGTCGAAAATACTTCAGAAAAAGAAAATAAAATATTTGAAGTACAGCTCTCAATTCCTGGTGATATCATCGTAATAAAGAAGGTTTCTAAGACTTTTGAAGAGGGATTAGATGCTGCTGTACATTCATTAGAAAGACAGTTGAAAAAGCGAAAAGAAAAATTAAGACAATTTTCATGAAAATTTTACAAAAAATGTTTTGAAACAAGAAAAATATATATACATTTGCAGTCCGTTAGAAATAGCGGGCTTTTTTAGTGCCTAATCGTACTGAAGAAAAGCCGATGTAGCTCAGCTGGCTAGAGCAGCTGATTTGTAATCAGCAGGTCG
>CAWVRW010000022.1:0-38615 GCA_963933105.1 uncultured Formosa sp.
TTGACAACACACTGACGACGGTTTATACTTTTACACCAACTACAGGAGAATGTGCCAATCCAACAACGCTCACCATCACAGTGATTCAAAAAACAGACCCTACATTTACAGCTGTGAATGACATCTGTAACGGGGATGTTTTAAACCCTTTACCAACCACATCTAACAATGGAGTGAATGGAACTTGGACACCAGCACTGGACAATACACTCACGACACAGTATGCTTTTACGCCTGATGCAGGCGAGTGTGCAAACGCGGCAACCCTCGTGATTTTAGTGAATCAAAAAACAGACCCTACCTTTGCAGCCGTCAACGATATCTGTAATGGGGCTGCTTTAGAACCCTTGCCAACGATCTCAAACAATGGAGTTAACGGAACTTGGAGTCCAATACTTGACAATACACTGACGACACTTTATACATTTACGCCAACTGCAGGACTCTGTGCAAATCCAACAACGCTTACCATCACAGTAAACGATCAAGTAGATCCCTTATTTACGGCTGTTGCGGATATTTGTAATGGCGACATTTTAGCTCCCTTAGCAACCACGTCTAACAATGGCATTACAGGAAGTTGGAATCCAGCTCTTGATAATACACTCACAACGACTTATACGTTTACGCCCAGTCCAACCGAATGTGCAAATCCAACAACACTCACCATTTTAGTCAACCAAAAAGTGGGTCCTGTATTTACCCCTGTGGATGATATTTGCAACGGAGACGTTTTAGCTCCTTTACCAACCACGTCTAACGATGGTATTACAGGGACTTGGAGTCCAACACTTGACAATACAATCACGACGACTTATACTTTTACCCCGGATGTTGGGGAATGTGCAAACCCAGTAACGCTCACGATTACAGTGATTCAAAAAGTGGACTCGATATTTAACCCCATTGGCGACATCTGTAGTGGCGGCCCTCTAGTGCCACACCCAACGACCTCTAATAATGGGATCACAGGAACTTGGAGCCCTGCACTTGACAATACAATCACGACCTTATATACCTTTACGCCTGATGCAGGCGAATGTGCAAATCCAGCCACCCTCACCATTTTAGTGAATCAAAGGGTAGATCCTACCTTTATGGCTGTTGGCGGTTTCTGTAACGGTGCTGTTTTAGCCCCTTTACCAACCACGTCCAATGAGGGTATTAACGGAACTTGGAGTCCAGCACTGGACAATACAATCACGACCTTATATACCTTTACGCCTGATCCAGGAGAATGTGCAAACCCAACAACGCTTACCATTACGGTAGGCGATCAAGTAGATCCAGTGTTTACGCCTATAAACGACATCTGTAACGGAGAAGCTTTAGCACCCTTGCCTCCAACATCTAACAATGGGATTACTGGAACTTGGAATCAAGCACCTAGCAATACGGCTACTGCTGTTTACACATTTACGCCTAATGCGTGGGAGTGTGCAAACCCAACAACACTCTCCATTACGGTAAATCCGAAAGTAGATCCTGATTTCACACCTGTGAATGATATCTGTAATGGCGATGTTTTAGCACCCTTACCAACCACGTCTAACGATGGGATTGTTGGTACTTGGACGCCTGCAGTTGACAATACGCTGACAACGACCTATACGTTTACACCAGATCCAAACGAATGTGCAAATCCAGCAACCCTTACGATTGTAGTGAATCAAAAAGTAAACCCTGATTTCACTCCTGTGGATGATATCTGTACTGGAACTGTTTTAGCGCCTTTACCAACCACGTCTAACAATGGCGTCACCGGAACTTGGAGTCCAGCACTTGATAATACAACAACTACCTTATATACCTTTACCCCTGATGCAGGCTTGTGTGCGAACCCAGCAACGCTGACGATTTTAGTGATTCAAAAATTAGATCCTACTTTTGACCCTATAAACCTCATTTGTGAAGGCGATTTGTTAGCACCCTTGCCAACAAATTCCAATCAAGGAATTGCGGGAACTTGGAGTCCTGCACTGGACAATACTGCAACTGGCATTTATACATTTACACCCAATGCAGGCGAATGTGCAAATCCTACAAACCTAACCGTTACAGTCATTCCAAACAGCATTTCTACGTTCACACAAATAGATCCTATTTGTGCCGGCGAGACGATCACATTACTAACGCAATCGAATCAAGGATTTAATGGTTCTTGGAGTCCTGCTGTTGACAATACGATAACGACGACTTATACCTTTACAGCGGATCCAGGCGAATGTGCAGACCCAACCACAATGACGGTGGTAGTCATTCCTGTGAATGTTTTAACGATTAGTGCTATTAACTTATCAGAAGAATTTGATGCGAATCAAGTTATTTCCGTAACGGCATCAGGTGGTAGTGGTTCTTATGAGTATCAATTAGATGGCGGAGATTGGCAGTTCAGCTCTATTTTCGAATATGTGATTGGATGTGATGAGCATACAGTGGCGGTAAGAGATGCCGTTGACAACTGTAACACACAGCCAGAAACTACGGTTGCGATTATGGAGTTCCCGAAATTTTTTACGCCAAATGGTGATGGTTATAACGATACTTGGAACATCAAATGTTTTCTTGACGACCCTTTTGCAATGGTGCGTTTGTCAGATCGTTACGGGAAGTTATTGTATGAATTTAAACCAAGTCTAGACTCATGGGATGGCTCATTCAATGGCGAGATGTTGCCTAGTACGGACTATTGGTTTGTGGTAACCTATATAAACAGTAGTGGGGTGGAAACACAGTATAAGTCCCACTTTTCTCTGAGACGTTAAAAGCAAAATTAGAAGATGACAATTTTTAAACTAAAAAATACATAGCCAACACCTCTAATGAAGGAAAACTATTATTTTTAAAGAGGCATTCTCTTAAATATGAATATCGTAAATAAACAATCAATTTTTGAGGAAAAATCAATTTTTTTCACTAACTTAAGCAGTAACCAAACTTTTAAGTAATATATAGATGTTATATCGAAATAACACGACCCTAATAGCGTTGTTCATTTTAGCTATTTTAGGGTTCCATAATTTTTCACATGCACAGTTAAATACGGTGACCATTGGTCATGCTTCTGATCTTGGGGGTAATTGTTTTGAAATAACTCCAGATCAAGGTAATAGAGCTGGTGGTGTTTGGTATGACAACCCTATCGATTTCGCTGATGATTTTACAATTTATTATCAAAATAATTTTGGAACTAAAGATTATAATGGAGCGGATGGCATGGCGCTTGTTTTTAAAAAAGAGCCTAACCCTGAGATTGGTCAAACTGGACAAGGCCTAGGTTATAAGAATATTAATAATACATTAGTTGTAGAATTTGACACTTATTATAATGGTAATGAAAGTGATCCAAATGTAGATCACATCGGAATCATGTCTAACGGCGTGGCAAATCATTCTGCAAGTTCAAGTCTTGCTGGGCCAATTCAAGCGAGTCTAACAAGCGCTAATATAGAAGACGGCATTGATCATGATATTAAAATTGTTTGGACTGCAAGCACCAAAACTTTAGATGTTTATTTTGATTGTAATTTAAGGCTCTCCGTAACTAATGATGTGAAAACAACTATTTTTAATGGAGATAGTACGGTGTTTTTTGGTTTTGTGGGTTCCACTGGAGGCTATGCAAATTTACATAAGGTTTGTTTTAACAGCATCTCTTTTGTAGAAAACTTAAATTTGGTAGATGCGAACATCTGTGTTGGAGAAACACTGTCATTAGACGCAACGATTCCCAGTGGCATCAGTTATTCTTGGAGTCCAACAACAGCTGTGAGCAATCCAAATAATGCAATTACAACAGTATCTCCTACGGTCACAACAACCTATACCGTTACGATTGATGATGTATGTGGAAATATCACAACTGAAGATGTTTTGATTGTTGTAAATTCGGATGTAACTCCTAGTTTTCCGGCATCATCTGAGTTTTTCTGTGATGGAAATACAAACCCATTAACAAACACCTCTATTGAAGGTATTACGGGAAGTTGGTCACCAGCTTTTGACGCTACAACGACAGCAACTTACAGCTTTACCCCTGATGCGGGACAATGTGCTGACCCAATCACATTGACCGTCATTGTTGACCCGCAGACAATTCCAACGTTTACTCAAACAAATGATATTTGTAATGAGGATACTTTAAACCCTTTACCAACCACTTCTAACAATGCAATTACGGGAACTTGGACACCGGCACTTGACAATACAATTACGACCACTTATACATTTACACCCGATCCAGGACAATGTGCTGTAGCAACCACAATGACTGTTGTTGTTAATCAGAAAATAACTCCAACGTTTCCTCAAACAAATGACATTTGTAATGGGGATATTTTAGCGCCTTTACCAACCACATCAAACGATGGTATTGTTGGTGCTTGGGAGCCTGCTCTTGATAATACTGCTACAACTACTTATACATTTACCCCTAATGAGGGCGAATGTGCAAATCCAACAACCCTTACTATTACGGTTGAACAGAAAACGGACCCTAGCTTTACGGCTGTTGACGCCATTTGTGATGGCGACATTTTAACTCCTTTACCCATCACATCTAACAATGGTATTGCTGGAACTTGGACGCCCGCACTTGACAATACATTAACAACGACTTATACCTTTACGCCTGATGCAAGCGAATGTGCAAACCCAACAACGCTCACAATCAATGTGAACCAAAAGGTGGATCCTGTCTTTAACCCAGCCGATGACATCTGTAATGGCGATATTTTAACTCCCTTACCAACCACTGCTAACAATAGCATTACAGGAACTTGGACACCCGCACTTGACAATACAATTACGACCTTGTATACATTTACGCCTGATGCGGGACTGTGTGCCAATCCAACAACGCTGACCATCTTTGTAAATCAAAAAGTGGATCCCCTATTTACAGCTGTGAATGATATCTGCAACGGAGACGTTTTAGCGCTCTTGCCTCCAACATCTAACAATAGCATTACGGGAACTTGGACGCCTGCACTTGACAATACAATCACAACGACCTATACCTTTACACCAGATTTAGGAGAATGTGCAAACCCAACAACACTTACAATCAATGTAAATCAAAAGGTGAATCCTGATTTTAATGCGGTAAATGACATCTGCAACGGAAACGTTTTAGCGCCCTTGCCTCCAACATCTAACGATGGAATTACGGGAACTTGGAGTCCAGCACTGGACAATACAATCACAACGACCTATACCTTTACTCCAGATTTAGGAGAATGTGCAAATCTAGCAACGCTCACCATTAATGTGAATCAAAAGATAGATCCTGATTTCAATGAGATCGACGCTATCTGTGATGGGGATATTTTAAATCCTTTACCAACCACGTCTAACAATGGAGTGAATGGAACTTGGACACCCGCACTGGACAATACGCTGACGACAGAGTATACATTTACGCCTGATGCAGGCGAGTGTGCCAATCCAACTACGGTCACTATCAATGTGAATCAAAAAGTGGATCCTGATTTTAATGAGGTCGATGCTATCTGTGATGGGGATGCTTTAAACTCTTTACCAACAACATCTAACAATGGTGTGAATGGAACTTGGAGTCCAGCTCTTGACAATACAATTACGACCACTTATACATTTACGCCTGGTGCAGGCGAGTGTGCAAACCCAACAACGCTCACAATCAATGTGAATCAAAAGGTGAACCCACTATTTACACCTGTAAATGATATCTGTAATGGAGGTATTTTAACTCCCTTGCCAACCACTGATAACAACGGAATTACGGGAACTTGGACACCCGCACTTGACAATACACTGACGACACTTTATACATTTACACCTGATGCAGGCGAGTGTGCAAACGCGGCAACCCTCGTGATTTTAGTGAATCAGAAAACAGACCCGACCTTTGCAACTGTCAACGATTTCTGTAATGGGGCTGTTTTAACTCCTTTACCAACCACATCTAATAATGGAATTACGGGAACTTGGAGTCCAGCACTGGACAATACGCTGACGACACTTTATACATTTACACCTGATGCAGAACTGTGTGCCAATCCAACAACGCTTACCATCACAGTAAACGATCTAGTAGATCCCTTATTTACGCCTGCTGCTGATATTTGTAATGGCGACATTTTAACTCCCTTACCAACCAGTTGTAACAATGGAATTACGGGAAGTTGGACACCCGCACTTGACAATACAATTACGACGACTTATACGTTTACGCCTGATGTAGGAGAATGTGCAAACCCAGCGACGCTCACCATCTTTGTAAACCAAAAGTTATATCCTGATTTCAATGAGGTCGATGCTATCTGTGATGGAGATATTTTAAATCCTTTACCAACCACTTCTAACAATGGTGTGAATGGAACTTGGACCCCAGCACTTGACAATACGCTGACGACACTTTATACATTCACACCTGATGTAGGAGAATGTGCAAACACAGAAACGCTTACCATCTTTGTAAACCAAAAGTTATATCCTGATTTCAATGAGGTCGATGCTATCTGTGATGGAGATATTTTAAATCCTTTACCAACCACTTCTAACAATGGTGTGAATGGAACTTGGACCCCAGCACTTGACAATACGCTGACGACACTTTATACATTCACACCTGATGTAGGAGAATGTGCAAACACAGAAACGCTCACCATTTTAGTGAATCAGAAAGTAGACCCCCTATTTACGGCTGTTGCTGATGTTTGTAACGGCGATGTTTTAACTCCCTTGCCAACTACTTCTAATAATGGCATTACGGGAAGTTGGACCCCAGCTCTTGATAATACACTCACAACCACTTATACGTTTACGCCCAGACCAACCGAATGCGCAAATCCAACAACGCTCACCATTTTAGTGAACCAAAAAGTGGATCCCCTATTCACCCCTGTTGGTGACATCTGTAGTGGCGGCTCTTTAGCACCCTTACCAACAACGTCTAACGATGGTATTACAGGGACTTGGAGTCCAACACTTGACAACACAATAACTAACTTATATATATTTACCCCTGATGTTGGAGAATGTGCAAATCCAGCAACCCTTATAATCAATGTGAACCAAAATGTGAATCCACTATTTACGCCTGTAAATGATATTTGTAATGGGGATATTTTAACTCCCTTGCCAACCACTGCTAACAACGGAATTACGGGAACTTGGAGTCCAGCACTTGATAATACAATAACTACCTTATATACATTTACCCCTGATGCAAGAGAATGTGCAAACCCAACAACGCTCGTGATTTTAGTGAATCAGAAAACAGACCCTATCTTTGCAGCCGTCAACGATATTTGTAATGGGGATGCTTTAACTCCCTTGCCAACCACTGCTAACAACGGAATTACGGGAACTTGGAGTCCAGCACTGGACAATACGCTCACTACTCAGTATACATTTACCCCTGATGCAAGAGAATGTGCAAACTCGGCAACCGTCACGATTACAGTTGTCCCTAACAGTGTTTCTACCTTTATTCAAATAGATCCTATTTGCGCCGGCGAAACGATTACATTATTAACGCAATCTAACGAAGGGTTTAATGGAACTTGGAGTCCAGCACTTGATAATACGACAACAACGACTTATACCTTTACGGCGGATCCTGGCGAATGTGCGAGCCCAACCACAATGACGGTGGTGGTCATCCCTGTGAATGTTTTAACGATTAGTGCTGTTAGCCTGTCAGATAAATTTGATGCGAATCAGATTATTTCAGTCACGGCATCGGGTGGAAGTGGTTCTTATGAGTATCAATTAGATGGCGGAGATTGGCAGTTCAGTTCTATTTTCGAATATGTAATTGGATGTGATGAGCATACAGTGGCGGTAAGAGATGCCATTGATAGCTGTAACATCCAGCCAGAAACTACGATTGCGATTATGGAATTCCCGAAATTCTTTACGCCTAACGGAGATGGGTATAACGATACTTGGAACATCAAATGTTTTCTTGACGACCCTTTTGCAGTCGTTCGTTTGTCGGATCGTTTCGGGAAGTTATTGTATGAATTTAAACCCAGTCAAAACACATGGGATGGCTCATTCAACGGCGAGATGTTGCCCAGTACAGACTATTGGTTTGTGGTGAACTATACAAACAGTAATGGGGTGGAAACACAGTATAAGTCCCACTTTTCTTTGAGACGTTAAGAGACGTCAATTTTTAAGCTAAATAACAGACAGTCACATTCTTTTGTGAAACTAAAATAATTGCTTTTTAAAATATTTTTTTGTACTTAATTACATAATTCATAAATAAATCATTAATTTATAAGAATACTTCAATATTTTTCACTATATTAAGAAGTAACCAAACTTTTAAGTAATATATTGATGTTTTATCGTAATAACACAGCACTTGTAGCGTTGTTTATTTTTACCGTTATAAGCTTTCAGAATTTATCCCATGCACAGTTAAATACCGTAACTGTTGGCAGTGCCTCAGACTTAGGAGGCAATTGTTATGAAATCACTCCCGATCAATTCAACCTTTCTGGTGGAGTGTGGTATGACAACCCTATAGATTTTGCAAATGATTTTACAATTTATTACCAAAATAATTTTGGTGATTAAGACGGAAATGGTGCAGATGGTATGGCATTGGTTTTTAAAACAAACGCCACAGCTGAAATAGGACTTGCTGGAGGCGGCCTTGGTTATGAGGGGATTTCAAATTCACTAATTGTAGAGTTTGACACCTACAGAAATCGCGATAGAAACGATATATCCGTAGATCACATCGGAATCATGTCAAACGGCGGATCAAATCATTCTGCGAGCTCAAGTCTTAAAGGCCCGATTCAAGCCAGTGCAACAAGCGCAAATATCGAAGACGGTATGGATCACAACGTAAAAATCGTTTGGGTCGCTAGCACTGAAACTCTGGGGGTGTATTTTGATTGTGACTTAAGACTCTCTTTAACTAAGGATGTAAAAACTGATATTTTTGGTGGAGATAGTTCTGTGTTTTTTGGATTTGTAGGCTCCACTGGAGGATCATCAAATTTACATCAGGTTTGTTTTAATAGTATATCTTTTGTAGAAAATTTAAACTTGACAGACACGACCATTTGTTCAGGTGAAACAGTGCCGTTAGACGCTACAATACCGAGTGGCGTTGCCTATTCTTGGAACCCAACAACTTGCGTTAGCAATCCTAATATCGCAAACCCAATAGCAGCACCCACTGTCACAACTACCTTTACCGTTACTATTACCGATGTTTGTGGAAACCTTACAACGGAGGATGTTATAATCACTGTCAACAGAGATGAAACTCCCAATTTTACGCCAGTAAATCCTATTTGTGAAGGTGGCATTTTAATGGAGTTGCCAACCATTTCAAATAACGGTTTTAGTGGTACTTGGTCTCCTGCAATAAATAATACGGTAACAACAGAATACACTTTTAATCCTAATCCATTAACGGGAATTTGTTTTAATGGCAGTAATATGACCATTACCGTTTTAACAAAAGTAATTCCCCTATTTGCTCAAGTTGACCCCATTTGTATCGGAAGTACGTTAATCCCTTTGCCCACAACTTACAATGGTGGAATTACTGGTGTATGGAGTCCTTCTTTAAATAATCTAGAAACGACCCTTTATACATTCATGCCAAATCCTGGGCAATGTGCTGACTCAACAACAATGACTATTATTATAAATACGATCAATCCTTTAACGATTGACGTTACAAATCTGTCTGAAGAATTTGATGCCAATCAAGTTATTTCAGTAACAGCCTCGGGCGGAAGTGGTACTTATGAATACCAATTGGATGGTGGTACATGGCAAATCAATTCAACGTTTGAATTTGAGACTGGATGCGAAGAACATATTCTAGCCATTAGAGATGCTATTGACATGTGTAGCACACAACCTGAAACAACGATTAAGGTTATGGCATACCCAAAATTTTTCACCCCTAATGGTGATGGATTCAACGACACTTGGAATATCAAGTGTTTGAGTAATGATTCCTCTGCAATGATCTATTTATATGATCGTTATGGAAAACTATTGTTTCAATTTAAACCAAGTCAAAATGCGTGGAACGGAACGTTTAACGGCATGATATTGGCAAGCACTGATTATTGGTTTGTTGCAGACTATCAAAATAGTAATGGGGCAGAAACGCAGTATAAGTCCCACTTTTCCCTCAGGCGTTAGAAGCGGTAGCCAACATAAAAACCCCCTTTTGCAATACCGTCAAAACGTGAATTTCCTAATAAATTTCGGCCATACCCAAATTTTATTTCAAATATAAACCCTGTAGAATTAATCCATTTTTGACCGATAGAAAACCCTAAAGCAGTTTCAAAAAAAGTATTAATATTGTCATTATTACTACCAACCCAAGAATCTAATTTTTCATTTGCAGAATACAATGAGCCAAAGGCTTCTACAAAAAACCCTTTTGCACCATAGTGTTCATTTCTTTGGAAATACATTTTAAAGAAAGGCGTTAAAGAGCTGTTTTCGAAGTAATTGTTTGAAGTGTCAAAGTTCCACAGCAAACTCGCTCCAAAACCTATGTTTCTATTTGGAATATACTCATAACTACCTTCAAAAATTGACCCTGCTAAAAGTTTAAGAGCACCAACTTTAATTTCGTGATTTTTCGTAAAAATAGTTAAGGAATCTTCTTGAGTATGTCCAGAAAAACTAAGACAAAAAAGGAACACTAGTAACGTACATGTTTTCATAATTATAATAGATTTGAGATTCAACCTATCACAATAATTACGCCATAAAATTAAAAATACGCTTTTAGCTGTACAGTCCCTGTATGGATGGTGCGACTTGTTTCACTCTTTCTTCCAAAATAATTGATATTCAGATCTAAGAACTTCGTCAGTTTTTTTTGTGCAATCAATGACCAAGTGAAGTTAGTACCAGGTTGCAAACCTTCCATCATTTGGTAAGCGACTGGCGTATTGGCATTCCCAGAAAAATCATTTGAAAAATAATTAAACTCTCCTGTAATGGCAGCTTTCTGATTTTGGGTTAGCGTAAAAGAAACTCCATATTTTTCTTGGGCGAGTTGTTCCAAATCTCCGATAGCGTTGTCCTTTTTTTGATATTGATAATACACATCAAACCGTTTGTTATCGTCTAGTAAATAAGATAGTTTTGGGTTTAAGAGCGTTTCATTAAGTTGATAATTTTTTGATGAAAAGTTTTCACTTGCACTTCTATTTTTATCTAAGTTCGTTTGCAAATTAAGCAACCACTGCTCTTGAATTTTATGTGAAAAATTAAGCTGATGGCTGAACGTTTCTTGTTCCACATACCCAAATGAAAGTACATTACGGGCCCTGGATTCCGAATAACTGTAGGATACCGTGTAATGCTGTTTCCCTCTGTTGTAAAACAACTGATTTCTGAAATTCGATTGCAGTGCCAACTGATCTTCTTCCGTTGAATGAAAAGGATTTAAGCGAATAGATGTACTGTTATTTTTATCTTTTCGGTCAATTAAAAAAGACGTTTGATTGTAAAAATGAGACCAAAAACGTTTGGAGGCTTTTGGTGAATTGGCCCACTGAATCGGATTTAAAGTCAGCGATTGACTCAGTTTATTTTGATGCGTGCGGATGTAAACTTGGTTGGGCAACAACACTCGAACATAAGTCGCTTGATCTTGAAATTGAGCTATTTCAAATTCTTCTAATTCCTGAATGCCGTTCTCATTATAATCAAACCAAACAAAACTCCCTTGACCCGGCTCTACTTCTACATACGTAAAATCCTGTTGTGGCAAACGCCCAGCATTGGTTTCAAACAACGTATTCCAATGAATCAAATTATCGGCTAATTTTTGACTGTATTGCAATCGAGAATTGATTGATTTTTGAACTGGAGTGGACGCGTTTGTAGATTTAAAAACCCTGTAATTTGCATACAAACTCAGATTTGTATTTTTAGTTTGAATCCATTTTGAATCTAAATAATAGGTGTCTGATGCATTTACTTTTGCAAGGCGGTTGTTTTGCAGACTGTCATTCACTCGATGGATATACCCTAATTTCACAAACACCTTTGTTGAATCGCCAATACCCGTAAAAACTTCATACGCTTTAAACTTCTGACTGATGGGGTCCAATTGATTTAATGCAACGTCTTTTTTTTCATTGTGTTCCGTGGAAAACTTAACTCCCGACCAGCCTTTTTGATAACTGTATTTCAAACGGTTATCAGATCTATAAAACATCGAATTCGAGTTGAGTCCATCCGTTTCTAAGAAACTTGAATTCGAGTAAAACTGAAAGTGTTCTAAGTTCAGTTTTGTATAAAGCACATGGCGACTCCCTTCATAATTGTCCTTATAATTCAAATGTTGAAATTGGTAATTGAACGCCCCCTTTTCTGGATGCAAAAACTGAACACCTGCAACTGCAAAAACTTGATCGCCGAGATTAGATACGCTTTGATTTCCAGAAAGTGTTTCAACATTCCAATCCCGATTAAATTCTGGCCTGTAGAGTCTTTGGATCGTTCTGAAATCACTTTGTACATAATCGATATCGGAAGTTACATCTAACGTCCAGCCACCAGCCGTTTTCAGTAATTGATGTTCTATCGACAGTTGACCCGCAACCCCTGTGTCATTCTCATCATCGAGCGATGAGTATAAATTTAAGTCATTCTTACTGGCGGCAAATTCAAATTCAACAGCCGTTTTTTCATTGGGTTTAAAGGCGCCATTAACTACCGCCACTTGCAACTTCACAGGGGCTACGAGTTGCACAATCGGTTCAAAATCTCCTTGTTTAATCCCGGCTATGGGTGCGACATACTCGTAAATATTTGAAATCGCATTGGAACTAGTAATCCTATAATTTCCTTGCTGTGACCCCACAGCCGTAAAATTAACAAGATACAATTCATCCTCAGCATTGTTTGAAAACTCAAAAACTTCCACCCCATTATCCGTAATTTTCTTATACAAAATTCGATTTTCGTTATACGCTTCTGGAGAGGCTGAAGGCGCAGTCATCAGCGATTGGTCATCTCCCGCATTGGATAAAATAGCGACTTGTTCCGAATTAAGAGATTGTTGAAGCGGTTGGTTTTTTAGATCATTTTCATTGTAAACAGACACGCCTAAAGTCCATTTTTCATTTTTATACCGACTTCCCGCATAGCCTATAAATCGAGAATAATTGCGCTCGCTGTATTGATAATCGACCGTAATTCGCATTTCGGAAGTGATGGGATAAGTCGCATTAAAAATTAGTTCCCCAGCATTGTAATCAATGATATAATCCTCTGTGGCGCCACGCTGCAAAGGGATTCCATTCACATACACGGTTTCACTTCCAGAAACAACTAAAACATACAACTCATTATTTGGTCCAACCAATTTATAAGGTCCTTGATTTCCTTCTTGCCCTACAAATTGACTTGTTGAAAATTGACCACGAACAAGCGCACCCGAAGCAAAAGCGGTAAACTCTGAATCTTCATTTTTAAAATTAGTAGTTAATGAAAGTCCTTGAACCCGTTTAGAAAATTTTGAAAAATAAGACTGCGTATCTTCTAAATCGATATCCCCCGCTCTGATCCCCCAACGCTCACTAAAAACTTCTATAAATACTTGATCGAATTCATCCAACTGCTGTGAGTAACCACTTTCCTGCAAGGGAATGTTTGAATCTTGAATGGAAGCGCGTAAGGTCACTTTATCATTTAATTTTCCACTAATTTGCAAATCAAGTTCACTGTTCAATACCGAATTTTGATTGTTTCCAATGGTCACTCCCCTTGAAATACTTCCTGAAGACGCCAAGCCATCAAATGGCACCACCACCCGTTTGGAGCTGGGTTGCGATAACTGGTATAATTTTTGGAGATTTCCGGTACTATTGACAATGATGCGTTCGTCTAATTCCTGATACGTTTTAGTCATAAAACGCGGATAACTTAAATACGTCACTTTAATGGAATCTGTATCCACAGAATTAGGAAACGTGAGAAGTGCATTTTCAAAATCTATCGTATATAATGAGGGTGAAATAGCCTCATTTTTTAAATTTGATATCGAAAAATTGGAAGGATTGATGCTTACACTGTCAATTTGAACAGTATCGCTTACCGCTAATTTTTTTACCCTATAGAGAGACGACACCTCTTGAGACCAAGAATGTGTAAAAGATATAAGGAGTAAAATTGTAAAACAGTACTTCATCATGACTCTTAAACTAAAAACAACCTAAAATATTTTGTTGATAGTTTTCATTAAAACAAGACTAAATATTTAGGGTAAAAGTAC
The DNA here is from genome assembly GCA_963933105.1 of uncultured Formosa sp. GTDB lineage: Bacteria > Bacteroidota > Bacteroidia > Flavobacteriales > Flavobacteriaceae > Hel1-33-131. The sequence continues at coordinate 14,279 of CAWVRW010000022.1, forward strand.
TCTATTAATTATTTTAGCTAAAATTATTATCAGAATAGATGAAAATTATTTCTTACAACGTTAACGGGATTCGAGCTGCGCTCAAAAAAGGGTTTATAGATTGGCTGAAAAGTGCCGATCCAGACGTGATCTGTTTACAAGAAATAAAAGCGCAAGAAGATCAACTCGATTTGAGTGTTTTTGAAGCGGCTGGTTATGCTTACAATTATTGGTTCAGTGCTCAAAAAAAAGGATACAGTGGCGTGGCTATTTTATCTAAAACCAAACCAACCAATGTGGTGTTTGGAACAGGCATTGAGTCCATGGATTTTGAAGGACGTAACATTCGTGCGGATTTTGATGGTGTTTCAGTCATGAGTTTATACTTGCCTTCCGGAACAAATTTGGCGCGTTTAGAACATAAGCTTGAGTATATGGATTTGTTTCATGACTATATAAATACGCTTAAAAAAGAAGTCCCGAACCTTGTTATTTGTGGCGATTATAATATTTGTCACGAAGCAATGGACATACATGATCCTGTGAGGAATAAAAATGTATCTGGGTTTTTACCAGAAGAACGCGCTTGGATGACTCAGTTTTTAAAAAATGGTTTTGTAGATGCATTTCGCGAATTTAATACAGAACCTGACAATTATAGTTGGTGGAGTTACCGTGCAAATTCACGTGCCAATAACAAAGGCTGGCGATTGGATTATACATTAGTTTCGCAACCCCTACAAGAAAAATTGAAACGCGCCGTTATCCTGTCTGAAGCAGTGCACAGTGACCACTGTCCCGTTTTAGTTGAATTACAATAAACCTAATTTTATAAATTACTATACAATGATTAAAAGACTTTTAATTTTAACACTCGTTATTTTCACCTCAACCTCTTGTGTATCTTCTAAACTATACAAGGAACTAGAAGGCAAATACACAAATCTTAAGAATGATTATGACACCTTAAATGCTGATAGCGAAAGTGTTTTAAGTGGTAAAAATGCACTTCAAAATCAATTTGATCAATTGCAAAGTGAGTATGACGCAACGGTTTTAGAACGGAATCAACTGCAACAAGATGTGACTGCGCTTCAGAAAAAATACGATGCACTGAATGATTCTTATACAGCCTTAGAGCAAAATAGCTCCAAATCGATCGCTGATAATGTGCAAAAAAACAGGGAGCTTTTAGCACAATTAGATGCTAAAGAAACCGCCTTAGCTGCAGAAAACGACCGTCTTTTGAAATTAGAAGCCGATATGCAAGAACGCTCACAACGTATTGCAGAATTAGAGGCACTCATCGCTTCCAAAGACCAAGCGATGCGCGACTTAAAAGATGCGATTTCAAATGCATTGACCGCTTTTGAAGGCAAAGGGCTGACGGTTGAACAGCGTAATGGAAAAGTCTATGTGTCCATGGAAAACAAATTACTTTTCAAATCTGGAAGTTGGGCTATTGGAGTTGATGGTCGGACGGCTATCGAACAGCTCGGAACCGTTTTGGCAGACAACCCTGAAATAGCAGTGCTTATTGAAGGACATACAGATAATGACCCCTTTTCAAGTGGCGGACAAATTGCAAATAATTGGGATTTATCAACAAAACGCGCTACAGCAATCGTTCAAATTTTAAATGAAAATGATGCGATCAACCCCGAAAGTTTAACGGCTGCTGGACGTGGCGAATTTGCACCAATTGCAACCAACGAAACGAACGAGGGCAAAGCCAGAAACAGACGTATTGAAGTGGTATTGACCCCGAAATTAGATGAAATATCAAAGCTTTTAAATAACGATTAATGAAATACACCAAACTTCCAAGTACAGATATTAAAGTAAGTGAAATCTGCCTCGGCACAATGACCTGGGGTAATCAAAATACAGAAGCTGAAGGCCATGCACAAATGGATTATGCCTTAGATCACGGGGTCAATTTTATTGACACTGCAGAGCTATATCCTGTGCCTGCTACGGCAGAAACTCAGGGGAGAACCAGTGAATATATTGGAACTTGGCTAAAAAAAAATAAAACAAGAGATAAGGTCATTTTGGCAAGTAAAATTGCAGGAATAGGTGACTATACGGCTCATATCAGAACAAAAGGATTTAGTGCCGACACTATTAAAGAAGCCTTGGACTTGGAGCTGGCGCGCTTACAAACAGATTATATTGATTTGTATCAATTACACTGGCCAGAACGTCACACCAATACGTTTGGCGTGCGCGATTTTAAACCCAGTCCAAACGATCCGTGGGTTGATAATTTTAATGAAGTACTACACGCTTTAAAATCCTTCGTAGATGCTGGAAAAATTAGAGCGATTGGACTTTCGAATGAAAAAGCTTGGGGCGCCATGCGTTGTATGGAAGAGGTTCGAAAAGATAATTTAATTCCCATTAGCACTACACAAAATGCCTATTCAATGTTGAATAGAGTGTTTGAAGGTGATTTGGCAGAAGTGTCTTTAAGAGAAAATATGGGGCTTCTAGCCTACTCTCCTTTAGCGTTTGGAGTGCTTTCTGGAAAATACATTGAGGGCACGGCTGCAGACAATGCACGTCTCAAATTGTTTCCGCGTTTTGCGCGCTACAGCAGTGAACAATCCACCGAAGCAGCCAAGCAGTATTTACAACTCGCAAAAGAGTTGGGCATCAGCCTAACAACACTTTCTTTGGCATTTGTCAACCAAAGACCTTTTGTGACAAGTAATATTATTGGGGCTACAAATTTAGAACAGCTAAAAGAAAATATAGCGAGTATTGATACGGAATTGTCGCAGGAAACTTTAGATCGTATCGATGCGATTCATGCAACGATTCCGAATCCAGCACCATAATAATTTTTAGAAATATTTTTTTAAGCCTTGTTGGCGAGTTGTCCGCAGGCAGCGTCAATATCTTTTCCGCGTGAACGTCTAACGGTCACGGTGATATTTTTGGCTTCTAACATGGACACATACAAATCAATCGCTGTGTCGTCGGCTTGTTGAAATTCGCCATCATCAATGGGGTTATATTCAATCAGATTGACTTTACTCGGTGCAAATTGACAAAACTTTATCAGGGCTTCAATGTCAGCTTTGGTGTCGTTAATCCCTTCCCAAACTACATACTCATAGGTAATGATTCGATTGGTGGCCGCATACCAATGTTGAAGTGCTTCACGTAAATCTTTCAAAGGAAAGGTTTCATTGAATGGCATAATAGAGGTACGAACGCTGTCAATGGCTGAATGCAGTGAAACGGCTAAATTAAACTTCACCTGATCGTCTGCCATTTTTCTAATCATTTTTGGCACTCCAGAAGTGGACACAACAATCCGCTTTGGAGACATTCCCAGACCTTCTTTGGAAGTGATTTTATCAATCGCTTTAAGCACGTTATTGTAATTCATTAACGGCTCCCCCATCCCCATAAACACAATATTAGAAAGTGGACGGTTGTGGTATAATTTACTTTGTTTATCAATGGCTACCACTTGGTCGTAAATCTCATCTGGATTGAGGTTCCGCATGCGTTTGAGTCGCGAGGTTGCACAAAATTTACAGTCAAGACTACAGCCAACTTGAGAAGATACACAAGCGGTAGAACGTTTGGCTGTTGGAATCAGTACGGATTCAACAATCATTCCGTCATGGAGTCGAATACCGTTTTTGATGGTTCCATCTGAGCTTCGCTGCATAGAATCCACTTCAATGTGGTTGATGCTAAAGTTTTCATCCAACATCTGACGGGTATCTTTAGACAAATTGGTCATATCCTCAAAGTGATGCGCGCCCTTTTGCCAAAGCCACTCATAAACTTGAGTGCCTCTAAAAGCTTGATCTCCATGCGTGGCAAAAAAGATTCTTAACTCCTCTTTTGATAATGCGCGTATGTCTTTTTTAGTGGAATTCATAATGAACAAAACAATTGATACCTAAAAAAAAGCCTCTTTGAGGAGGCTTTATAATTTTTAATTAAATGATCAGCATGGCATCACCATAGCTATAAAATTTATATTTTTCTTTTACTGCTTCTTCGTAGGCTCTCTTTACAAAATCATGACCTCCAAAAGCGGCCGTCATCATTAAAAGTGTTGATTTTGGTGTATGAAAATTTGTGATCATACAGTTCGCAATTGAAAACTCAAAAGGAGGAAAGATGAATTTATTCGTCCATCCTGCAAATTCATTTAAGTTGCCTTTAGAAGATACCGAACTTTCAATCGTACGCATGGCAGTGGTTCCAACGGCGCAAATACGACGTTTTTCAACCAATGCTTTATTGATGGTCGTTGCGGTTGAAGCTGGTATAATAATTTCTTCACTGTCCATTTTATGTTTAGAAAGATCTTCCACTTCCACAGAATTAAAAGTTCCCAATCCAACATGTAAAGTGACTTCCGCAAAGTTGATTCCTTTGATTTCTAAACGCTTCAATAAATGCTTAGAAAAATGGAGTCCTGCGGTTGGCGCAGCGACTGCACCTTCATTTTTAGCATAAATTGTTTGGTAACGCTCTTCATCTTCTGGCTCAACTTCTCTGTTGATATATTTTGGCAAAGGCGTTTGACCAAGTTCTGTTAATTTTTTTCTGAATTCTTCATAAGACCCGTCATATAAAAAACGAAGAGTACGTCCTCTTGAAGTTGTATTGTCGATGACCTCAGCAACTAAGGTTTCATCTTCTCCAAAATAAAGTTTATTTCCTATTCTGATTTTCCGAGCAGGGTCTACCAACACATCCCACAAACGTTGTTCTGCATTGAGTTCTCTAAGAAGAAAAACTTCAATACGAGCTCCTGTTTTTTCTTTATTTCCAAACAAGCGTGCTGGGAATACTTTGGTGTCATTAAGAATCATAACGTCATCCTCATCGAAGTAATCAATAATGTCTTTAAACATTTTGTGTTCGATGGTTTGCTCTTTCCGATTTAAGACCATGAGTCGCGACTCATCTCTGTTTTCGGCAGGATATTCTGCTAATAATTCGTCTGGTAATTCAAAGTTAAAATGCGATAATTTCATACTTGGTTTTTAATGTCAAGCTGCGAATATACAACCTCAAAATAGGCGTTGTCAAGTATTTGAACCTTTATTTTTCGGATACGGAGGTATTGAACCCTAATTCTGCTAAATTCCCCCAAAAATCAGGGAAGGATTTTGAAACCACTTCCGCCTCTTTTATAGAAAATTCTGTTCTGAGTGCTAAGGGTGCAAACGCCATCGCCATGCGGTGATCGTTATAGGTTTCTACAATGGCTCCCGATTTTAAGGGCTTGGAATCCGAAAGATGTAAACTGTCATCCGTGATGTCAATTGAAGTTCCGAATTTATAGATCTCATTTTTCAATGCTTCCAAACGGTCGGTTTCTTTAATTTTAAGGGTGTGCAAGCCTGTAAGATTGCACTTCACTTGAAGTCCTAAACAGGTCACCACAATAGTTTGCGCAATGTCAGGAGCATTGGCTAAATCTAAATCCAAACTGTCTGGCAAATTGGTATTGATTTTTTTTAAGTTGATTTTAGACCCTTCAAAAGTTGTTTGAACACCTAAATGGGTGTAAATTTCTTGCAATACCGCATCGCCTTGTAAGCTGTCTTTTTTGTAGGTACTTAAATTTATTTGAGTCCCTACTGGACTCAAGGCAACAATGCTATAAAAATAGGAGGCCGACGACCAATCGGACTCGACAGTAAACGTTTTTGAAACGGTCTCTAAATAGGGTTTCACTTGAATCACTTGACCTTCAAAGCTGGTTTCAACCCCGAGTTGATCCAATAACGAAAGGGTCATTTTAATGTACGGAACCGAAGTGATTTTCCCCTCAAGATGTAATGTCAGCCCATTTTTGAGCTTGGTTGCCATCAGTAACAATGCGGAGATGTACTGACTGCTGACATTGGCCTTCATTCGGACTTCGTCCTTGAGCAAGGTTTTTCCTGTGATTCGTAATGGGGGAAATCCTTCTTCTTTGTCATACTCAATGTCTGCACCTAACGCTCTTAAGGTGTCCACCAATATTTTAATAGGTCGTTCTTGCATTCTTTGAGACCCTGTAAGCAAAGTTGTTTTGCCGTCTAAAGTCGCAAAATAGGCGGTCAAAAATCGCATGGCTGTACCCGCGTGATGAATGTCAACAATAGAATTATCCGAATCCAATGCTTTGAGCATATACTGACTGTCGTCAGAATTAGAGACATTCTGAATTTCTAAATTTTCAAAAAGTGCTTTTAATAATAACAGTCGGTTGGACTCACTTTTGGACCCTGTAATCGTAATGTCGGTACTTGGGTTGATGCTTGAATTTTGAAGGAAAAGATGCAAAATCTATTTTAGTTTTTCGTTGCTATGGTGACGGTTATGATCCCGTTTGGTTTTTATATCAAGCTTTTTGTCAAAAGCGTCTTGCAAATTTACACCAGTTTGATTGGCTAAACAAAGAACAACGAATAAAACATCTGCTAATTCTTCGCCTAAATCTTTATTTTTATCGCTTTCCTTTTCGCTTTGCTCCCCGTAACGTCTTGAGATGATGCGCGCCACTTCGCCCACTTCTTCAGTGAGTTGTGCCATATTGGTGAGTTCGTTAAAATAGCGAACGCCATGCGCTTTGATCCAATTATCGACAGTTTTTTGTGCGTGTTGAAGTTCCATTTATTTTTTCGTTAAAACTATTTGTTCGTTTTCTTTTTCTATTAGCTTGTTAAAATACGCTTTTAATGCCTCATAATACAAGGAAGATATAATTGGGGAGTTTATTTTGGTTTCTATTAACAATTGTATTGTTGATTCATTGTGAGATAAATTATATTTAAATAATCCAAAGTTTTCGGGCAAAGCAAAAGCTTCTGCTTTTGGTACTGACTCTACTTTATAACCTTCAGGCAAATTAATTGTGAATCGATATAAACTAGTAGATGGATACCCAAAATCTACTGGGAATTCTCTTTTTTCTAATTTAAATGGATTTTCTTTTGATTTTAAAAAAAATAAAGGTGAAAAATATATTTTATCCCCTATAATATCCGTTTGATTATCAATAGCAAATTTATAAATTTCTATAATAGGTTTAGTCAATTCAACTAAGTTATTTACTTTAAAGTCTGAAACCTCTAAACCATCATACTTGTTTTCTAACTTCTCTAAAAAATCATTTTCATCTGAGTTATTATATCTGTTTCTGTATGATAGGGCTGAATGATTTGTTTTAACGCTTCGACAGCTTCCCTCTATACTTCCGTCTTCAGATAAATTAATGAGCATTAAGGTGGTTGTTTTTGAGTTTTCATTAGGGTATAGACTGATTAAACTCGAAGTGCCATTTTTTTTAATAATTCTTCCTTCCCAATTTAAAACTCTGTAAGGTAAAATATTTGGAGAACTGTATTTATTAGTAGCATCTAACAACACCTTACCTGCTGGGAACTCCACACACGAAATAACATAATTATAGCCTTCTCTAGTTGGAAATATTGGAATTCCGTTATCTCTAGTGCTTATCAAAACAGGGTTAGCGTTTAATCCTGCATAGCGTAACATTGATGTTAACATTAAATTAATTTCAGCCACATTACCAACGTGTTCTTTGTATGCTTTTTTAACACCATCGTTGGTGTATTTGCTATAATATTCATTCCATTTTACTTTAGATTTAACAAAATTGAAAATTAACTCCATTCTTATATTAGGATCTGAGACAGTGCTTATAAGTGCATCTATATCATCTTCATAATACCCGGATTTCTTTAATTCTGTGCCAAAGTTAGAACTTTTATATATGGTTTCAACCACATCCTCCCATGTTGTAGAGTAATGTTTTACAGGAGTGTCAGGTAATTTTACATAGGATAACTCATATTTAGCTGAAGATCTGTAATTATCAATATTGTTTACGTAAGGTTCTTCCTTTAAAGCAGGAATGTTTTCTAAATTAAATGTGGATACAGTTTTTGTAAATTCTAAATCCGAAGAACTAAATGTGGTTCTTGTCCCCGTTCTGTCTTTATTATTGAATGTAATCTTATCTCTTCGCTTTTCTGTTTTAGGAATCATTGGTAAAAACCCTTTCATGTTCACTTTAAAATTATAATATTCTGGAGCTTGAAACTCAGCTTCTAATTTTTTTATTGGTATGGCGTGCTGAAATTGAAATTCGTCTATATTTTGATAAAAAGGAGATCTTATTTTATACTCATACTCTACAATCGAACCTTCTTTAATATTGGGCATTGTAAACTTCGTTTCATTTCGGTATCTTGATTTTTCTGTTTTAAAAATACCGTTTTTTTTGAGTTTTGTGTCTTCAATTTTACCGTCAATTAAATTATAAGTGTAAGCTTTTAAACCTGTTACTTTTTCTTGACTAGAGCTACTCTTATAAAGACTTATGGCTTCTGTAGCATGTTCAAATCCTTCTGGGTTGTAAATTTTTACACGTTCGTGTACTTTTGTTATTAATTCAAACCCCGTATTTTGATGATACTCAAAAAATGTTTTTCGATATTTATATAAATACGTTGCTGTAGCCGACGAATCTAATGGATTAAACTTCTCTTGGAGTTCTTCTTTTGAAATCTTTCCAAATTTGTAATTTTGTGAAGTTGTTATTTGACATACAAATAATACAACTAGTAGGATGGCTGGGGTTTTCATTTATTATTCTTTTTTAATTAATGCTATTTTTGCGGTGTCTTGTTTTGAAACTTCTTTATAAAAATTTCTAAAACTACTATAGTCTTCTTTAGGAAATTCTCCATCGTTCACAACAAATTCTCTTTTGTAAACTAATGTGTTTTCATCTTTAACGATCACTTCCGATTTATAACTCCCAAATTTGTTTACAATTATTTTTTTATCTGGCAACGATTCTACTTTGTAGTTTTGTGGCAATGTAATTTCTACCTCATCAATATCTTTAAACCCTCTTTTAATTTTTAGCGGCAATTTTCTGTTTCTGTAGCGATCAGGAATATGTGTGTTTCGGTTTAAAGCATTAACTGTTAAAAGCATTCTGTTCGCAATTAGTTTAGAATAGTTTATAGCTTTAAAACTTACGGTTTCGTTAAAAACAATACTCTCTTTGTCATTAACAATAGATATTTCATTGATAGAAATATTATTAATATACCCCCAGCGATTCTTGTAGTGTTTGTCTAAATCTCTTTCAGTTTCAGTTTCTAGCCTATATTTATCATCGTACTGAATCCCTTTAGATTTAAGGGTTGTATTTACATCAATAGTACCATCATCAAACACTTTGTAATTCGCTTTTATAACCTGAGTGTTTTCCTCTGTCGTATATTTTTTGGTGTGTTTTATTTGCCCCCCTTCTGGAGAAATTACTAATACATCTCTATTGTCAGTAAAATCGCCAATAAAACCAAATGGCAGTTTTTGACTGGTACATTCTAACCAGATATCTTCTTTGTTTTCTTGGGGAACATTTAGAATCACATGATTGGTTTGACCTCCAAAAGAAACAAAATTTTCATCAACACTAATTTGATTTGATGCCGATGCATATAGCCTTGTGTAATTTGATTTTACTCCTACTATATCTAATAATGATTTTGTGTAATTAGTCAACCCTTTGCAATCACCATACTTGACCAAATCAACTTCTTTAGCTGTTATTGGCTGCATCCCACCAATCCCTACTTGCACACTTATATATCGAGTGTTATCTTGAACATATTGATATATTATTTTGGCTTTTTCTATTGGGTCATTTACATCTTTAACTAATTTTAAAACAGATTCCGTAGTTTCTTTAGATATATTTGTCCTACCATATAATAAATTGTTGTAAAACCACTTGCCCATGCTTTTCCAACCTTTAACTTCAGCATAAACCCCCTCATAAGTAAACTCATTTGCTGCTACCAAAATTTTTGGGATTATCTCACGAAATGATGGACTATAGTCTTCTGGCTTAAACGCTGAGATATTTTTAGCCCTATAAAATATCCCCCCAGCAACCTCCTTTTTTTCAAGGTCTCTATCCTCAAGGTTTTTCTCTTTCTTTCTAATGGTAATATCCGTGGGGTAATTTAGCGCATAAGAGCTTACTTCAGTACTTACAAAGTAATCGTCAATTGGTGTAAATGAAGGAATAAAAGCAGTGTTTTCGTTAATAGTTTCGCAGGTGAATTGTATTGTATAAGGATAGTCAATTGGTGTGTATTCTAAATATTTTACTCTTGAATCAGAATACAGAGTGCCTCCATCTACAGCACTCTCATCTTTAAAATCATTCTTTTTTATTTTTTTTATTTGATTTCCTAAAGCATCAAAAGCTAAAACTTGAAGCGTTTTAATTTTAACATTTTTATCGTAATGCACAAAAGCGTCTATGTTTTCGTTTCCTTTTTTATTTAATATGGTTATAATTCGTTTTTCTTTAATAGATATCTGGCTAGACGATTTCAACAATACAATAACCTCATTGAGTCTTACAACAGCATTTGCATGATCCATCATCGCTTCATCTATGTGAGATACGGATAATTCTGGACGGTCTTGAGAATAAATTAAAAAAGTATTAAGTAACAGGCAAAAGCCTATGAGCTTTCTGAAGGACATAATAAAGTAGGTTTACGGGTGAAAAAGGGTCTAGTTTCAACTGAAATATTTTGATAGGTTGGGGTATAAAAATATTATTTGCAATAAATATAAAAAAAAATTATAGATCCCGCGCTTTTGAATCCATAATAATTGTGACGGGGCCATCATTCAGAAGAGCGACTTTCATGTCTGCACCAAACGCACCCGTTTGGACGGTCTGCCCTAAATCAATTTCAAATTGCCGAACAAATTGCTCGTAAAGGGGTTTTGCAATTTCGGGTTTGGCGGCTTTGATATAACTGGGGCGGTTGCCTTTTTTGGTTTGTGCGTACAGTGTAAACTGACTCACCACAATCGCCGATCCGTTGCTGTCTTTTAGAGAGGTATTCATCACGCCCTCGGCATCATTAAAAATGCGAAGGTTTGTGAGTTTGTTGCTCAACCATTGAATGTCTTCTGTAGTATCGGAATCCATAATTCCTAAAAGGACTAATAATCCAGAAGCAATGTCCGCCACTTTATTTCCGTCAATGGTGACGCTGGCTTCCGTCACTCTTTGAATGACTGCTCTCATTTTGGTTCGTAGTTATCCGTTCGGTAATGTTCGTCATCGCCTTCCAAAATTTGGGTATAACTTTTATAACGGGAAGCTGAGACTTCGCCATTTTCGAGTGCTAATTTGACCGCACATTGAGGCTCGTGTAAATGCAGACAGTTATGAAATTTACAAGATTGTTTTAAGGCGAATAACTCTGGAAAATAATGATCGACTTCTGCGGGTTCCATATCTACCACTCCAAATCCTTTGATTCCGGGCGTGTCTATAATTCGAGCATCAAAGCTCAAATCAAACATTTCGGCAAAGGTCGTCGTATGCTGTCCTTGTTTGTGCTGTTCTGAAATTTCTTTTGTTTTGATATTTAAACCGGGCTCAATCGCATTTACTAAAGTTGATTTCCCAACGCCTGAATGTCCCGCAAACATGCTCGACTTTCCAGTCATCAGTGTTTTAACGGCTTCGATATTCTCACCTGTTAAAGCAGAAATACTTAAACATGGATAGCCAATACTTTCGTAGAGTTCTGATAATTCGTGTACGATTTTTTGAGTTGGCTCGTCATTCACATCTACTTTATTAAAAAGTAAAACAGCTTTAATGGCATAGGCCTCTGTGGTCGCTAAAAAACGATCAATGAAACTAGTGAATGTCGGAGGGCTATCGATGGTGACTAATAAAAATACTTGATCAATATTACTGGCAATAATATGGGTCTGTTTGGAAAGGTTGACCGATTTCCGAACGATATAATTGGTACGTGGGTGAATCGTTGTAATGACCCCTGTTTGGGTATTGTTACTCGTTTCTAAATCAAAATCTACACGATCGCCAACCGCTAACGGATTGGTGCTCTTAATTCCCTGAATTCGGAATTTTCCCTTTATACGGCATTCGTAGAAATCTCCATCTAGAGATTTAATGGAGTACCAACTCCCAGTAGATTTATATACTATTCCTGTCATTCTTGATTTTAAATATCTTAACAAAGAAACACATTTCTTTTTAATATATTTTGTTCTACCTTTGAATTCCAATTTAACTTTAGATATGAAAAAAACAACACTATTTGTTTTGCTACTTACGGTAGTATTACAATTCGCTAATGCGCAAGAGGTTATCACCAATGCGTCAATCATCCAAATGAAAGAATTAGGTTTTGATGAAACCATTATTTTAAGCAAAATTAACTCTTCGGATGTTGATTTTGATGCTTCTATTACGGCATTGTCAAAATTAAAAGAGTCTGGAGTATCTTCTGAGGTGATCGCCTTAGTGATGCAAAAAGCTCAGTTTAGCACAAAATCCAAAACAGGTATTTATTATTTAGCTGCGGACGATTCACTTAAACCTATTTTAGCTTCTGTATTTTCAGGAACGAATCAAAATGCGGTTGCACAACAGTTAGTTTCTGGTTTGATCAATGCGAAAGTAAAATCGCAGCTACCAAAAAGAACATCTAACAATGTGATTAAATCAAGATCTCCAGAGTTTACATTTATCTTTGACCCAGCAACAGGAGCTGATAACATGCAAAATTTCCAAGGAGAAAGCCCAAGTTTGTTTAACTGGTGGTTTAGAGTTGCAACCTCTCCAAATGAGTTTGTACTGGTAAAAATGAGAGTGAAAAAGTCTAAAAACTTAAGAGAAGTGATTACTTCAAAATCCAATATGTTTACAAGCAGTAATGGGATCGATCCAAAAGCATCCATTGCTTTTAAGATTGAAACGATTGGAAACAACAAATTTACAGTCGTTCCTGAAGGTTTAGAGCCAGGAGAGTATTGCTTTATTTACCAAGGAAATGTACCTAACGGACGTGAAAATCAGTCTGTATTTGATTTCTCTATTAAATAATAACGCTTAAGACTGCGGTGTCCTAGTATATAGGTTCACACCTAATCATAACAAAGAATTAAACCCCCGTGAAGCAAGCTTCACGGGGGTTTTTTTGTGCGAAGTTTTGATGGTTTTCTACCTCTATAATTTATTGGTTTTAAAAAACAAGTAATTAACTGTCCGCTGTTTAAATTAAATTTTGTTGTCTATTTTTTGGGAGATTTAAAAATATGTCATAAGTTTGAGTAATGAAGACCCCAAATCTAAATCTTCAAAAGTAATTTAACCGAAGTTTTAGATGTTGTTTTTGAATTACAAAATACACTTGGGAACTAGAGTGGTACAATACACGCCGATTTGGGATGTATTGAACCACTCGGCATAAAATATAAAGGAAATAAATACCACTAGTGGTTTATATATACTAGTTGGCAGTAATGCAAACGAAACTGGTAAAAACTAACAATAATGAAAGAAAATATTTATTTAGAAAACCTTTTGAAAACTATTGATGAGAATCAATGCATAGGACTTGGAAATCCTAATTCAAAAATTCTATTTATTGGAAAAGAAGCAGGTGTGAAAATCGAATCTGAAGTCTTTCACGGAAATGCAAAATCGTGGAAAGAAAAAGAATTTAACTATTCCGAAAAATATGTTCCAAAAAAAGGAAAATTAAGAAACTTAAATCATACTTGGCAAAGATATCAGAAACTATATGATTGTATTTTATCAAAACTTGACTTAAATATCGGAATTGAGAAACAAGATAAATATGAAATTAGTTTTGTTAAAAATGTATTCACAACAGAATTAAGTAATTTACACGCACCAAATACTAAAGACGCTAAAAAACAGGAAAAATTCAGTCAAGAATTAAAATTAAGAAAAGAAACATTTTTCAAAAGTGAATTTATTCAACAATTTCCAATAATTATAATTTTTGCAAGTGACAATAAATATATTGAAACTTATCAAGGTGAAGTTTGTGAACTTTTTAATGTGAAATTCAACAATTTACAACTCGAAACTGCAAAAGACAAAATCTGGATTCATACTGAACGTGAAAACGGAGAAAATCCCAAATTACTAATTCATACAAGGCAATTAACAAATAGTATAACGTCAGAATTAATTCCGAACATTTGCAATTTAATTGTCGAATTTATAAAAAGTAATTCGATTGAAATAAAACTGAAATAAAAAACACTACTGCCAACACCGTGTAAAATTAATTGCTGGTTTTAGCCAATTTACGAAAGTCCCCCGCTCCCGCGCTGGTGCGCGAAATCGAAGATTCGACGAAGTCAATCTATTCGTGTTCCAAATAAATTTTGTAAACCACACAAAGGGATTCATGCGTCAGCCTTTAGATTAGCAAATAGACGTAATCACTTAAACGCATAAAAAAAGGCCCGCATCGCGAGCCTTTTTTATTTATTTATTCAAGATCAATTCTTGATGATTGATCGATTCTTGGTGCACTGCTTTAAACAGTTTGAGGATAAACTCTTCACTCAAATTGTGTTGTTCTCCTTCGAGGACCATCTTCCCTAAAATCTCATTCCAACGTTTGCTTTGTAACACCGCCACGTTTTCTTGTTTTTTAAGAGCGCCAATACTTTCAGAAACTTTCATTCGCTTTCCTAAGGTCTCAAGCAATTGGTTGTCCATCACGTCAATTTGTGTACGTAAATTTGTAAGTTGATCGTTATACGCAACTTCTGGGGTCGATTCTTTTCTGATTTTCAAATCTTTCATAATTTGAACCAATGTGCTTGGCGTCACTTGTTGTGCCGCATCACTCCAGGCGTTGTCTGGATCAAAATGGGTTTCGATCATCAAACCATCAAAATTCAAGTCTAGTGCCGTTTGAGACACATCAAAAATCATATTGCGGTTTCCTGTAATATGGGAAGGGTCGTTGATTAATGGAAGGTCTGGAAACTTTGTTTGCAGTTCAATCGCCATTTGCCATTCCGGTGTATTTCTGTATTTTGTTTTTTCATACGATGAAAATCCTCTATGAATCACTCCTAAATTTTTAATATCCGCTGTTGCCAAACGCTCCACCGCACCTAACCATAAGGCTAAATCTGGATTCACTGGATTTTTAACCAGTACAATTTTGTCAGTACCTTGTAAGGCATCCGCAATTTCTTGTACAATAAAAGGGCTCACTGTAGAGCGCGCACCAATCCATAGCAAATCAATGTCGTGTTCCAAAGCCAATTCTACATGGGCTCTGTTGGCAACTTCCGTGGCTGTTTTTAGACCCGTTTCTGCCTTTACTTTTTGAAGCCATTTGAGACCCAATGCGCCTACACCTTCAAAATTTCCTGGACGCGTTCTCGGTTTCCAAATTCCTGCACGGTAATAGCTTACGTCGGTATCTTTAAGCTCATGCGCAATTCGCAATACTTGTTCTTCTGTCTCGGCACTACAAGGGCCAGCGATTACTAAAGGGTGGTCGAGATTTAACTCATTTAACCAATTTCCTAGTTCTTTTTTGTTTTCCATTTTTTGTTATTATTAAGCAATTCCTTTTAATATTTGTTTTATATGATTTGTGTTTTTCATTTCGTTGTGTACCGCTTCAAAATTGTCTTGCTCCATATAGGCTTTAAATTGATTCAAATTTTGAATGTACTCTGTAAGTGTTTCTATGACATTGGTTTTGTTTTGTTCAAAAATAGGCGTCCACATGTCGGGCGAACTTTTCGCCAATCGCACCGTAGATTCAAATCCACTGCCTGCCATATCAAAAATATCGCGTTCGTTTTTTTCTTTATCGATCACTGTTTTCCCCAACATAAACGAGCTGATGTGTGACAAATGCGACACATACGCAATGTGTTTATCATGGTCATTCGCCGGCATAAAACGCAGATGCATTCCCATGTTTTTAAACAGTGTTAAAACCACCTCTCCTAAGGCTGGCAAGGTTTTTTCGACCTCACAAATGATGTTGGTCTTATTCTCAAACAAGCCCTTGATCGCTGCGGAGGGGCCCGAAAACTCAGTACCCGCAATGGGGTGAGTTGCTAAAAATTGAGCGCGTTTTGGATGTGTGGACACGGCCTTACAAATCGCTTCTTTGGTAGAGCCCATATCAATCACGACCGCTTGGTCTGAGATCAAGTTTAACACCTCAGGCAATACCTCTAAGGCTGCATTTACGGGAATTGCCAAGACCACAAGGTCAGCATCCACAAGGCTGTTTAAATCGCCTATTTGGTCAATGATCCCAAGCTCTAAGGCTTCTGATAAATGTGTCTCGTTTCGATCGATTCCTGTGACACGAACTCCTGGAATATAGTGTTTTAAATCCAACGCAAAACTTCCTCCAATCAATCCAATCCCTATGATGCTTACCTGTTTCATAGGACGCGTTTTATAGCCGATTGAATACTCTCTTTTGGCGCACATAATGAAAACCGAATGTAGCCTTCGCCATTGCTGCCAAAGATGGTTCCTGGCGCAATAAATACATGATGCTCTTGTAATAAATTATCGATAAATGTTTCTGATTTCAAACCAGAGGGCAACTTGGCCCATACAAACATTCCCGAAGTGGTGGTTTCAAACGTACAGTTGAGAGCGGTGGCTAATTCCCACACAAGCGTACGACGTTCCGCATAGATTTTATTTAAATCCGTAAACCAGTTGTTTGAACTGTTCAGAGCTTCAATCGCGCCTTTTTGAATCCCGTAAAACATTCCCGAATCCATATTGCTTTTAACTTTAATGACGTTCTGTAAATGTGCTGCTGACCCTGTTAACATTCCCACACGCCAACCAGCCATATTGAACGTTTTGCTTAAAGAATTTAGTTCTAAACAGACGTCTTTAGCGCCTTCAATATTAAAAATACTAGAAGGGTTTTCATTTAAAATGAAACTATAAGGGTTGTCATTGATGAGTAAAATAGAATGTTTTTGAGCGAAATCAACCAATGCTTTTAATACGGTTTGATCGCCTAAAGTGCCTGTCGGCATGTGTGGATAATTAACCCACATGATTTTCACCTTGGACAAATCCATCGCTTCTAAGGCTGCTAAATCTGGCTGCCAATTGGAGCTCGCTTTTAAATCATAAAAAACAGGGTCTGCTCCTACTAATTTCGTAACCGAAGTGTAAGTTGGATAGCCCGGATTTGGAATTAAAACAGCATCGCCTTCATTGAGGTATGCCATTGAAATATGCATAATTCCTTCTTTACTGCCTATGAGAGGCAAGACTTCGTTTTCAGGATTTAGGCTTACGTTATAATGGGTTTGATAAAAATCTGCCATGGCAGACCGAAGTTCTGGCAGTCCTTGGTAGCTTTGATATTTATGTGCTGAGGCATCCGTCAGGCTGTCGGTAATGGCAGAAATGACGGCTTTTGGCGGAGCCAAATCAGGGCTTCCGATGCCTAAATTGATAATCGGTGCGCCGGCAGCCTTCATGGCATTGACCTCTCTTAATTTTTTAGAAAAGTAGTATTCTTCAACGGTATGTAATCTGTTGGCAGTGACCATTATTTTTTTGCGTTTTTATATTCCCCTAAAATCTTAAATTCTTCCGCCATGAGTTTCATAATGGCTTTGCCCTTTTCATAATCTGAATACGTATCAAAAGTGATGTCCACAAAAAAGGCATATTTCCAAGGGGTATCAATTTTTGGTAAGGATTGTATTTTAGTTAAATTCAAATTACAATCACTCATCACATTCAGCATTGCTGCCAAGCTCCCGCGTTTGTGATCCAATAGGAATTTGACAGAGGCTTTATTTATTGTTGCCGTATTTTGTTCGATTTGGTTTCTTTCTACAATCACAAATCGAGTTTCGTTGTGCTTAATTGTTTGAATGCTGTTTGCGAGAATCTCCAACCCAAACAATTGAGCAGCTTGGGCACTTGCAATGGCTGCAACGCCTTGAAGTTGACCTTCTGAAATTCGTTTGGCAACCTCAGCAGTGTCGGTGTCTTCAATTAATTTTATATGGGGGTGTTGTTTGAAAAATTCTTTACATTGTAACAACGCCATGGGATGCGAAAAAACTTCTTTGATCTCTTGAATTGACTGCCCATTAAGTGCCATCAAATTGTGTTGAATTTCTAAAAAGCACTCCCCTGTAATGAGTAAATCCTGATCATTGATGTACGCATAGTTTGGTATGATGGACCCCGCAATGGAGTTTTCTAATGCCATAACAGCCACGTCCGAAGTTTTGGATAGTAAGCTCTCCACAACTTCACTAAATGAAAGATAGGGTTGCACCACAACAGGTTCCTCAAAATATGTTTGAGAAACAATGTGATGGAACGATCCTTCAATTCCTTGTATGGCTACTTTTTTTGTCATAAAAAAAAATCCCGATGTTTACATCGAGACTTATATTTAAAATTTATATTGATAAATTACATACACAGTGCCTCGATTTCTTTTCTGAAAAAGAAATAATAGAAGCTATAAAAAATGTAATTTACGGTTGTCATAATTTTGTAACTGAAAGCTAAAGTATATATATTTTCCACAAACTAAAACTTAATTTCTTTTTTTTGTGCCTTTTGTAGGAAATTTATAGATAATTCAATGAAAACAGGGCTAAAATCGATAAAATATATTTTTAAGACCTTTTTTTGGAGAATTGATTTTAGGTGTTTTTGGACGATTTCGTTTAGAACAAGTTCAAAATGTGCGATTTAGTAAATCTAATCAGTCCAAAAACAGCAAGCGACCGGTATAATACTCCTGAACTTCAACCACGGGTGGCGTATGGATGCTAATAACATCGCCTACACTTCTAATGTCAACTTTTAAAGATTGTTGAGGATTCACAATGATATCGTGGCTGCTTCTTTGGAATATAGTGACGTCTTGTGCAATGAGGTCTGCCCCCTTAAACTCACAAAGTCCAGCCGCGAAATAGACAGACAGTGTTTCTGTGTATCCGGAAATTGTGAATGTTGATAAATTATTAGCGACGACTCTAAGGCTTTGTATATCTACAGTCATATCAAAATCCCCAATACTTAGGTAACTCGAATTATAATCTTCAGAAACAAGAGATAGACTTTCAAAGGTTAAGACCCCTTCTGAGGACGTTAAATATTGTGTACTGCTCCTTATTGCTTTCAGAACTGGCGTGGTTACAATCATTTTGGTAAGTCCATAGTCTCTGACGTAGTTACAACTGTTCGGATCGGTTAACTGTAGTTCATTATCTACAACGATGACTTCCATTGTATCGAGTAGGTTTTCTCCTGTTTGAATTTCAACCTTATACTCCGCTCCTTGTTTAACCACCAATTCAATGTCTCTATTGACAAGAATTTTTTCAAAAGGATCGACCATTAGTTCTTGGGTTACTGGCGCTCCTGAAGTTTGAATGCATCCCCAAGCGTCTTCTTTATCGCAAGAAAAGGTGACCAAAAACACTAGTGTATAAAATAACTTGTTCATATTATAATCGTATTCCTATTCCAAATTCAAGGGTTTCTGCTTTTGCTAAATGGGATTTGACAGAAAAAGCGCCAAACCATTTTTCACTAAAATAATATTTCAAACCGATTCTATTATAGATACGTCCTTCAAAATCATAGGGGTAATACAGGTAATACCCAAGCTGAGTGACAACAGACAAGTCATTTACAAATAATTCATAGCCCAAAAACCCTCCGACACGTTTATAGTCCGCATCTGGGTCTGATGGTTGTTCTGGGAATGCAACGCTTCGATAATGGATTTCTTCTTGTAAAGCCTTTGAAAAGAACGCTTCCACACCCAACTGAAATGCACTGAAAAAATTAATACGCTTGTCTACATAAGCGGAAAGTGTATAAAATGGAAATTGTTCACTTCCTACCACATCTGTTTGACTGACACCAGAGCGCAGTACAAAATTGTATTTAAAGGTTTTGGAAACATCGGCGTATTCCACAGGTTCTTCGTAGACGATTTCCTTTGTATCTAAATCGTAATTCAACCCAATATTTAAGGAGATGGTATTTACACTTGTGTTGGGAGATTTAAAACTTCCATTAGAAGCGTGAAAGAACACCAAGCCCGTTTGAAGTCCGACAGGCCCTAATAAGTTTGGTTTTTTATAGTTTAACATCAGATAGGGGCTGCCTAATAATTTGGATCCAAATGCAATGTTTTTAGGATTAGAATTTTTATCATAGGGGTTTGACGCGACTACAATCCCTTGCCCAACGCGTAACATCAATCGGCGTTTTAAGAAGTAAAAATTAAAGTGCCCGTAAAACCCAAAGGTGTTTCCGAGTACACCATTTTTTAAATCTTGATACATAAAAGAGGCTCCATAATCTGGGTAATTATAGCGTTGCTGCCACTCTTTTTTTCCATCCGTTCGGTGGTTCCATCCCAATATAATACCTTCTGGATGGCCTTTAATAAGATGTAATATATTGGTATTATGAACCGGAATGTTTCCTTTGAAATAATTAACATCGACAAAGCTGCTGCTTGGATTTTCTTGCGAAAAACCTAAGAAGAATAAACAGCCAAAAAAACACCCCAACACCCTTTTCATTCCAAAATAATAAGACCGTAAAAGTAAAGTAAATATTTAAATACCTATTGTAGAGATGTAGAATATAACTTTTTTATTCATTCAATATTTAGTAGATTTGCAACTTAATACCGAGGACAAATTTGATCTGATTGCAACCTCATTAAAAAAAGCTAAAGCAGTACACACTACTCCACTAGCCCCGCAATCCTATTTTTTGTTCTCATAAAACACTGTTTATGAGTTATTTATTTACATCCGAAAGCGTTTCAGAAGGCCATCCAGACAAGGTTGCCGACCAAATTAGTGATGCTTTAATCGATCATTTTTTAGCGTTTGACCCAGACTCAAAAGTGGCTTGTGAAACCTTGGTGACCACTGGTCAGGTTTTTTTAGCTGGAGAAGTTAAATCTAACACCTATCTGGATGTGCAAAAAATTGCACGCGATACCATAAACAAAATTGGTTATACCAAAGGAGAGTATATGTTTGATGGCAACTCTTGTGGGGTGCTTTCAGCAATTCATGAACAATCCGAAGATATCAATCGTGGGGTGGACAGAGGTACTGAGGAACAGGGTGCTGGCGATCAAGGAATGATGTTTGGATATGCCACAAATGAAACCGAAAACTACATGCCGTTGGCATTGGATTTATCGCACCGTATCTTAATTGAACTCGCAGCGATGCGCCGCGAAGGCACTGATATTACTTATATAAGACCCGATTCTAAAAGTCAGGTGACCATTGAATACGACGATGACAATACGCCCAAACGAATTGATGCGATTGTGATTTCTACGCAACACGATGATTTTGACGAAGAGACGGCTATGTTGGCAAAAATTCGAGAGGATCTAAAAACAAAATTAATACCAAGAGTGGTTGCAAAACTGCCTGCACATATTCAAGATTTATTTAATGACCAAATCACGTATCACATCAACCCCACAGGGAAGTTTGTGATTGGAGGTCCTCACGGAGATACAGGTCTTACTGGTCGAAAAATCATTGTAGATACTTATGGCGGTAAAGGCGCGCATGGTGGCGGTGCATTCTCTGGAAAAGACCCTAGCAAAGTAGATCGTAGTGCGGCTTATGCCACGCGTCACATTGCTAAAAATATGGTAGCAGCGGGACTTTGTTCGGAAGTCTTGGTGCAAGTGAGTTATGCCATTGGTGTTGCGGAACCGATGGGAGTGTTTGTAGACACCTATGGTACCAGTCCTTTTAATTTGACCGATGGTGAAATTGCAAATAACATCTCAAAACTATTTGATTTACGTCCTGCTGCCATCGAAAAACGTTTAAAACTCCGCAAACCCATTTATAGCGAAACAGCTGCTTATGGACATATGGGTCGTGAGCACAAGACAGTGACTAAAACGTTTCATCAACCGAATGGCGAAAGCTTGACTTTGGATGTTGAATTGTTTACGTGGGAAAAATTGGATTATGTCGATGTGATTAAAGATGCTTTTGGCATTTAATAAACAGCTTAAGTAAGCATCCATGCTCCTAGTATGACCATAAACATAGAGCTGACATAATACCATTTAAAGTGCTCTTTTAATATGAGTACGGCCAACACCATTGTCAGCATGGGAGTTGTCAGGCTAATAATACTAGAGATAAAAGGATTGGTCATTTTTAAGCCATTCATGCCGGCAATAACCGCAATGGCAACAATCGGAGCCATCAGTAGGATGTAATCAAATTTAAAAAATGACAAGATTGGTTGCTTCAAATAACGCATGATAACTCCTGCAACAATCAAAACCTCAACTTCTTGATGGACGGCAAGAAAAACCACATCATAGGTTTTTAAGTTATACCATTGCATAATTCCCGAAACAGAAAAACAAAGGGTCATCAGCGCCAAATTGCGATGGGCAGAAAACTGAACTGTTTTAGAGCTAAAGCCTTGGTTCCATAAGAACGCACAAAAGCCGAAGGCGATCAAAAGGATTCCTAAAAGATAATTTTGTGGAATGATGTTTTCAATAAAATAAAGGTAAGAAGCCGTGCCAATACTCCCCAATAAACTGTAATGTATAAAATTGTTAAGGGTGCTTTCTTTTAAAGCATAAATCATAAACACGAGACCCAACGCCCCAATGATGCATGTTAAATTGACAAAAAGCGCTTCGCTTAGAGTGGTATAAATTGTAAAGTGACTGGCGTATAAAACCAAAACGATAATCCCTATAAAACTTGTGAGCATCGAGCGTTTGACAATCACTTGTAAGGGTAAATAGTCCGCTACAATCCACTTCCATAAGACATTGTTAAATGCAAAAAACAAGGACGACAAAATTAAATACTCCATAGATCGTTAGCTAATATTTTTTTAGTAAGGTTAAATTAAATCGCTTGAAACCCGTTGTCTTGACAAGTGATTTATAGTCCTTTTCAATCTCCAAAAGAGTTTGAGGATTTGATGCTGTTTGTTTTTCTAATTGATACGCAGCAATGTTATAAAACAACTTTAAATAACGGTAATACGCATTGGAGGTACTCACATTTAAATTGATTTGATTGAAACTGTAAAGGGCTTTTTTGTAGTTCTGTTTCTTTAATTCTACCAATACACGAGCAATCAAATAGACGTTATGAGATGTATAATACCTCCAAGTAGTATTCTCGAAAAGTTCTTTATGATAACGCTCAAAAATCAGCTCTAAAGCATCCATTTGCTTGATAAATATAAGCGCTGGAACGATTTCTATATAAAATAAAACCTTTGAATATTGCTCTCCTGTTTGTAGGATCTCTGACATCAAAGCATCAATGGGTTCTTTGAATTTAAAATGATGCGTCAACAACTGATACCCCAACAAGCGTCCGTGTAATACGGAATAAATACTTAGGTTTGAAACCTCCGGTTGGTAGATTTCAAAAGTTGATTTTCCTGTCAAAAAAAGATGGCAATTTTTGATTAGATTGATAAAAATTCGATGTCCTGGCTGAGTGTCATACGCCAACCTGGCCGTATTTAAATACCCATAGTAGCCATTGAAATGCGTGTAATCAATGTGAAAATCTAAAATATGTGTTTTAAAAACATAAGCATCCGATAGCAACGCTTCTAGCCCTTCATAACTACTTTTGGGCAGCGTTCTTAAAAGTCCCCCAACAGCGTATGCTAATTTACTTACCTCAGACGTTTGGGAATGAAGATCAAAGTGAAGTTTCGGATTTGAAAATATAATTTTCAATAAATCAATTCGATTTCTACGAATAAATGTTTTTATAATATGACTTAAAAACAACACATAATCGGGCTGTGATTTTAGAGCGATTAATTGTTGGATTTGCGCAGGATCGATCGTTTCTAAATTTTCAAAATCATTCACAAAAGTCCAGTGGTACCAATTTTGATCTTTATTGATGAAATTTAAAAAGTCCGAATAGGAGGCATAACCCAAGTATTGCGCGAGGACTTCCAAGGTTTTAAGCTGCGGAGCGCGCTCTGGTAAAAATCCAAAAAAACGACGCAAGGTATTAAAGCCAATGGTCAATTTATTTTCTAAAATGATACTTTGATGTAGATACCGCACATCCGCTTGACGCCGAATTTCAAAACCCAGTTTTTGATTAATTTCCTGTTTTAATTGTCCAATCATAGACTCCATGAATTCAAAAATACTAAAAATATAAGTTATGGGCTATAGTTGGGCTAAAATTTTAATTAATTTAATTTAATTTTGCAATGGATATTAATTAAATTGAATGCAATGTTAACAAGTGCTACAAAACACTCCATAAAAGTCAAGGTAAAAAAGCAAAGCAATTCGAGGCTGGTTCAGAAAATAGTAGAACATTATATTCATAAAACTAAAATGAGTTTTAGCGTGTTGCAAAAAGTTTGGTTTGATGACTTGCA
>CAWVRW010000023.1:0-37898 GCA_963933105.1 uncultured Formosa sp.
GTGTTGAATCTTGAGAAAAACCAGTTGAATGCAATCCAACTAATAGCAAAATAAATAGTAATTTTTTCATTTTATGATTTTTAATTATAGTACCAATATACCACAAATATTTTTCTTATTGCAAAACACAACTAATTTACACGACTTAAACAAGCCACAGTCATATCCTCCTCCTTTAATTCAGGGAGTTCAAGCCCTCTCAAGTAAGTTAAAACTTACGTTTATATTGATTTCCCATAACTTTCTGTAGCTTGGTTATAGAGCCTGTACGCTTAAAAGACATCAATAGCTCCAGAGTTTCTAAACGAGTAAACCGTTTGATCTTTTCCCCAATGACTCTAAGCGACCTAAAAGAGCTATTCTTAGCGAATTTATTATAAAAAAAGTAATTATAATTTTACGTGCACCCATTGTGATAAACGAGTGAAAAGTTATATCTAGAACTTCATCAACGACATATTAGCTTGTATTTTACAATTAATAAGAGTAAATTTGGAGCTAACCAATTTATTAAATTTATGAAAAATACACTTACGATTTTAGGATTAATTTTCACACTCGTTTTTACGTCTTGCGCTGAAACAACGCCTTGTCCTGAGACACCTCCTTGCGATGTCCCTACAAATGGATTTTTAACAGGAACGGATTACCAAGTAAAAATGGGATCTGCTGCTGCTGTAGATGTTTTTAATCAACTGGATGCTGCTTGGGGAAAACGTGATTATGAGTTAATGAAAACTTTTATTGCGGACGAAGCCTCTCTTAGTTTTGACGATGGATTTGTAGCAACAAGCCCTCAAGAATTTGTGGATAAAATCAAAAACGATGCTGCGGAATCTGAAACAGGTGGCAACAATCAATGGGTTACAAACTATGCGTTTGCATTAACACTTACAGATGATGGGTCGGAAGAAACGACGATGGATTCTGGCGACTGGGTAAATGCGCAGTTTACAACTGAAAACACAGATCCAGATTCTGACATTGATTCAGAAGTGTACTACGAGTACTACCACATTGTTAACGGAAAAGTGACGCAATGGAATCAGTTTAAGAAAACAATCAAAAAATAATAACAAACACCAACATTAACTAAATATAACAATTATGAAAAATTTTATTACCGCATTATTTTTAACCGTAGGATTTGCAGTAACGGCACAAGTCGTTAACATTACCTATATATCTGTACCAAGACAAGACTCTGAGTCGTTTTTAGAATTGCATGAAAAATTCACAAACCTTTCAATGTCTGAGGACAGAACCCTTACAGGAGCTGGAATGTTTGCACATGCATTTGCAGGCGATTACACCTTTGCTACATACGATTTTTATGCAAACGAACAAGACTTAGTAAACGATTCTGCTCTTGCAAATGCCGCCATGGAAGCCAACGTGGATGCTATGAAACTAGACGACGCAGCAAAAGAAGCGCTTATGACAGAATACCAAAGTTATGTTGCGATGTATGTGCATGGCCACTCTGATCAAATCAGACAAAGTAAAGGTTTAGAAGATATGTCTTTCGAAACTGAAGGTTTAGACTGGAGCACCAAAAAAGTGGTAGTTGTAAGCACTTACAATACTAAATGGGGTGGAAACGGTGTCTTTGCTGACGGAGTCAAAAACGGAAGTTTAAAGACGTTGAATGATAGTGGTCTTGCAGTAGCAGCCTATGCAAGTCGTCACTTTTACGGTTCAGGAGCAAGCTGGCATACGTACCAAGTTTATAATACTTGGTCTGACTTTGCAGCTTACGAAGAAGCTAATTTAGGAGGTCCAATGACCGATGATGATAAAAAATTCTGGTCAGTAATCGATTCTCACAGCGATGAAATCTTAACGTATATTGGAGGGATGGATCGTGAAACAAAAGTATTTAGTTACGCAAAATAAGCAGTACTGAACTTTATAGTATCAAGCCTCCTAATATTTTATTGGGAGGTTTTTTTGTACTTAATTTTTATGGCACCCTAAAAATTAAATAGTAAATTTACCTACTAAATTTAGAATAATGAATGAAAAAATCACGATTCCAGATGAAGTAATTACTAGTAAAATCTATTTGATTAGAAACCAAAAAGTGATGCTAGATAAAGATTTAGCAGAACTTTATCAAGTAGAAACAAAGCAACTTAAAAGACAAGTGCGTAGAAATAGCGAACGTTTTCCTGAAGATTTTATGTTTGAGTTGACAAAAGAGGAATTCGATAACTTGAAGAGCCGATTTGGCACCTCAAGTTGGGGAGGGAATAGATACGCTCCATTAGTTTTTACAGAACAGGGTGTCGCCATGTTATCAAGCGTTTTAAATAGTTCAACAGCAATAAGGGTTAATATTCAAATTATAAGAGTGTTTGCCAAGATAAGAGAAATGCTAACAGATAATTTAAGTGTGAAACTTGAAATTGAAGAAATAAAAAAGAAGCTTTCAAACCACTCCAAAAACATAGAATTAGTGTTTAATTACCTTGACGAATTAACGGATAAGAAATCCAAGGAAAAACCTCGAAAAGAGATTGGTTATAAAGCGGATAGAACATAAATACGACAGCAATCCTACACTATTATTTAAAAAAAAGAATTTGCAAACGTATCCCACAACGTAAATAACTTGCTTCATAAATTCTTTAAGAATCCAAATTGCCATCTTAAAAATTAAACCGTAAATTTACCTACCAAATTTAATGCGATGAACAAGAAAATCACCATACCAGATGAAGTAATCATCAATAAGATATATGTTATTAGAGGTCAAAAAGTGATGATCGATAGTGACATTGCTGAACTTTATGGTGTAACGACAAAACGCTTGAATGAACAAGTAAAAAGAAATAGGAATCGTTTTCCTTTTAATTTTATGTTTGAACTGACAAAAGAAGAAAAGAATCAGCTAGTCGCAAATTGCGACCACCTTAAGAAATTAAAGTTCTCCCCGGTTTCTCCAAAGGTTTTCACAGAACACGGCATCCTCATGTTGTCAAGTGTATTAAATAGTGAGCTAGCTGTGAAAATGAGTGTACAGATCATAGAAACTTTTGTGCAACTGCGAAAACTGGCGAATAACTATGATGACATCATGTATAAAATCAATGAAATGGAATCTCGCAACAACGAACAATTTAGTGAGATTTATGAAGTGCTTCAGCGATTATTTTCTAAACCAGAAGAACAAGCTCGAAAAGAGATTGGCTATAAAGCTGATAGAACATAAAACCCTAACGGACTAGTACTCGTATTTACGACTGCTGTTAAGGAATTAAAAACCAGTAATTAAACCCTATAACAAAACAATTAGAATGAAACTATTTAAAGAATTTAAAGATTTTGCGGTTAAAGGAAATATGATTGATATGGCCATCGGAATTATTATTGGGGCGTCCTTCAATGCCGTGATTAATGTTTTGGTAAAAAACATCATTTTACCCCCTTTGTCACTTTTGTCAAATGGAATTAATTTTCAAGAAAAGAAACTCATTCTAAGATCCGCCACAGAAACCACCAGTCAAGTGTCTTTGGATTATGGCTTGTTTGCCGAAACCATTCTCGATTTTCTAATCGTTGGGTTTACCATTTTTATTGTTGTAAAGTTCATTAACAAGCTCAAAACAAAGGCAGACGATGTCAAAGACGCAACAGTTCCCACCCCTGCAGATATTCAGTTATTGTCAGACATCAAACAATTACTCCAAGTTCAGAATAAAAAGCTCCTTAAATAAATTAGCGCGCATTATGCAGGCGAGCGACATATTTTCCGATCACATCAAATTCTAAATTCACAACCGTCCCTACTTCAAAACCATTGAAATTAGTATGCTCATAGGTATAAGGAATGATTGCCACGCTAAAGCCATCCTCTTTAGAATTTACAACGGTCAAGCTCACGCCGTTGACAGTAACCGAGCCTTTTTCAATTGTCAGATTTCCTAAAGAAGCATCGTATTGAAACGAATACACCCAGCTTCCATTTTGAGTTTCGACACTGGTACAGGTTCCAATCTGATCGACATGCCCTTGAACCATGTGACCGTCCAAACGTGCGCCAAGTTTCAATCCGCGTTCTAAGTTTACAGCCACTCCAATTTCTAAAACGTTGAGGTTTGTTTTGTCTAAAGTTTCTTTGATTGCCGTCACAGTATAACTATTTTCAGTCAAGGCTATCACAGTCAGGCACACCCCGTTATGGGACACACTTTGATCGATTTTCAATTCTGGTGCCAACACACTCTCAATTGTTAAGTGTAAGTTGTCATTCTCCTTCACTAAATTTTTTACAATCCCTAAATCTTCAATAATTCCCGTAAACATACTTTTAATTCGTTAAATTTGTAAATTCAAAATTACAAACATACACGTCACTTTTAATGGAAAAAGAAGAAAAAATAAAAATTGGAATTTCTATAGGAGATTTAAATGGTATCGGAGGCGAGTTGGTCATCAAGACTTTTGAAGACAATCGTATGCTTGAATTTTGTACTCCTATTATATACGCTTCTGTGAAAACAGTCGCATTTCTCAAAAGACACTTTCAGAGCCCACTGGATTTTAATAAAATTCAAAAGGCAAGTCAAGCAGTGGACTCCAAAGTAAATGTGGTATCCGTTTGGCATGAAGATGTTCAAATCAATTTCGGTGAAGAAGACCCTAAAATTGGTGGTTATGCCATAAAATCGCTTCAAGCGGCCGTTGAAGATCTTAAAAATGATCAGATTGACGTCTTGGTCACCGCGCCAATTAACAAGCATAACATTCAATCGGACGCTTTTAAATTTCCGGGTCACACAGATTATTTAGCCCAAGAACTCCAAGGCGATAGTTTGATGTTTATGGTATCCGACGATCTTAAAGTTGGTTTGTTAACAGATCACGTTCCTGTAAGTGAAGTTTCAAATCAAATTACAGCCGAGCTTATAGAAAAGAAAATTTCAATTATATACAAATCCTTAGTTCAGGATTTTAGCATCCGAATGCCACGTATAGCGGTGTTAGGGATCAATCCACATACAGGAGATAATGGGGTGATTGGCTCTGAAGACGACACGGTTTTACGTCCTGCACTGGAAACCATCAAAAAAACAGGGAAGCTTGTGTATGGTCCCTATTCGGCTGATAGTTTTTTTGGTTCTAAAAACTATAAAAACTTTGATGCGATTGTGGCCACCTATCACGACCAAGGATTGATTCCTTTTAAAACCTTAGCGTTTGGAAATGGGGTTAATTTCACGGCGGGACTCAATAAAGTTCGCACCTCACCAGATCATGGGACGGCCTATGAAATTGCAGGAAAAGGCGAGGCAGATATCACCTCTTTTAAAGAAGCTATCTTTTCGGGGATGGCAATTTTTAGAAATCGAAAAATGAATCAAAGCCTCACTTCAAATCCATTATTGAGACAACCAAAAAAGCGTTAAATAAAAAAACCCACGCTTTGCCGTTCGCCTAAATAAAATTTTATATATTTGCGGGCTCAAATATGCGAGACCATGAAGCCACTAAAAGCATTTGACATACAGTTTGTAGGGCTAAAGCTTGGTAAGCACGTTTACGAGTACGAAATTGATAATAAGTTCTTTGAGCATTTTGAATATGATGAGTTTAACGATGTAAACGTTAAAATTGTTCTAAACCTTGAAAAAAAATCAACCTTTTTAGAGTTGAAATTTTTAGCAGAAGGAACGATTAACGTAAATTGTGACCTAACAAACGAACCTTTTGACCAGGCGGTTAACACCAGCTTTGATCTAGTTGTTCAGTTTGGAAATGAGTATAATAACGAACATGAGGCGATTTTAATTATCCCGCATGCCGAATACGAAATTAACGTTGCACACCACATCTACGAATTAATTGTTTTGTCCTTTCCTCAAAAACGGATTCATCCGGGAGTAGAAGATGGAACTTTAGACTCAGAAATACTCGAAAGACTTGAAAAATTAAGCCCACAAAGCTTAGAAAATAAACCTCAACAAGAAGATATTGATCCTCGTTGGGACACATTAAAAAAATTACTAACGGATAAATAATATAGAAAATGGCACATCCTAAAAGAAAAATCTCCAGAACAAGAAGAGATAAAAGACGTACCCATTACAAGGCAACAACGCCTCAAATAGCAACATGCCCAACAACTGGCGAAGCGCACTTATACCACAGAGCGCATTGGCATGAAGGGAAATTGTACTACAGAGGACAAGTCTTAGTAGATACTACAGCAGCGGAAGAAAACGCAGCTTAGTTAGATTTACATACGTATTAAAAAAACGCTCTTTTAGAGCGTTTTTTTTGTTTCATAAGATTTCATTTAAAAACGCAAAAAAACTGTTTTTTTAATCTTTTTTAACCAAAAAAGGTTATTTTTGACTCGTTTTTGGTTGTTTTCGACATAATTCCGTTGAAAATCACCAAGTTAAAATAGAATTTATGACCAATATCTCAGCAGCAATAACCGCCGTAGGGGGCTATGTGCCAGACTTCATATTAACCAACACGATTCTTGAAACGATGGTTGATACGAATGATGAGTGGATCACATCTAGAACAGGAATTAAAGAACGTAGAATTCTAAAAGGAGCCAATAAAGGCACCTCATTTTTAGCAATCCAAGCAGCTAAAGATCTTATCCAAAAAAATAATTTAGACCCAACCACCATAGATCTTGTGGTTGTTGCGACCGCTACTCCTGACATGAAAGCGGCTTCAACGTCTGCTTATACAGCATCTGAAATTGGGGCTACCAATGCCTTTTCATTTGACTTAGACGCTGCATGTTCCAGTTTTTTATTCGGCATGTCTGTTGCGGCACGTTACATAGAGTCTGGAATGTATAAAAAAGTACTGCTAATAGGAGCTGATAAAAACTCTTCTATGATTAATTACGAAGATCGAGCAACGTGCATCATCTTTGGAGATGGGGCAGGAGCCGTTCTTTTTGAGCCTAACGAAGAGGGTTTTGGAGTTCAGGACGAATACCTTAGAAGTGACGGTTTGGGACGTGAATTTTTACGTGCCACGCATGGCGGATCCGCCAATGCCATCACAGAAGAATCATTGAAAGACCAGTCACAGTACGTATTTCAAGATGGAAAAACAGTCTTTAAAAATGCAGTATTTAACATGGCAGATGCTACTGAAAAAATATTAGAACGCAACAATTTGGACAACGATAAGATTGATTGGTTGGTAGCGCATCAAGCGAACAAACGCATTATCGATGCTACCGCAAACAGAATCAATTTGGATCCTCAAAAAGTGATGATGAATATTGAGAAATATGGCAACACAACTTCTGGGACCCTTCCATTGTTATTAAGTGATTACGAATCAAAATTAAAAAAAGGAGATAATCTGATATTCGCTGCATTTGGTGGCGGATTTAATTGGGGATCGATATACCTAAAATGGGCGTATAATTCCTAAATGTATAAACTAACTAACCAAACAATAAAACTGTAATTATGGATTTAAAAGAAATTCAAAATTTAATCAAATTTGTAGCCAAATCAGGTACAAGTGAAGTGAAATTAGAAATGGATGATTTCAAAATCACCATCAAAACAGGTTCTGGTGACTCAGTAACTACTGTTGTTCAACAGACTGCTGTTCCAATGCAGCAAGCAGCTATAACAGCAGTGCCGCAAGAGATCGCAGCTGGTCAGATGGCAGCTCCATCAACAGCTGCATCGGAAGATTCAAAATACATCACAGTAAAATCTCCAATTATTGGAACTTTTTACCGAAGACCTTCTCCAGACAAACCATTATTTGTAGAAGTTGGTCAAACAATTTCAGAAGGCGATGTGCTTTGTGTGATTGAAGCCATGAAACTATTTAACGAAATAGAGTCAGAAATTTCTGGTAAGATTGTAAAAATCCTTGTGGATGACGCAACTCCGGTTGAATTTGACCAACCGTTATTTTTAGTAGATCCATCATAATAATAGTTTACATTTTTAAAGCGTAAAAAGGTATGTTTAAAAAAATACTAGTAGCCAATCGTGGCGAAATAGCTCTAAGAGTTATAAGAACGTGTAAAGAAATGGGCATCCAAACAGTTGCTGTATATTCGACTGCAGATTCTGAAAGTCTGCATGTAAAATTCGCAGATGAAGCTGTTTGTATTGGGCCTGCAGCCAGTAGCGAATCCTATTTGAAAATTTCTAATATCATTGCCGCTGCAGAAATCACCAATGCCGATGCAATTCATCCTGGTTATGGATTTTTATCTGAAAACGCACGTTTTTCTAAAATTTGTGAAGAACACGGCATCAAATTTATTGGCGCCTCTCCAGATATGATTGACCGCATGGGCGATAAAGCCAATGCCAAAGCAACCATGAAAGCTGCTGGTGTTCCTTGTGTTCCCGGAAGTGAAGGAGTGATTGAAACTTTTGAAGACTGTATCAAAGTAGCCAAAGAAACGGGGTATCCTGTGATGCTAAAAGCTTCTGCTGGAGGTGGTGGAAAAGGAATGCGCGCCGTTTGGAAAAAAGAAAATCTTAAAGAGGCTTGGGATGCTGCCAGACAAGAATCGAAAGCAGCGTTTGGAAACGACGATATGTACATGGAAAAACTCATTGAAGAGCCAAGACATATCGAAATTCAAATTGTAGGAGATTCTAACGGAAAAGCCTGTCATTTGTCTGAGAGAGATTGCTCGATTCAACGCCGTCATCAAAAATTAACAGAAGAAGTGCCGTCTCCTTTTATGACGACTGCCTTAAGAAAAAAGATGGGTGATGCCGCTGTATTGGCCTCTGAATATATCAAGTATGAAGGTGCTGGAACAGTTGAGTTTTTAGTGGATAAACATCGTAATTTCTTTTTCATGGAAATGAATACGCGTATCCAAGTAGAGCATCCAATTACAGAACAAGTGATCGATTTTGATTTGATACGGGAGCAAATATCCGTAGCAGCAGGAGTGTTGATTTCTGGAAAAAATTATACGCCAAAGTTACACTCGATTGAATGTCGTATCAATGCAGAAGATCCGTTTAATGATTTCAGACCCTCTCCGGGTAAAATAACAACCTTACATTCTCCTGGTGGTCACGGCGTTCGTTTAGATACACACGTATATGCAGGCTATAGTATTCCGCCAAATTATGACTCTATGATAGCGAAACTTATCACGACCGCTCAAACACGAGAAGAAGCGATTAGCAAAATGAAACGTGCGTTAGACGAATTTGTAATTGAAGGGATAAAAACAACCATTCCATTTCACCGTCAGTTGATGGATCATCCTGATTATATAGCAGGTAATTATACCACTAAGTTCATGGAAGACTTCACAATGAAAGTTACTGAAGACGCTTAAATTATAAACTCCGAATCTAATTCGGAGTTTTTTTTTATTCTAAACGCAGTGTAAAATACTCCAATTAAAAATTGTAATTTTAGCTCATGAATTTATCCTATTGGGAACTAAAAACGTGGCTAAACAACGTCGACTACACAATTGTTGGAAGTGGAATTGTGGGCTTAAGTACGGCACTCCATCTTAAAAAAAAGGTGCCAAATGCCAAAATAGTCATTCTTGAAAAAGGACTATTCCCTCAAGGGGCAAGTACTAAAAATGCTGGATTTGCCTGCTTTGGCAGTTTGAGCGAAATTTTACAAGATTTAGAATCTCATACCACAGAAGAAGTTGTGGAACTTATCAACCAACGTCATCAGGGACTTCAACTTTTGAGGCATACCCTTGGAGATGCCGCACTATCATATCAGCAGTTGGGAGGTTATGAATTGTTTTTAGAAAAAGACCGCAGTCTTTATGATCGCTGTTTACAAAAAATGCAGGAAGTCAATAGCCTTCTAAAACCAATTTTCAAAGACGCTGTATTTTCAAACGTTTCTAACAGTTTTGATTTTGCAGGCGTTCAAAACAATTACATACGAAATCAGTTTGAAGGTCAAATAGATACTGGGAACATGATGCAAGCGTTAATCAAAAAAGTTCAGGAACAGGGCGTCATTATTTTAAATAATAGCACTGTGGAAACCTATAGTGAGCAGTCTAACAGAGTAGACATCAAAACAAATCATTTTGAGTTTTCTTCTTCAAAATTGATTTTAACAACAAATGGGTTTGCTAAACAACTAATCAATGAAGATGTGCAGCCAGCGCGTGCCCAAGTTTTAATTACCAAGCCTTTAAAAAACTTACAAATTAAAGGGACGTTTCATTTAGATTGTGGGTATTATTATTTCAGAAATATCGACAATCGTATTTTATTAGGGGGCGGTCGGAATTTAGATTTTAAAACAGAAAATACCACAGCGTTTTCTCAAACCGAACAAATTCAAAATGCTTTAGAAGCACTGCTAAAAAACACAATCCTACCCGACAGGGAATTTGAAATAGAACACCGCTGGTCGGGAATTATGGGTGTTGGATCTCAAAAAAAACCGATTGTAAAGCAGCTCTCAAACCACGTCTATTGTGGCGTTCGAATGGGAGGCATGGGCGTTGCCATTGGCAGCGTGATTGGAAAAGAAGTCTCAGAACTTCTTATCCATTAATAGCTTCCACAATTTCCACTCTGCCTGCTAACATTTCTTTTAGCATGGCTTCAATACCACTTTTGAGCGTATAGGTAGAGGACGGACATCCGCTACAAGCGCCTTGTAAAATGACCTTCACCGTTTTTGTTGCGGCATCGTAAGACTCAAATAAAATGTTCCCACCATCACTAGCAACTGCTGGTTTGATGTGTTCTTCTAAAATATTTATAATCTCTTTTGAGGTATCGTCTAAGGATTCATAAGCACCGTCCAATTGAGTCGTTGTTTTTTCTAGAACCTGTGCAGCTGCAGCGGACACCATTTCTTTGCCATCTTCAATATAGGACTTCATAAATTCTCTTAACTCAAGGGTGATCGCTTCCCATTCTACAATGTCATACTTTGTGATCGACACATAATTTTTATCAATAAAAACGGCCTTCACAAATGGAAACTGAAAGAGTGCCGTTGCAAAAGGAGATAACTTTGCGTCTTCTATAGAGGTGAATTCAAAGGTTTGAGACACTAAACTTTTATTTGCTACAAATTTTTGAACCCCAGGGTTTGGAGTGCTTTCTGCATACACTGTTACAGGATTTTTCTTTTTATCTTCATTTAAAATAACGGCACCACCTTCATTCAAGTAGTTTTCAATCTGTTCTCCAACTTCCGTTTGAACATCGCTCCACTCAATAATATCATAACGCTCCACAGCAACAAAGTTGCCTGAAATGTACACCTTCTTTACAAAAGGGAGGTGGAACAGTTGTTGCGCTAAGGGAGAGTTTTTAGCATCGTCTATATTTGAAAATTCAAAACTTTCGTATTTTGTAAGGAATGAATCCGTTTCAAATTTTATAATTTTCGCATTACTAGTTTCCTGAATTGAAACGGTTATTTTTTTCATCATTAAAATTTTTGCAAAGATAATAAAGAAATTTCTGTATATTTGGAGGGTACCCAAATAAATATTAAGAATGAAAACCCTACTTTCAGCATTCTTTGGTCTGGTCAGTTGTATCGCTTTTGCGCAAGACATTAACATGCAAAATGGTACATTCACTCGATGTAGCGGCGTTTTATTTGACTCAGGTGGAAATTCTGTTTACTCAGATAATGAAAATTATACCCTTACAATTTGTCCTCAAAACGCAGGACTATCCACAAAATTAGACTTTACGATTTTCGATACCGAAGCGAATAGCGATACCTTAACTATTTTTGATGGACAAAGTATTTCAGATCCTTCGATTGGTAGCTACTCAGGAACGACAAGCCCAGGAAGTGTTCAAGCGACCAATGCTTCAGGCTGTTTAACATTGCAGTTTGTGAGTGATACAACTACAAACTCCACTGGTTGGAGTGCGAACATCTCCTGTTTTGAACCCTGTCAAACCATCATTTCTCAAATTGATACAGCAATTCCTGCGGCTAATACAGATGGATATATTAGAGTCTGTCCCAACGAACAAATCACCTTAACGGGTAGTGGTCAGTTTGGATCGAGTGGTGCTGGTGCTTCTTACGAATGGGATCTTGGCGACGGGACAACACAAAGTGGTCAAATGGCTACATTCTCCTATGCAACGCCAGGTGTCTATTTTGTGAACCTAAACATCTCTGATACCAATACCAGTACTTACCCAACAGGTTGTAAAAACACGAACTTAATCAATCAGGTTGTTCAAGTAGCACCCCCAATAGATTTCACGAGTACTGTCGCTGCGGACACTACGCTCTGTTTTGGTGAATCAACCACGATTACTGGAATTGCAAAAGGGGTTTCCTTTTTAAGTGAGTGCACCCCCCCAGTGAGTGGCGTAACGTTTTTGCCAGATGGAGATGGGGCTGTTTATACTACTTGTGTAGCGATAGATTGTTATGAATCTAATCAAACCCTTGATGCTATTGACCAACTTTTAGAAATATGTGTCAATATAGAGCATTCTTTTCTAGGAGATTTAGAGATTAAGATTGTCAGTCCCAGTGGTCAAGAAGTCATACTTCATGAATATCCAAGTGGTGGCAACCTTTATTTAGGAGAGCCTAATGACGATGAATCTACGGTCGCTTGAGTTGGAGCAGATTATTGTTTTTCCATGTCAGCAACGACACTTCTTTTTAACGGCTCTACTGTTATAGCCGGGTCAAACCCACCTAGCGCTTCTGTCGTGCCGGGTGTTTATTTACCAGTACAATCTTTTAGTCAACTCATTGGAAGCCCCTTAAACGGAGATTGGTGTATTGAAATTACGGATAATCAAGTTTATGATAATGGGTATGTTTTCTCATGGGGTTTAAATTTTGATCCCGCAATTCAACCTCCAGAAATTTATTTTACTCCTGCGATTACTTCGGAAGCTTGGGATGCGAATAGCACCATCACCAATACCTCGGGGAATATAATCACTGTACAGCCACCATCAGATGGAAACTTTTGTTATACCTATCGTGTCATGGATGATTTTGGTTGTGAATCTACAAAAGAAATTTGCATCGATGTTTTGCCAGAACTAATTCATGCAAATCCAAATGATTTATTTGTGTGTGACACAACAGCGGCGACCTCTGTTGTATTTAATCTCTCTCAAAATGATGCTATTATATTTGCACCCAATACCAACCCAACCGATTTTGTTTTAACATATCATACGTCTCAAGCAGAAGCAGATGCGGATACCAATCCAATTTCAGCGACGGATGCAGCAGCTTTCTCAGGAGTACACGGCCAAATTATTTATGGTCGGTTTGAATATTTGACTTCAGGGTGTTATGAAATCGTTTCGTTTGCGCTTAATATTTTTTCAGAACCTTCAATTTCCTCTTTGAATGATTTCAGTCTTTGCGACGATGCAGTCGATGGCGACGACACCAACGGATTTGCAACCTTTGATTTAAGCACTAAGACACCTGAGGTTTTAGGATCTCAATTAGCCTCTGAATATACCGTTAAATTTTATTACGATCAGGCTGCTGCCGATGCAGCTGTGGATGGCACCGAGATCACCACCCCCATTCAAAACACCAGCAACCCTCAGCTAATTTTCGCAAGACTTGAAAATAAATTAAATGTCGATTGTTTTGGCACCACCAGTTTTCAGTTAATAGTAAATCTTCTACCGAAAATCACCACCCCTCCGTTGGCTATTTTAATATGTGATACAGATGGCAATGGTGTGGAAGTATTTGATTTTTCATCCAATGCATCCTTCGTATTAGGAACTCAAACCGCTACAAACTTTCCAATCAGCTACCATTCAAATCAGGCCGATGCTGAAGGCAATATCAGTCCACTACCACTTCCGTACCAAAACACTTTAGTCACCGAAACTATTTGGATGCGTATTGCAGACTTAACACAAAGCTGTTACGAAGTCATTAGTTTTGATATCGAAGTGAGATCACTGCCCATAGCCAACACCCCCAATGACATCAGTCTTTGCGATGATGCAGTCGATGGCGATGACACCAACGGAATAGTTGAATTTGATTTAAGCACTAAGACACCAGAAGTTTTAGGATCACAACTGACCTCGGACTATACCGTTAAATTCTATTACGATCAGGTTGCTGCCGATGCAGGTGTGGACGGCACCCAGATCACCACCCCCATTCAAAACACCACCACTCCTCAGGTTATTTTCGCACGACTCGAAAACAAATTAAATGTTGACTGTTTTGCCACCACCCCCTTTCAACTCATCGTCAACCCACGTCCTGTAGTCAATGCAGAAGTCACCCTCAAACAATGCGACACCGACACCGATGGTATTTCCGACTTTAACCTAACCCAAGCCAATCAACTCATATCCAGTGACTATACAAATGAAACCTTCACCTACTACCTTAGTGCATCCAAGGCAGAAATGGGTCTTCTAGCAGATCAAATAACCACCCCCACCATTTACACCAACCCCACGCCAGTCACCAGTATTGTCTATTCACGAGCAGAAACAACCCACGGCTGTTTTAGAGTATCAAAGGTCAATTTAGTCGTAGGCGCGACTCTTATACCCTCCACATTTCAACTAGAATACTTTGTTTGTGATGACACCGAGGTCGATAACAACAACTCCAATGGCGTTGCCGCATTTGATTTTACAGATGCCACCGCTCAAGTCCTTTCCCAACTCCCCACCAATCAGAACCTCACTGTTTCCTACTACACCACAGAAGTCGATGCCCTAGCCGAGACCAATCCCATCCCAGACATCACCAAACACAGAAACACCGCCAGTCCCACCACCCAAAACATCTATGCCCGTGTCGACAGCAACGATGTCAATGCCTGTTTGGGACTCGCGCACCACATCACTCTCAACGTTGACCCCCTCCCTGAAAGCAACACCGTTACAGACTATATTTTATGTAGCGACACCACTCAAACCACCTTTGACTTAACCACCAAAGACACCGAACTCATAGCAGGCCAAGCCATCCCAATTTTAATCAGCTACCACCTAAGCGAACAACACGCCATAAACAACATTCCCATTCCAAATCCAACCACCTACCCAAACACCTCCAACCCCCAAACCATTTATGTACGGGCACAATTTGATCCAGACAACAACATGAACCTAGATGTCCGTGAATGCGTCCGAACAGATATCAGCTTTCAACTACAAGTAAATTTAAACCCCGTTCTGTTCACTCCCGACCCAATTATAGAATGCAACGACCAAGTAACAACACTATACGATTTAACACTTCGAGAAACCCAAATCACAAACAACGACCCCACCATCGTTTTAACCTACTTTGAGACCCAACAAGACTTAGACACCAACAACCCCATCCCCAATCCAACCACCTATACAAACACCACCTTCACAAAAACAATCCTTGTACTCGCCACAGGCGCCAACCAATGTACAAAAACGATTTCCCTAGAGTTAACCACCGTTTTATACGCCAATGTAAACACCACCCCAACCCCCCTAGAAGAATGTGAAATAGACAACAACGGCTTTGACTACTTTGATCTCACACTAAGAGAAACCGAAATTTTAAACGGCTAAAACCCTGCAGACTTTGAAATCAGCTACTATGAAGACCAAATGGATGCACAATCTGGCAACACAAACAACATTCCAGACCCCACAAACTTTGAAAACACAAACATCTTCACACAGGAAATATATGTCCGGGTCAAACAAAAACTAAATCCCTGCTTTACAATCATTCCCTTAACCATCATCGTCAATCCCGTCCCCGAAATAGGCATCTTAGACCGTTATATGATCTGTTTAAACAAAAACGATCAGGTGATCAATCCCGTCACTCAGCCCTTTTTACCCATTCCCCCAATCGACACCCAACTAAGCCCTGCCATTTACAGTTTTCAATGGTACAAGGGAAGCATAGAAGAAGTTGATTTTGACCCCAATAATTTTATAATACCCGGTGCCACTAGTGCTACCTTCTCCCCAAGTTCAGAAGGCACCTACACCGTACTCGCAACCAATCGCGCCTCTGGCTGTCGCATACCAGCCAGCACCGAAGTTGTCAGCTCCTATCCACCCGAAAGCATAGAAGTTGCAATAAAATCACAGATATTTTCAGACAATAATACACTAGAAGTCACCGTTGTAGGAACAGGCGTTTATGACTACCGCGTAGATTTTGGACCCTGGCAGCGGGAGACCCTCTTTGAAAATGTTTTGATAGGAGAACACACCATTTATGTGCGTGATCTCTTGAACTGTAATGAAATCACCCAGCAGAAAATAGTCATTGGATACCCAAAATTTTTCACACCAAACGGCGATGGATATCACGACACATGGAATATCGTAGGAATGACAGTGAAATCTAGCTCAAAAATTTATATATTTGACCGTTACGGCAAATTGTTAAAACAACTCAGTCCAACAGGTAAGGGTTGGGATGGGACTTTTAATGGAGAACGACTCCCGTCCAGCGATTATTGGTTTGTATTAGATTACAATGAGCCCGTAACAGGAAAAATTAACCAATTAAGAGCGAATTTTACGCTCAAAAGATGATATTTATGACAGTATTTAAGAAACTTGTGTTTATTGCCATTATAGGAATGCTCACTCAGTCTATAAGCGCGCAGGAAGGATTGCCAATATATTCCGATTATTTAACGGATAATTATTATTTACTTCATCCTTCAATGGCAGGTGTTTCCAATTGTAATAAAGTTCGACTTACAGGCCGTCAACAATGGTTCGGAGATGAAGATGCTCCAAGTTTACAGACCATGAGTATAAATGGACGTATTGGAGAATCTTCTTCAGGTGTTGGTGCCATTTTTTTTAATGATAAAAACGGGTATCACTCACAATCAGGGGCTTATTTGACCTATGCGCATCACCTTTTATTTTCAAGAAACACGATTGATTTAAATATGTTATCATTTGGTTTGAGTGCTGGATTGATTCAATACAAGTTAGACGAAACGGCTTTTTTAGAGTTTGATCCAATTATTGCAGGGATTGAGCAAAGTGCGTCAGACTTTAATATTGATTTTGGGTTTTCTTACCATTTCATTAATTTTTATGCGCACGCAACCGTTAAAAATGTTTTAGCAAATGAAGGAATTAATATCAATGAACAAGGGATAAGCTATGACAATCTTAGAACCTACTTACTATCTGCAGGGAATGTGTTTTCTAAATTTGGGAGTGAATGGAGCTTTGAGCCTTCTTTGATGTATGCCTATAAAGATGCTACCAAAGAATCGTTTATTGACGTTAATTTCAAATCCTATAAAGAGTTAGATTTTGGAAAACTATTTGCTGGAATCTCATACAGAAGAAGTTTTGATGGTGCTGAATTCACCACTGATTCAGGAGTAAGTAGTCAAAAACTTCAATATTTCACACCAATCGTAGGGGGAGAGTATAATAACTTTGTATTTGCATATACGTACTCATATCAAGCAAATTCAGTGGTTTTTAATAACGGCGGCTACCATCAAGTTACTTTAGGCTTTAACTTTGGGTGTAAGAAAGAAAAATATGACTGTAATTGCCCGAGTGTAAATTAAAGTTAAAACGCTAGTTTTTTAATAGAAGCCGTTTCTGATTTGAGGAGTGAAGCAATCACCTTTTCTTCACCATTGGTATAAAAACGATTCCGTTCCACAGAAGCTTCAGTATTCAACAAAACATTACTTTCTAAGACGGCCTTTGTTTGTTTAGCAACCGCTTTTCCTGAGTCAATAATTTTGACATGCTTAGGCAATAATTGTTTTAAAATAGGAGTCAAAAAATGATAATGTGTGCATCCTAAAACCAAACAATCTATTTCAGCATCAAGCATCGGTTGAAGGTAGCTTTGAAGCAGGTGTTTCATCTCATCAGAATACAACGCGCCATTTTCAATAAGCTCCACAATGCCGTTCCCGACTTGTTCAACCACTAATAAATCACTAGAGTACAGTTGCGAGGTTTCGTGAAACAATTGACTGCTAAGCGTGCCTTTCGTTGCTAAAATTCCTATTGCTTTAGATTTCGATTGAAGCGCAGCGGGTTTGATAGCCGGTTCAATGCCAATAAAAGGAATGGGGTAGTTTTTTCTTAATGTATCAATGGCATTGGTTGTGGCCGTATTGCAAGCCACAACAATCAGCTTACAGCCCTGATTGATGAGCCACTCTGTATTTTTAATAGAAAGATTAATGATGGTCTCTTTTCCTTTAGGACCGTAGGGGGCATGTTTTGAATCCGAAAGGTATACAGTAGATTCCATAGGAAGCAATTGATGGATTTCACTCCAAATAGAAAGGCCTCCGACGCCAGAATCAAATATACCAATGGGTTTTGAACTCATACATTACAAAAATAAAAAAGCTGCTCTAATAGAGGCAGCTTTTTATAAATTATTTGAGAGGTGTTTTATTAAAACCCTAATTCAGTTTTTACGTCTACTAATAAGTCAGTACCACCAGCAAAGATAATGCCTTGTCCTTGAGAAGCATCAAGTACATAATCGAATCCTTTTGCTTTTCCAACTTTAAGAATCGCATTTTTTGCTTTCTCAGTGATTGGCTTTAAGAGGTCAAATTCTTTTTTCTGTAAGTCTTGTTGTGCTTGTGTTTGGTATTGACGAATACTTTGTTCCATTCCTTGAACTTCTTGTAAACGTTTTCCATTCTCTTCATCAGTTTTAGTTGAAGACTCACCATCGTATTGCTTTATTTTATTTTGTAATTCAGTGGCCATTGCCTGAATATCTGTTTCATAGGTTTTAGCCAACTTTTCTAATTCTGCTTTTGCACTTTGCATTTCTGGCATTGCTTCTACCAATTCTTGTGTGTTAATGTGCGCAACTTTAGTTTGAGCTTGTGCTGTAAAACTTGTTGCAACAAAAAGTGTAGTTGCTAATAGAAGTGATTTTAAGTGTTTCATTGTAATTGTGTTTATTATTTAAATTTATTTATTGTTTCTAATACTATCTCTTTTCTTCTTTTGAGCTTCAAGTCGGGCTTTACGCTCAGCCAATGCTTGTTTCTTCTTTTCTTGCAATGCTTTTTTACGTGCTTCTCTATCATTGAGAACTTCCGAAGCTTTCGCTGCTGTTGTTTTGGGAGTTGTTTTTTCGGTTTTTGCGTTGGCACGTTTTTCTAATGCCTTTTGTTTTTTAGCTGCAAGTTCTTTTTTACGTGCTTCTCTTGGATCCACTTTTTCAGCGCTTTCAATTGTTGAAATTTTCGCTGCTTTTGTTTCGGTACGTTTTTCTAGTGCTTTTTGTTTTTTCGCTGCAAGTTCTTTTTTACGCGCTTCTCTCGGATCTACTTTTTCGGTACTTTCAGTCGTTAAAGATTTTTCAGTATCGACTTTAACTTCTTTAGCGGGTTCAGTACTCGTAGATGTTTTGCCAGATTTTGATTCGGCACGTTTGTCTAGTGCTTTTTGCTTTTTAGCTTGCACCTCTTTTCTTCTTGCTTCACGAGCGTCCAATTTCTTTTGTCGTTTTTCTTCTAACAA
This sequence comes from uncultured Formosa sp., assembly GCA_963933105.1. Lineage (GTDB taxonomy): Bacteria > Bacteroidota > Bacteroidia > Flavobacteriales > Flavobacteriaceae > Hel1-33-131. Next base: position 19,467 of record CAWVRW010000023.1, read on the forward strand.
TGCTTCGCGTTCAGCTTTTCTTTCGTCTAATAATCTTTGACGGTCATCTTTAGTGTCGTCCACTTCCACGATCGTTTCCTCTTCTTCGGCTTCCTTACGCTCTTTTCTAGAATCCACTTGCGTTCTCTTAGACGATCTGTTGATGGTACGCAACACCTGTTCACTAATGTCATAACGGTCTGCTGAATAGAGCATCACAACATCGGCAGATTTATCAAATATAAAATCGTATTTTTTGGATGCTGCAATTTCTTGAACCGCTGCAAAAATTTGATCTTGAATCGGTTGTATGAGTTGTTGTTTTTGAATCATCAAATCACCATTTGGACCAAAACGTTTTTGTTGGTAGTCAATGATTTCGTTTTCAATAATTTGCAAATCTTCTTCACGCTCAGAAATGAGTTCGTTGGTCAAAAGAATACGCTCGTTATTTAGTTGTTTTTTTTGATCCTCTAATTCTGTCAAACGTTTTTCGATTTCGCCTTTCCATTGCTGGATTTTAGAATCCAATTGTGCATTGGCATTAGAATATTCGGTGACATTTTCAAGAATATACTCGGTGTCTATGTATCCGATGCGCACACTTCTTTTTTGTGCATATATAGACGTGCCCATGAGGCATAATAAAAACAAAATACTTGCTTTTTTAAAAGTGGTCAGTTTTAAGATTTTAAAAGTTAACAAATTCATCTTACAATGGTTTCAAATTATTGGAATTGGGTTCTGATCTATGTTCTTCAAATTAACGAAATAAATTTTAAAATATTTCAATTCAACTCCATTCATTCTGTTCGTCTATAGAAATTACCGTGCCAAATATTAAAATTGTTGTCCTATAATAAAGTGGGTTTGCCATCCACTTTTAATCGTTTCACCTGGTAATGGATCAAACCCATGCCCAAAATCAATTCCTAACAAACCAAAAGCAGGCATGAATAAACGTAAACCAATCCCTGCAGATCGTTTGACTGCGAATGGATCGAAATCATCAAAATTATTATAAGAAGCACCACCTTCTAAAAAGGCAAGTGCATATATTTTTGTTTGTTGTGCGAGCGTAATAGGATGTCTCAACTCTAAAGAAAATTTATTATAAATTGACCCACCGTCTTGACTTGAGAGCGATTGATTTGGATACCCTCTTAATGCAATGGCTTCCCGACCATCCAGACTATACGTTCCTAAACCATCTCCTCCAAGAAAAAAACGTTCAAAAGGAATGACACCTCTGTCGTTGTTGTAGGCTCCTAGAAATCCGAATTCAAATGTTGGTTTTAAAATTAACTTTCCAGCAAGTTTTGTGTACCATTCACCCTTAAATTTAATTTTATAAAACTCTAACCACTTGTAACGTTCTTGATCAATTTCACCAATTCGTGTAGAGGCTGTATTTACGATTCCAGGAGCCTCAGGCAGATTCGTCGTTGCATATTGTTGGATGAGATCATTTTGAGCTTCTCTTTCTCTTTTCAAAGCCGCGTAATCTACATTATTGATTGCGGAATACGGGAAGCTTAGTTTTGCAGTTAAACTAAAGCTAGAACCCCCTTCCGGATAGATTGGGTCATTAAACGTGTTGTTTCGACTTAATCCAACCGTATAAGCTAAGTTATTAGAATTTCCATTTCCGAATGTAAATAGCCCCGTGTTGTAATTGTTCAGATCATAGTACTGGAAACTTACCGCTTGCGACAATACAAAGTAATCATCAGGCACCGATAGTTTTTTAGCAATTCCAAATGTAATTCCTGTAATGTTAAAGCTTCTATCTCTATCTGCATTTCGAGTCGCAGGATTGTATAAAAATTGTTTTGTTTGAGAAAGCGATGAAGAAAATTGCACCGGCTTTTTACCGCCTAACCATGGTTCTGTAAATGACAAGCTATAAGTCTGATAAAATCTACTGGCTTGTAAACGCAATGCTAAGCTCTGTCCATCACCCATTGGAAAGGGGCGATATGCTTTTTTATTAAAAATATCTTTGATAGCAAAGTTATTAAACGAAAGACCCAAGGTTCCGATGAATCCTCCACCACCATAACCTCCTTGTAATTCAATCTGGCTTGCGCCTTTTTCAACAACAGTATATTCAACATCTAAAGTTCCATCAGTAGGGTTTACATTTTTTAAATCTGGAGAAATTTGCTGTGCATCAAAATAGCCTAGCTGTCCAAGTTCACGAATGGTTCTTACAATATTACTCTTACTATATAATTGACCCGGTCGCGTTCGTAATTCTCTATAGATAACTGCATCATTTGTTTTATCATTTCCAGAAACACTGATATTTTTGAAATATGCTGGTTTTCCTTCCGTAACACGAATTTCCATATCAATGATGTTCCCATCAGTACTTACTTCAACAGGTGTAATTGTAGAAAACAAATACCCATTATTTTGATATAAATTTGTTAAATCAAAAGCATCAGGGTCAGAATTATCTGCGATTCTTTTTTCTAACTCGATGCCGTTATAGGTATCTCCTCTTTTAATTTTTAAAACTTGGTTCAGTTGCTCATCAGAATAGATCGAATTTCCTAAGAAATTAATAGATCCATAATAGTACTTTTCACCTTCTTCTACGCCAATATTTAAACTGATTGTGTTGTTGTCGTTTGTGGTGAGCGTATCCGAAACAACGCGCGCATCTCTGTATCCTTTTTCTTTATATTTATCAACGACACTTTGTAAATCTTCTTTGTAATCGGCTTCAATATATTTAGAGCGCTTTAACACATGAAATATGTTTTTTTGCTTCGTATTTTTCATTGCTTTACGAAGTTTTTTAGCACTAAGTTTTCCAGCACCATCAAAAGTAATGCTTTTAACTTTTATTTTTTGACCTCTATCAATTCGCACAAGCATATCAACTCTAGACTTTTTAACAGAATCCACAACCTTAGATGTTGTAACGGTTGTTTTTGCATTTAAAAACCCAAGTTTTCGGTACTTATTTTCAAGATAATTTTTGGTAGTAGTGATTAAATTCTCGGTCACCTTAACCCCTGAAGTAAGGTTGTTTTCTTTAATGATCTCTTTTATTTTTCCTTTTTTGACACCCACAATTTTAACGTCTTTCAGTTCGGGTAAATCATTTAATGCAACCTCTAAGTACACATTACTTCCTTCGGTTTTAGTAGCAAACACTTCAATACTACTGAATAAGTTAGAATCCCATAATTTTTTGATGGCAGCACTTATTTTGACGCCTCCGGGGATAATCACAGATTCTCCTTTTTTCAATCCAGAATAGGTAAGGATGGTTTCAGAACCATAAGACGTTTCGCCACTGACGGTTATATCAGCAATGGTAAATGTCGTTAATGTCGGTTTTGTTTCCTGGGAGAATATTACAAAACTGCTTAAAAGTAAGCCAAAGCAAAGTATTGTATTTCTGTATCTAAAAGCTTCATTAATGAAGCTGTTCACTTGTTTTTCCAAATCGTCTTTCTCTTTTTTGATAATTTATAATGGCTTCATACAAATTCTCATTCTTAAAATCAGGCCAATATACATCAGTAAAATATAATTCTGCATAAGCAATCTGCCATAAAAGGAAATTACTGATACGCTTTTCGCCGCTCGTACGGATTAATAAATCCACATCTGGCAAATTCTGGGTGTAAAGATGCTGATTAATTAGCGTTTCATCAATATTTTCTACTGAAATTATATTATTTTTAACTTTATCACATATTTGTTTCGTCGCATTTACCAGTTCATCCCTAGAACCATAGCTTAAAGCAAGCGTTAAAGTCATCCGAGTGTTCTCTTTAGTTTCATCAATGACATGCAATAATTCTTTTCGAACCCGTGCTGGTAGGTGCTCAAGGTTGCCTATGGCATTCAATCGAATGCTATTTTTTTGTAGCGTATTCATTTCTTTCTTTAAAGAAGAAATTAAAAGCTGCATCAATATTTTGACTTCTAATTTAGGGCGATTCCAGTTTTCTGTAGAGAAAGCATAAAGCGTTAAATTCTCTATGCCGAGTTTGGCACAGCTTTCAACGGTGGTTTTGACGGACTTTGTCCCGTTTTCATGCCCAAAGACTCTAAGAAAACCTTTTTCTTTTGCCCAACGTCCATTTCCATCCATAATAATGGCAATGTGCTTCGGAAGGTTTTCAGTATGGATTTCAGATTTTAGACTCATATTAAAAATTACAATAACAAGGTTTTCTACCAAACGTGTAAGTTAATGTAAAACCGCTAAATACATACCAATCGTTATTATTAAAATTGCCAAAACGTACAATTTTTTTTAATTCTTCCGTGTCAGGTTCGCTTCCATCTAGCTCATCAGAAAATGTATAACGTGCACCAACCTCAAAAGCAAGGATCATATGCCGTGTCAACGTTGTCTTGAAACCCAGCGTAATCGGGATTCCATAGGCATTGCTTCTAGTTTTTTCTGAGACTAAATCGGTGTTTGTGAAATAAAAATTTGGATGATTGGCCATGCTGATTCCCGTATAAATATAAGGAGTGGACATCGGCGTTGCCGTATGTAAATCAAAATCCAAAAAATTAAATTCCAACCCAACTGAAGCCTCTAAAATATCTGCATTAAAACTGTTCGCGCGGAGTTTTCTTCGAGGATCACTCGATAATGCATCGTCAGCGGATAGCGTGCTATAGGTCAAACTCGCTCTCAAGGAATGTCTGGGACTTCGGTTCCATTTAAAGAGGCCGCCAAAAGCAACTTTATTTGGATTCACAAATTGAGTTGACCCCACATCTCCAATGAAATTACTCCCACCCACAAATCCACCTATTTCGTAGATTTGAGAAAAACTCAAACTCGAAATAAAAAGAAGACCTATAAGGATTAATTTGTTTTTCATTGAAATTTTAAGATCGCAAATATAATAATTTAGAGATGGAACAAGTAATTTGTTTTCTCGCTAATCACTAAACTTGATTTCTAAAGATATATTGCTTAATTCCGTGGATCGGCACCCCATAATAGCTTTTTTCGAAGGGTTTCTAAAAACCCATCCTCTTTGAGTTCAATCATGTGAATAGAAAAAGGTGCTTTTTGAATGGTGATGGTCGTATTGTTTTCTAAGGTATTGATTCTTGAGTCTAACGAAACAAGGTGCTGCTCTTCACGACCACTCACTTTTAGTTTTATAACCTTATCACTCGAAATCACTAACGGACGTGCATTAAGATTGTGAGGTGCGATGGGGGTTAATACCAAGCTATCAGATTCTGGTATAATAACGGGTCCGCCACAACTTAAGGAGTAACCTGTAGAGCCCGTAGGCGTAGAAACGATCAGGCCATCCGCCCAATAAGAGGTTAAATATTCGTCGTCTAACCATGTTTCAACAGAAATCATAGACGTCGTATTTTTTCGGCTTACAGCAATTTCATTCAATGCGAAGTCCAAATCAAAAGCAGTGTCTTTAGTATCCACAGCAATGGTCAGTAAACTCCGTTTGGAAATTCTGTAATTTCCTTCAAAAATTTCATCCATCGCTTTTTGAATGGTGTTCATAGGAATGGTTGCCAAAAACCCTAAGCGTCCCGTATTGATTCCTACAATCGGAATCGTTAAATCTTTTACAAACGTAATGGCTCTTAAGATGGTTCCATCGCCACCAATGCTGATTAGTAAATCAAAGGAAGCGTCTAAAGTTTTAAAAGTATCAAACAAGTAAGAACTTAAATCAATATCAGAATCCGACAGAATGGACGCGTGAAAGTTTTTTTCAAAAACCACTTTGGCATCCCGTTTTTTTAAATACGTTATGAGTGTTTGAATTGTGCTTTTTGAGCGCTCGTTATAAAGGGGGCCGTAAACAGCTATTTTCATTTGAGTTGATTTTTTCACTTAAAGGTTTAAATAGGTATCTAAATACGCCGATCGATCTTTAAGCGTTCGTAAAAAAGTATCGTCTTCGTGTCCCGAAATGATTGTATATCCGTAGCGTCTAAATGCTTGTAAAATGGTGCTTAAGCCAGAATCTCCAATTTTAAGCGTAATTTGAGTCAAATCATTTTCGTTTTTAGAGGTAAAAGCACCTAATAATTTTGCATTATTGGACTCTACAATTTGACTGATTTCACTAAATGAAAAATCATTTTGACCTTTTTCAATCACAATAATTCCGCCCGGCTCCGAAAAAAATGGCGTTTTATTAAACAATGAAATAATATCGCTCAATTGATAATAACCTATATACTTATTTTCAGCATCCAAAACAGGCATAATGTTACAGTTGTTTTGTGCAAATGCTTCCAAAACATCGAGCCATAAGGAGGAATCTCTTACAAAAAACCCTTCCACAGCATAGAGTACTTCAGAAACGGTTTGATGGGATTCAAAGCAATACACATCTGTTTCAGACAAGCAACCCAAATAAACTTGATCTTTCAAAATAGGAATATGCGAATAAGTTAACTGTTTAAAAACAGTCTGTAACTCCTCTACAAGTGTTTTAGGACTTGAAGGACTGAGATCGTTTATTATAAATTGATTTAAAGGCATGGGTTCATTTTAATCAGTTGCAAATTAATCAAAAATAATATACTTTAAGCGTTAAGTACTTTGTATTTTTGTTTCAAATTCAATTTTTAATGACCAAATTAAGCGTTAATATCAATAAAATTGCCACTCTACGAAACTCTAGGGGCGGCAATACTCCGAACGTCGTCCAATTTGCCAAAGACGTCCAAGAATTTGGAGCCCAAGGGGTCACAATTCACCCGCGTCCAGATCAACGTCACATCCGTTATCAAGATGCTTACGATTTAAAATCAGTCGTTTATACCGAATATAATATTGAAGGAAATCCCATTCCAGAATTTATAGACATGGTGCTTAAAATCAAGCCCACGCAAGTCACTTTGGTGCCCGATGCTGAAAATGCAATTACGTCCAATGCAGGGTGGGACACCCTTAAACATAAAGGATTTCTAACCGAAATCATTCAAGAATTTAAACAAAACGACATCCGAACCTCCGTATTTTTAGACCCAACCCTCAAACAAGTGGAAGGGGCGAAGGCAATAGGAGCAGACCGTATTGAGCTGTACACCGAAGCATTTGCGCATCAATTTTCTCTTGGTAATAAAGACGCAATGATTCCTTACACTGAATGTGCAGAACGTGCTTTACAATTGGACTTAGGTTTGAATGCAGGACACGATTTGTCACTTGATAACATTCAATTCTTTAAAGAAAATTCCCCAGGATTGTTAGAGGTTTCTATTGGGCATGCTCTCATTTCAGAGAGTTTGTATTTAGGGATTGACAATGTGATTAATATGTATTTGAATAAATTAAAATAATGCACTTACATTCCAATATTATAGGAGAGGGTAAGCCATTTGTAATTCTCCACGGATTTTTGGGGATGGGCGATAATTGGAAAACCCTCGCAAAACAGTTTTCAGGGTTAGGCTTTCAAGTTCACCTCGTCGATCAACGAAACCACGGACGAAGTTTTCACGATTCAGAATTTAACTATGATGTGTTAGCAGCAGATTTAAAGTCCTATTGCAGTCAACACAACTTAAAAGAAATCGTCCTTTTAGGGCATTCTATGGGCGGAAAAACAGCCATGCTTTTTGCGGCACTCTATCCGGAAATTGTTTCAAAACTAATTGTAGCCGACATCTCTCCACGATTTTACCCAGTACATCACGATGCTATTTTAGAAGGATTAACCTCCCTGAATTTTAAAGAAATCACTTCCAGAAAAGAAGCGGAAACCCAACTGTCTAAATACGTTCAAGATGTTGGAACACGCCAATTTTTATTGAAAAATGCATACAGAATTTCTCCAGATGTTTTAGGACTTCGGATCAATTTAGAGGTGCTTAAAGCCCAGGTTTCTGAGGTGGGAGAAGCCCTGCCGCCAACATTGGTTTTCCAAAAAGACACCCTGTTTTTAAGAGGCGACAAATCAGAGTATATTTCCACTCCAGACGAAGCACTTATAAAAATTCAATTCCCGAGTGCCAGCCTCAAAACGATCTCAAATGCAGGGCATTGGCTGCATGCCGAAAACCCAGTGGAATTCTTCGATCGTGTTTGTGCGTTTATCACTTGATTCACATAAGCTTAAAAATGTTTGTAAGGCATTAAAAATATTGTATTTTTGCCACCCAATTTTTATTTCATCACAATGAATATTACAAGAGAAAATATTGACACGTTAAATGCCGTGGTTAAGATTGATATTACCAAAGCAGATTATTCTGAAAACGTAGAGAAAATTTTAACAAATTACCGCAAAACAGCGAACATTCCTGGCTTTAGAAAAGGACAAGTCCCTATGGGTCTTGTTAAAAAGCAATATGGGAAATCTGTGTTGGCTGACGAAGTCAATAAAACACTTCAAGAAGCTTTAGGGAAATACCTGACAGATGAAAAACTAGATGTTTTAGGAAATCCATTGCCAATAGCCAAAGACGATTTGGATTGGGAAGGCGATGATTTTTCATTTGAATTTGAAATCGGATTAAGTCCAACATTTGAAATCAAATTAAAAGCCAAAAAAGCACTTACTAAATATACGATTACTGCCGATAAAAAAATGATTGACGATCAATTGATCAACATTCAAAAACAATACGGAAAACTAGCCGCTAAAACAGTGGTTGGCGATGAAGATGAAGTGACCGGAGTATTTTTTAATGATGCAGAAGGGATTGAAGCAACCGCAACTTTGACCTTAGATAAATTAAAAGGAAAATCAAATGTAAAAGCTTTTTCAGGAGCTAATGTTGGCGATGTGTTGACCTTAGACACCAAAGAATTGTTTAATGATTCACACGATTTGATGACCTACTTAAAAGTAGATCACGATACGGCTCATGGACTTGAGGTGCAAGTGACCTTTACAATTAGTGAAGTGAACACAAGAGAATTAGCAGATTTAGATCAAGAATTGTTTGATAAATTATTTGGCCCAGGCGCTGTGAATTCAGTAACAGAATTGAGAGCTAAAATCACAGAAGATGCTGAAAAACAATTTGTACAACAAGCAGATCAAAAGTTCTTGAACGATGTAACTGAACATCTTGTAGAAAATACAAAATTTGATTTACCAGTGAAATTTCTTCAGAAATGGATCCAAACGGCTGGCGAAACGGAATTAGACGAGGCCCAAGCCAAAGAGGAATTTGAGAAGTCAGAAAAAAGCATGCGCTACCAATTAATTGAAAGCAAGCTTATTGTAGAAAACAATCTTCAGGTTAATTTTGAGGATTTAAAAGCCTACACTTCTGAGATGATAAAAGGGCAAATGGCGCAGTACGGACAAATGAACCCAACCGAAAAAGAAATTGAAGATATCGTTGCACGTGTACTTTCAAACCAAGAAGAAGTGAAGCGTATTTCTGAGCAACTGACAAGTCAAAAATTATTAGATTTTTATAAAGAAAACGCTAATTTTAAAGACAAAAAATTAGCTTACGAAGCCTTCGTTAAAGAAGTTTACGGGAAGTAATTTTTATAAATAATAAAGTAAAAAACACTTTTTAGGAAGTGTTTTTTTATACCTTTAAAGCAAATTATAAATAGTTTTATATTTACATTTAAAAAACCTAAAAAAAGCATTATGGATTACGGAAATGAATTCAAAAAATACGCGATCTCAGATCATGGTATTAGCAGCACTTATTATGATAAAATAGTAAGCAGTATGACACCTATGGGTTTGACGCCAAACATTATTGAAGAACGTCAAATGAATGTTGCTGTTTTTGATGTGTTTTCAAGATTGATGATGGATCGTATTATATTTATGGGAACAGCGATCAACGATCAAGTTGCCAATATTATTCAAGCACAACTGTTGTTTTTAGAAAGTACAGATGCCACCAAAGACATCCAAATATACATCAACTCACCAGGAGGAAGTGTGTATGCAGGACTTGGAATTTACGATACAATGCAATTGATCAAACCAGACGTTGCCACGATTTGTACAGGAATGGCAGCCTCTATGGGAGCTGTATTATTATGTGCAGGAGCCAAAGGAAAACGTAGTGGATTGACACATTCAAGAGTGATGATTCACCAACCACTAGGCGGTGCGCAAGGACAGGCCAGTGATATCGAAATTACAGCCCGTGAAATTTTAATTTTAAAAGAAGAACTTTATAAAATCATCAGCAAACACTCTGGTCAAGAATACGACAAAGTGTACAAAGATAGTGACCGTGATTATTGGATGAAATCTGATAAGGCTTTAGAATACGGTATGATTGACGAAATATTAACGCGAAGTTAAAAACACCCCTAAGGAGTTATGGCAAAAGAAGAATTAGACTGTTCATTTTGTGGCAAGAAAAAAGCCGACACCAATTTACTCATTGCAGGAATTGATGCGCACATTTGCGACCGCTGTATAGAGCAAGCCAATGGCATTGTTCTTGAAGAAGCAAAGCAAGACAAAGGCAGCGGACTCACTTCGGATGTCATGCTCAAAAAACCCCAAGAAATCAAAGCCTTTTTGGATTCTTATATTATTGGGCAAGAGCAAACCAAAAAAGTTATGTCTGTAGCAGTGTATAACCACTACAAACGTTTGTTGCAACCGCCTACGGAGGACGATATCGAAATCCAAAAAAGTAATATTATTATGGTAGGGCAAACAGGGACCGGAAAAACTCTGATGGCCAAAACCATTGCAAAAATGCTCAACGTGCCTTTAGCCATCGTCGATGCGACAGTACTTACCGAAGCAGGTTATGTGGGTGAAGATGTAGAAAGCATGCTTACACGTTTACTGCAAGCGGCAGATTACGATCAAGAAAAAGCCGAACGTGGCATTGTTTTTATCGATGAAATTGATAAAATTGCCCGTAAAAGCGACAACCCTTCCATCACACGTGATGTGTCTGGAGAAGGCGTACAACAAGCCCTTTTAAAATTATTAGAAGGAACGGTTGTGAATGTTCCACCAAAAGGCGGTCGTAAACACCCAGATCAAAAATTCATAGAAGTCAATACAGAAAATATTTTATTCATCGCTGGAGGTGCGTTTGATGGCGTCGATCGTCATATCTCAAAACGCCTCAATATGTCTGCCATTGGCTACAAGGCTTCGCATGATGAAGAACAAATTGACACTGAAAATTTATTGCAATACATCATCCCAAAAGATTTAAAAGATTTTGGATTGATCCCAGAAATTATTGGGCGTTTGCCGGTGTTGACATACATGAACCCTTTAGACGAGGAAACCTTAAGAGCGATTTTAACAGAACCCAAAAACGCCCTTGTAAAGCAATATAAAAAGCTTTTTGAAATGGATGAAATTGCCTTGTCTTTTGAAGACGATGCCTTAGATTTTATTGTCAAGAAAGCCATTGAATACAAGCTCGGTGCGCGTGGATTACGTTCTTTGTGTGAAGAAATTTTAACCGACGCCATGTTTGTAATGCCAAGCAGTGACGAAACGGCCTTGGTAGTGAATGAAGCCTATGTTAAAAAACACTTGTCACGTACCCAAATAAAACGTTTGAAAGCAGTGTCTTAATTCATTTCTAAGAGCTCCTCTAAAAATTGACGCGAATTGGACAGGCGTGGCACTTTGTGTTGACCGCCTAATTTGTTATTTCGTTTCATCCATTTATAGAACAATCCTTCTTGTGCCATATGAACTTTTGGCATATTTAAGGTTATATTGTTAAAGCGCTTGGCTTCGTAATCAGAATTCAAGGATTTCAGAGAATTATCTAAAAGTTCTACAAAATAGGCGAGGTCCTTTGGCGGAGTTTTAAACTCGATTATCCATTCATGCGCCCCTTTAGATTTACCTTCCATAAATATGGGTGCAGCCGTGTAATCGACAATTTCTGTTTTGGTTTTTTGCGTGGCTATTTTTATCGCCTTATCTGTATTTTCAATGATTAATTCTTCGCCAAACACATTTATAAAATGCTTGGTTCTACCAGTCACTTTAATCCGATAGGGCGCTACAGAAGTAAACGTCACCGTGTCCCCAATTTTATAACGCCACAGTCCGGCATTGGTCGTCACAATAATGGCATAATTTTCTCCCACTTCAACTTCCGACAAAGGGATTACTTTTTCGGTTGGACTTCCATAAGTTTTCATAGGAATAAACTCATAGAAAATACCGTAATCCAACATCAATAAAAGCTCATCTGAATGGTTCCGATCTTGAATCGCAAAAAAGCCTTCGGAAGCATTATAGATCTCATAATACTTCACGGAATTTGAAGGAATGATGGATTTAAATTGATCGACGTACGGCAGGAAACTCACACCACCATGAAAGTACACTTCCAGATTCGGCCAAACGTCTAAAATTGTTTTACTGCCAGAAGTTTCTAAAACATTATTAAGCAGCACCAACATCCAAGAAGGTACGCCGGCAAGGCTGGTCACATTTTCATTGATTGTTTCATTAACGATCGCCTGCATTTTATATTCCCAATCACTCATCAAGGAAACTTTGTTGCTTGGCGTACTGCTAAACTCTGCCCAAAAAGGCATGTTATGAATCAAGATTGCAGACAAATCTCCGAAGATGGTTCCGTTTTCTTCATAGAGTTCTTTGCTGCCTCCCAAGCGTAAATTTTTCCCATTGAATAGGGTAGAACCCTCGTTGTTATTCAAATACATACACAGTAAATCCTTACTTGCCGCATAGTGACAATCTTCTAAAGAATCGATACTGACAGGGAGAAACTTGCTTTTTGCGCTGGTTGTTCCGCTTGATTTTGCAAACCATTTGATGGGTTTTGGCCAAAATATATTTTTTTCACCTTTTCGGGAGCGTTCTATTAAATTTTGGTAATCTTCATAGGTCGAAACAGGGATGCGCTGAGAAAAGTCGCGGTAATTACGAATGGATTTAAAATCGTAAGTTTTTCCAATCTCGGTATCTTTTGAAATCGACACTAAATTCATAAGCAGTTCATTTTGAACTTCATGCGGATATTTTAGAAACAAATCGATTTGATGAAATCGTTTCTTTAAAACCCATGATGCCACAGAATTCACTAATGGAATTGCCATATAATTGTATATATTTACATGCTAAATGTAATAAAAATTTGCTAATGCTGTATCAAGGAGTTTTAACTAAAATGGAAACGGAGTTTTCAAAGCCTATTCAATATTTTCTGGTGCTTGAAAATGACATTCTAAATATGAACCAATTATTAAACAAGAAATTGACGCTTTCTTTTGTCAAATACCAGTGTTTGAACTGCAGCAGTGAAGCGCCTATTTTTAGACAAGGATTTTGTAAATCTTGTTTTTTCGAACTGCCTCAAGCGGCGGATTGGATCATGCGCCCCGAACTCAGCAAAGCACATCTCGATCAAGAAGAACGCGATTTGGAGTATGAAAAACGCGTTCAGCTTCAACCGCATATTGTGTATTTAGCGAACTCTAGCAACGTGAAAGTAGGCGTCACTCGGAAAACCCAAGTACCCACACGTTGGATCGATCAAGGGGCACAAGAAGCGTTGGAAATTGTAGAAGTTCCCAACCGCTATTTGGCAGGGGTGACGGAAGTTGCGCTTAAAAAATATGTAAGCGATAAAACCAATTGGCGCGAAATGCTCAAAGGCACGGCACCCGATGAAAATTTAGAAGATTGGCGACAACGCTTATCGGAGTACATCCCAGAGGAATCAAAATCCTATTTTTTAGCCAATCAAAAACCACTTAAATTAGAATTCCCCGTTCAGAAATACCCTGAAAAACCAAAAAGTTTGAACCTGACCAAAACACCTGAGTATACGGGAGTCCTCAAAGGGATCAAGGGGCAGTATCTTATTTTTGAAGACAATACAGTATTTAATGTAAGAAGTAACGAAGGACTGGTTGTGGGCTTAAACGTGTCTTAAGTTGACTTTTTAAATGGAAGTTAAATTGTCAATAAATACTTAGACAAACCCCTCATATTAATTTTTCTTTTAGTTATTTTGCTAGTTCATATGATGCACGAAAAAACGGTTTTAATTGGGATTGGAAGTAACAAGGGTGATAAACTAAATCACCTTCAAACGGCTGTTGATGCCATCCATACCCAAATAGGCAGTATCCAGCAACTATCGAAGTTGTATCAAACGCCAGCGTTGGGATTTGAGGGGGATGATTTTATCAATGGATGTCTCAAGATTTCCACCCTGTTAAATGCCTCTGAAGTATTGGATAAACTGTTGGCAATTGAGCAAAGCTTAGGACGCATTCGTCACGAAGATGGTCAATACCACTCTCGAACCATTGATTTGGACCTGTTGTTTTATGACAGCTTGATTTCAAAATCAGAACGTTTGGAGTTGCCACATCCCAGACTTCAAGAACGGCTTTTTGTGTTACAGCCGCTCATGGACATTGCTCCCGATTTTGAACACCCAATTTTAAAAGAATCCATTCGAACGTTGTTGGATCAGTGTACAGATGAAAGCCAATTGACACTTTCAGAATCACATTTGAAAAACCCAATGCAAATATTTGATTTTTCAAACTATAATTTCATCGCCATAGAAGGAAATATAGGCGCAGGAAAAACAAGCTTGGCACACATGATGTCCCATGATTTTAATGCTAAAAAAATTCTGGAACGTTTTGCGGACAATCCTTTTTTACCAAAATTCTATGAAGATGCGACGCGCTACGCCTTTACTTTAGAAATGTCTTTTTTGGCCGATCGCTACCAGCAAATATCAGATGACTTGTCGCAATTAGATTTATTTAAAGATTTTATTGTCAGTGATTACGACGTATTTAAGTCGCTTATTTTTTCAAAAATCACTTTGAGTGAAGATGAATTTGTATTGTACAGAAAATTATTTTATCAGGTTTATAAAGACATTGCAAGGCCCGATTTATACATTTATCTCTATCAAAACACCGAACGCTTACAAGAGAATATCAGACTGAGAGGGCGTGACTACGAGCAAACCATCGAGTCGAGTTATTTGGATAAAATCAATTCAGGTTATCTGGAATTTATACAAAAGCATCCGGAGTTTAATGTAAAAATCATTGACATTTCTAACAGAGATTTCATCAAAAACCGTGTGGACTACCTTTGGATTTTAGAGCAAATTTGTTCCTAGTCTAATTTACTAAACAAATCCCATAACACCACCCCACAACTCACCGATATATTCAGCGAATGCTTGGTGCCATATTGTGGAATTTCAATCACTTCGTCACTGAGATTTACAACGTCTTGAGAGACGCCTTTTACTTCGTTTCCAAAAACCAAGGCATAAGTTGTGTTTGGTTTGGGAGTGAATTCATGAAGCATCGTCGCGTTTTCTGCTTGTTCAATGGAAATCACTTGAACCTTTTTAGATTGTAGGGTATGCACAAGTGCTTCAGTACTTTCGGCATATTCCCACTCGACAGATTCGGTACTTCCCAAAGCTGTTTTTTGAATGTCTTTATGAGGGGGTGTTGCCGTAATCCCACAGAGATAAATTTTTTCAATTCGAAAGGCATCACTGGTTCTAAAGACGCTTCCAATATTATTTAAACTTCGAATGTTATCCAAAATCACAATTAGCGGCGTTTTTTCAACGGCCTTAAACCCTTCGACTGATAAGCGTTCCAATTCGCTATTTTCTAATTTTCGCATGCGTGTTTTAAATCTTAATAAACTTAGTTTTATAAAAAGGCTAAATTTAATTACTTTAGCATTCTTACTTAGTTACAAAAGTAAGGCATAAAAACAAGAACCCCATTGGCAAATAAAACGAAGAAAGTCACTCCTTTAATGAAGCAATACAATGCCATCAAGGTCAAGTACCCTGATGCGTTGTTGTTATTTCGAGTCGGCGACTTTTATGAAACTTTTGGAAGTGATGCCGTCAAGGCGTCTAAAATATTAGATATTATTTTAACCAAACGCGGCGCAGGCAGCGAAAGTGAAACCGAATTGGCAGGATTTCCGCACCATTCGCTCAATACCTATTTGCCAAAATTGGTCAAAGCAGGGGAGCGGGTTGCGATTTGCGACCAATTGGAAGATCCAAAACTCACTAAATCAATTGTCAAGCGAGGCGTTACCGAACTCGTTACGCCAGGGGTGGCGCTAAATGATGAGGTTTTAAGTTCTAAAACCAATAATTTTTTAGCGGCCGTCTATTTTGGAAAAACAATCGGGGTGGCATTTTTAGATGTTTCTACGGGAGAATTTCTCACAGCTCAAGGTTCGGCTGAATATATAGGCAAACTCCTTCAAAATTTTAACCCGAGTGAAGTCCTCATAGAAAAACAAAAACGAAGTACTTTTAACGATACTTTTGGAACTAATTTCCACACCTTCTATTTAGAAGATTGGGTATTTCAGGACGATTATGCCAACGAAACCCTTTGTAAACATTTCCAAACCAAAACGCTTAAAGGCTTTGGAATTGAGGCCTTGGCGCAAGGCGTGGTAGCTTCTGGGGCGGTCATGCATTATTTGGGGGAGACTCAGCACCACAAGCTGCAACACATCACCGCAATTGAGCGTATTTTAGAAGGTGATTATGTGTGGATGGACAAATTCACCATTCGAAATTTAGAGCTTTACCATTCCACCAATGCCAATGCCGTAACCTTAATAGATGTGATCGATCATACGATTTCACCGATGGGCGGGCGTTTGTTAAAACGTTGGTTGGCATTGCCACTCAAATCACAAGAAAAAATAAAAGCGCGTCACGAAGTGGTGCAGTATTTTTTGGACCACGAAGTAGCACTCCAGAAAACGCAAAATTATATCAAGCAAGTAGGCGATTTGGAACGCCTGATCTCAAAAGTAGCCACGGCGAAAGTGAATCCACGCGAAGTGGTGCACTTAAAAAATTATTTGGAAGCCATTGTGCCCATCAAAGCCTTGGCATCCAACTGTGAGAATGAAGATTTAAAACGCATTGGCGAGCAAATTCAAAGTTGTGAATTATTGCGAGAAAAAATTAAGGAAACGCTCAATGAAGATGCGCCCGTAAATATCCTGAAAGGAAACAGCATCGCTTCTTCTGCTTCTGAAGAATTGGAAAGTTTGCGTGCGATTGCATTTTCTGGAAAAGATTATTTAAACAAAATGTTGGAACGCGAGAGTGCCGCAACTGGGATCACATCGCTTAAAATCGCTTCTAACAATGTGTTTGGCTACTATATTGAAGTTCGGAATTCGCATAAAGACAAGGTGCCTGAAACGTGGATTCGAAAGCAAACTTTGGTCAATGCGGAACGTTATATTACGGAAGAACTCAAAGAGTATGAAAGTAAGATACTAGGCGCTGAAGATCGTATTTTAGTCATCGAACAAACGCTGTTTTCTGAGCTGGTTACTTGGATGCATTCGTATATTTTACAAGTGCAGCAAAATGCACAACTGATTGCACAATTGGATTGTTTGGGATCTTTTGCACATTTGGCACAACAAAACAACTATGTGTACCCAGAAATAGATGCGTCTTTTGATTTGGACATCAAACAAGGACGTCACCCGGTGATTGAAAAGCAGTTACCACTTGGAGAAACTTATGTGGCGAACGATGTGTTTCTAGACCGAGACACCCAACAAATCATTATGATTACAGGGCCTAATATGTCTGGTAAGTCGGCTATTTTACGCCAAACGGCTTTGATTGTCCTCTTGGCTCAAATTGGAAGTTTTGTGCCCGCCAAAAGTGCCCGCATCGGATTGATCGACAAGCTTTTTACAAGGGTAGGGGCGAGTGACAATATTTCGATGGGCGAATCGACCTTTATGGTAGAGATGAACGAAACTGCTTCGATCTTAAACAATGTCTCAGAACGCAGTTTGGTGTTGTTGGATGAAATTGGTCGTGGGACGAGTACCTATGATGGGATTTCAATTGCCTGGGCGATTAGCGAATACTTGCACGAACATCCTTCGCATGCCAAAACCTTATTTGCGACCCACTACCATGAGTTGAATGAAATGACTGAAACTTTTGATCGGATTAAAAATTACAATGTGTCTGTTAAAGAACTTAAAGATAATGTGTTGTTTTTGAGAACGTTGGTAAAGGGCGGCAGTCACCACAGTTTTGGAATTCATGTGGCAAAAATGGCAGGGATGCCACCACAGGTCTTACACCGTGCACAACAAATTCTGAAACAGCTCGAGAAATCACATTCGAGTGATGAGCTGACAGCCAAAGTAAAAGACTTGGATAGCGAGATGCAACTGAGCTTTTTTAATTTGGATGATCCCATGCTAGAGGCTTTAAAATCTGATATAGAGGCGATTGATATTGATACGTTGACACCCGTTGAGGCCTTGATGAAATTGAATGAAATCAAGCGAATGTTGACCAAAAAGAAAAGAGGATAAAAAGTTTAAAAAAACTTTGCTATTCTAAGAATTGTATTAAATTTGCACCTCTCTATATAATAGTAGAGAACCGTTCATTAAAAAATTGCGAAAGTAGCTCAGGGGTAGAGCATCACCTTGCCAAGGT